>JANXXS010000195.1 GCA_025350505.1 Burkholderiales bacterium
GCGCCCGATCCGGCGTGGCGCTTCAGGATGCGCATGACGAGCGGAATCTCCAGCCCGACGAGCACGCCGACGGCGAGCACCAGCGCGTAGAGCGCGAAGCGAAACGACGGCGTCGCCGCCGACTGCAGCGCGAACAGCGCCGCCGGCATCAGCCCGCCGATCAGGCCAACGAGCAGCTCGATGCGCAGGAACTGGGCGACGAGCTGGCGTTCGAGGTAGCGCGAGAGCCAGGAGCCGACACCCATCGCGAACAGATAGGTGCCGATGACGGTCGAGAACTGGAGGATCGAGTCGCCGAGCAGGTAGCTCGCGAGCGTGCCGGCGGCCAGCTCGTAGACGAGCCCGCAGGCAGCGACGACGAAGACCGAGGCGAGCAGCGCCACCTCGGCCGGGCGGATCGGCGCCGACGCGCCGTCCTGCCGGACGTCAGTCACCCATGCACCGCCGCCGCGACGATCAGGCCGATGGCGATCGCCATCGCGCCGACGACGATCGCGAGCGCCGTGTTCTGCTTGTGGACGATCTCTTCCCACAAGTGAAACGGCGTCAGCTTGTCGATGATGACGAACGACACCCAGAAGATGACGACGCCCATCGCCGCGTAGAGGATCGACCCGAAGATGATCTCGGGCTTGAGCCATTCCATTGCCATTGCTTGCTCCTGCTGTGAAAGGTCTGCGTGCGACCGCTACTTGTGGCCGCCGCCGCTGGAAAATCCGCCGAACGAGCCGCCACCGGTGCGAAAGCCGCCACCGCCGCTGCGCTGGTTGTTGAGGCAGCTCTGGTACTCCTGCGACGCTTCGCCGTAGGTATTGCGGGTCTCGTTGCAGTCGCTCGTTCCGCCGCCGCTGCCACAACGGAAGAGGAGCAGGACGACGATGACGATGAAGATCCAGAAGATGATCTTGGCCAGGCGCGACGAGCTGTTGAAGGCGGTCGGCAGGGCGTCGCGCTGCAAGGCGGCGCGCTTGTCGGCGCCGAGGCGAAAGGCGGCCAGCACGGCGTCGGCCGAGAGCGTCTCGCCGGCCGACCAGACCACCTCCTGCGTGCCCTCGCCCGCGGTCTGCTCGCGGTTGAGGCGCCGCGTCGATGCCTTGCCGGTGCCGACGTAGTCGCTGTTGGCGGTGCGCTGGTCGCGCGTCAGCTGCCAGTAGAACTCGCCCAGCACATAGGTGACCTGGCCGGTGTAGTCGTAGAGCTTCTTGTAGAGAACGTCCTGGTACTTGACGCTCTCGCCGAACGATTGCGGCGCGCCGGTGATCGGCACCGACCAGCTCCAGCCGTCCTCGGCGTCGACGATGAAGGCGAAGCCCTCGATGCGGTGATAGAGCAGGTATTCGCGCCAGAAGGTCTGCTCGTCGTCGCTGCCGTCGGGCACTTCGCAGCGCTCGACGTAGCCCACCACTTGCCAGGGCAGCGCTTCCTTCCCGCCGAATGCGATCGTGCCGACCGTGCCGAGCGGAATCTGCGGCTCCATGCCGTTCGTCTGCTGGTAGTGCGCGAGGTCACCGCCGACGCCTTGCGAGACGTCGATCACCGACTTGCATTGATGGCAGACGATCGATTGCGTCGTCTCGAGCTTGACCTCGAGCGCGGCGCCGCAGTTCGGGCAGGGCAGGGTGCGGCCGGAGAGCGTCTTCTCGCCCGCATCGCTCAACCCCGTCAGCGCCAGCTCCGACAGCGAAACCGAGTGGCCGATCGACCACATCGGATGCGCCGCGTCGGTGTAGTCGATCGTGCCGACGTCTCCGCGCGCGCTGCGCAGGTCGGCGACGACGAAGGCCTTGTCGAGATTGGGCCGGCGCGGCAGCTCGCCCTGCGCCGCGATCAGCTTGGCGGCAACGACCGAGGCGACCGACCAGCTCTCGCCGTTGACGGTGAGCGGCGCGCCGGGCTGCAGCATCTCGGGCGCCGGCACCGGCGTTTGCAAGGGCGCATCGAAGGCAATGACGTAGCGTCCGTTGTCCTCGGAAAGCCAGCCCGACTTCTGCAGCTCCGGGCCGGTCTCGAACAGCGCATGCCATTCGTTCCAGGTGCCTTCGGCGTAGCGGTATTGCAGGCGCCCGACGATCGTGAAGTGGGCGCCTTGATGCTTGCCCGCCGTGCCGAGCTGCAGCGGCGTGTGGTCGTCGAAGACTTCGGCGCTCTCGCCGATCTTTCGCAACTGGTCGCCGGCGCGAACCACCGTCGAGCGGCAGAAGCTGCAGACCGCGAACGGCGCCGCCGCCGAGCGAAACTCGACCGGCGCGCCGCAGTTCGGGCACGCCGCGCGATAGACGCGCTGGGGAGTAGGTTCAGTGGCCAAGGGGGATGCGGATGTGCGAAGGCGGGACCGTCGGGCCCCGCCTTCACGACGCTCTACATCGTACTCAGGCCAGCTTCTTCAGCAGCTCGGCCTTCTTCGCGTCGAACTCTTCCTGGGTCAGGATGCCCTTGGTCTTGAAGTCGGCGAGACGCTCGAGCGTGGCCATCACCTCCTCGGGCCGGACGCCGGCTGCCGCAGCGGGCGCGCCGGGCGCGCTCGAGGCGAGCCCCTGGCCGAGCTGGTTGGCCATGACCTGGCCGAGCGCCACACCGGCGCCGAGGCCGACCGCGCTGCCGACGATGCCGCCGCCACCATCACCGCCGCCCGCGCCCGCGGCCAGCGCCGGGATCGATTGCGCGGTCTGGTACTGCATGAACTTGCCCATGTCGCCGACCATGCCCATGCCGATCTTCTGGTCGAGGATCTTCTGCAGCTCTTCCGGCAGCGACACGTTCTGCATCGTCACCATCTCGAGCTTCAGGCCGAGCTTCTCGAAATTCGGCGCCGTCGCTTCCTGCAGGGCCTTGGCGAACTCGACCTGGTTGGCGGCGAGGTCGAGGAAAGGCGTGCCGCTGGCGCCGACCGCGTCGGAGATGTTTTGCAGCATCAGGCCACGCAACTGGCCGTCGAGGTCGGCGACCGTATAGCGCTCGCGCGTACCGGAGATCTCGTTGTAGAAGAGACGCGGATCGGCGATGCGGTAGGCGTAGTTGCCGAAGGCGCGCAGGCGCACCGCGCCGAAGTCCTTGTCGCGGATCGTCACCGGCTGGGTCGTGCCCCAGCGCTGGTCGATCTGCTGGCGCGTGCTGAAGAAATAGACGTCGCTCTTGAAGGGGCTGCGAAACAGCTTGTCCCAGTTCTGCAGGTAGGTGAGCACCGGCAGCGTCGCCGTGGTGAGCGTGTAGCGGCCCGGGCCGAAGACGTCGGCAACCTTGCCTTCGTTGACGAACACGGCCATCTGCGATTCGCGTACCGTGAGCGAGCCGCCGTTCTGGATCTCGCGGTCTTCCATCGGGAAACGCCAGGCGAGAACGCCGTCGCCGTCCTCCGTCCACTCGATGATGTCGATG
>JANXXS010000207.1 GCA_025350505.1 Burkholderiales bacterium
GATCGACAGGATGTTGTTCGTCAGCCAGTACAGCACCAGGCCGGCCGGGAAGACGAAGAACATCACCGAGAAGACGAGCGGCATGATCCACATCATGCGTGCCTGCACCGGGTCCGGCGGCGTCGGGTTGAGCCAGGTCTGGAGCAGGCTCGTGCCGGTCATGAGCAGCGGCAGGATGAAGTAGGGGTCCTTGGCAGAGAGGTCGGTGATCCAGCCGATCCAGGGCGCGTTGCGCATCTCGACGCTCGACAGCAGCACCCAGTACAGCGAGATGAAGAACGGCATCTGCGCCACGATCGGCAGGCAACCGCCAAGCGGGTTGACCTTTTCCTCGCGGTAGATGCGCATCATCTCCTGCTGCATCTGCTGCGGCTTGTCCTTCAGCCGCTCGCGCATCTCCATGATCTTCGGGTTGATGGCTTTCATCTTGGCCATCGAGCCGTAGGCCTTGGCATTGAGCCAGTAGAAGGCGATCTTCAGCAGCACGACGAGGCCGACGATCGACCAGCCCCAGTTGCCGATGACCTTGTGCAGCTGCGTCAGGAGCCAGAACAAGGGTTCGGCGAGGATCTTGAAGATGCCGTAGTCCTTGACCAGCTCGAGGCCCGGCGCCAGTGCCGTGAGCTTGTCTTCTTCCTGCGGGCCGGCGAACAGCTTCGTATCGACGACCTTCGTCGCTCCCGGAGCGATGCTGCCGACCGGCACCAGCATGCCGACCGAGTAGGTATTCGCGTCGACCTTGCCGGAGAAGAACTCCCAGGGCGATGCCGGTGCGACCGACTTGTCGACCAACCAAGCCGTGGCGAAATAGTGCTGGACCATGGCGACCCAACCGCTCGCCGCCGACTCACGCAGGACCTTGTCGTTGCTCTCGCGTTTGTCGATCGCTTTGAACTCGATCTTGTCGAAGTGCTTGGTGTCGGTGTAGATGGCCGGCCCGGTGAAGGTCGAATAGAAGCCGGAACCGCCGGGTGGCACGTAGGCGCCGCGCAGCAATTGGAGGTAGAGCGTCGGGCTGATCGCCGTGCCCGAACCGTTGACGATCTCGTTGCGTACCGCGATCACATAGTCGCCGCGCCGGAAGGTGTAGGTCTTGACCAGCTTGACGCCACCGCTTTCCGGCGATTCGAATCGGACGCTCAACTCGTTCGCCCCGTCTTTCATGACCCGGTCGCCCGGAACCAGGGTCATCAGCGTGTGGTGCTCCGGGAGGGCGCCCGGTCCGGCCGGAGAAGGCCACAACCCGGTCTGCGCGACGTAGTAGTGCTCTGCCGACGCGTCGAACAGCACCACGTTATGGCTCTCCGGCTTGGCTCCGCCGCTGCCGAAAAGATCGAGGAACGGCGCATAGAGCGGCCTCTCGGCGTGGTCTTGCTGGTGCAGCAGCACAAGGCCGACAAGGTCGGCGCCTTTCGTGTCGAAGGTTGCCGAGACCAGGTCGGTCTTGACTTCCACCTTCTCGCCCGGCGCGGGCGCGGCCGATGTCGCGGGCGAGGCCGCCACCGCCGCCGCGGTCGCCGGTGCCGCGCCCGTCGGCACGGCCGGGAGCGGCTGGGCGCCCGGCTGCGTCGCCGTGGGCCGCGGCGGCGCGAAGAACGATGGCTGACCGGTGTGCTTGTTCCAGGCGCCCCAGATCAGGAACAGCGAGGCGGAGAACACCACCCAGAGAATGGTGCGGCGGATGTCGGTCATGGGGAAGCAGCGTCGGAAGCGCCGGGTGAAGATGGGGAAGAGCGCACCCGCGAGCGTTCGATCAGGGCACGAAAGAGTCGTGGCGGCATCGCCGGAACGGGGTCATGTCCACCGGCGCACCAGGGATGGCAACGGGCAATACGCCCGATCGCGAGAACAGTACCCGCCGCAGCGCCATGGCGCTCGAGCGCACCGATGGCATAGACCGAGCAGGTGGGCTCGAAGCGGCAGACGTTGCCGAGCCAGGGACTGAGCAGCAGCCGGTACCCGCGCACGAAGGCAATCAGCGCGCGACGCGGCCAGGTTCGGCAAGAGCCGGAGGCAGGGGATTGCGCCAGCCGTGTCATGCCGGAGCCGACCTTGCAGCGGCGAGGAACAGCGCTTCGAGCTCGTCGCGGGCCATCGAGGTAAGCGCCGTCGACGCGGCGCTCTTGAATCGGGACCGGTCGAAGGGCGCACGCAGGCGAACAATCCACAGACCGTGGCCCAGCGATGCGGCATGGCGACCGCCGGCGGCATAGATCTGTCGTTTCAGCAAAGACCGTGTCACGGCGCGCCTTGCGTGCCTTTTGGGGACCACGGCCCCGAGCCGCCGGAGCGGTTGGTGCGGCAAGTCATCCACAGGTCCTTCACCGCTACGGTCACCGATTGTTGATAACTCGCGCGGCGCAGGCCTGGCCGAGTCCGCGCCGGGAACTGCGGCAAGGGCCGGGAGATGATGGACAGCGAAATGCACCGTGCTGGCGCGGCTGCGCGACCCGAGCACGCGCTCGAAATCGGACGACTCGACGAGACGCGCCATCGCCTGGGCCGCGGGCTGGCGCCGGGGCATGCGGCCGCGCGCGGCGGCGCCTCAGACAGCCAGACGCTTGCGACCCTTGGCGCGCCGGGCGTTGATGACCGCGCGACCGCCGCGCGACTTCATGCGGACGAGAAAACCGTGCGTGCGGGCGCGGCGGGTCTTGGAGGCTTGGTAAGTGCGTTTCATGGTGGTTTCCAGAGCCGGGAGCAAGCGCTCCGAGGCGAACCCGCGATTACATCAAGAACGAGCCGTCCCGTCAACGTCGATCCCATTGGGGTCGGCGCGAGTACGGGATCCGGCGCCGTTAAGGTTTTTACTGTGGATAAGTGGCTCCTGCGCGGCCCCGCGGAGCTACAATCTTCGGCTTTCCAAGGTACTTCTCCACATATGCGAGCCGACCTCTGGCAACGCGGTTGCGAACGCCTCGCCGCCGAGTTGCCCGATCAGCAATTCAACACCTGGATCCGGCCGTTGCCCGATGCCGAGGTGGCCGACCTCGGCGACGCCGGTGCGACGGTGACGATCCGCGTGCCCAACCGCTTCAAGCTCGACTGGATTCGCACTCAGTACGCCGGCCGCATCGAAAACGCGCTCACCGAGATTGCCGGCAAGCCGGTGCGGCTCGACATCACGCTCGCAGCACGCGACGCGCCTAGCAAGCCACCGATGCCGTCGTCGCTGGGTCCGCGCGAGGAGGTCTCGGCGCCTGCGCACCGCAACGGTCATTCGACGGTGACGCAGCTGCCATCGGCAACGCTGCCTTCACGCAGCCGCCTCAACCCGGCGCTCAGCTTCGACACGCTGGTGCCCGGCCGCGCCAATCAGATGGCACGCACCGCAGCGCTGCACGTCGCCGGCGCGCCGGGGCAGATGTACAACCCGCTCTTCATCTACGGCGGCGTCGGCCTCGGCAAGACGCACCTGATCCACGCCGTCGGCAATGCGCTGCTGGCCGACCGGCCCGACGCGCGCATCCTCTATCTGCATGCCGAGCAGTTCATCACCGACGTGGTGAAGAACTACCAGCGCAAGACCTTCGACGAGCTGAAAGCCAAGTACCACTCGCTTGACCTGCTGCTCATCGACGACGTGCAGTTCTTCGCCGGCAAGGAACGCACGCAGGAGGAGTTCTTCAACGCCTTCGAGGCGCTGCTCGCCAAGCGGGCGCACATCATCATGACCAGCGACACCTACCCCAAGGGCCTGGTCGACATCGACGAACGCCTGACCTCGCGCTTCGACGCCGGTCTCACCGTCGCGATCGAGCCGCCGGAGCTCGAGATGCGCGTCGCCATCCTAATGAAGAAGGCCGACCAGGAAGCGACGCCGATGCCGGAAGACGTCGCCTTCTTCGTCGCCAAGAACGTGCGCGCCAACGTGCGCGAGCTCGAAGGCGCGCTGCGCAAGATCCTGGCGTACTCGCGCTTCAGCCACAAGGACATCAACATCCAGCTCGCGCGCGAGGCCCTGAAAGACTTGCTCTCGATCCAGAACCGCCAAGTCGGAGTCGAGAACATCCAGAAGACGGTGGCCGACTTCTACAAGATCAAGGTCGCCGACATGTACTCGAAAAAGCGGCCGGCCTCGATCGCCCGGCCACGCCAGATCGCGATGTACATCGCCAAGGAAATGACGCAGAAGAGCCTGCCCGAGATCGGCGAGTTGTTCGGCGGCCGCGACCACACGACCGTGCTGCATGCGGTGCGCAAGATCTCGGCCGAGCGGCAGAAAAATACCGAGCTCAATCAACAACTGCACGTGCTCGAGCAGACGCTGAAGGGCTGATGTGCGATCCCAGGGCGAAATGACGGCGACTGTCAAGCGACAACCGTGGGGACAACTTCCGGCACAACTGGACCCTGTCCACAGGCCAAGCCGTTCCGGCGAAGTTGTTCGCTTTGCGCGGCGTGCCCGAACAGACTTCATCGACAGGCTTCGCGACGCCCTAACTCCTTGAAAGAAAGGGCGAAAATGCGATTGCCCACAGAACAGGCGCTTGCCTACTACAACGACCAGCTTGAGAGGTTGACATGATTGTCTTGAAAGCCGCACAAGAAAAATTCCTGGCTGCCTTGCAAGCGGTCTCGGGAATCGTCGAACGACGGCACACGCTGCCGATCCTCGCCAACGTGCTGATCCGAAAGACCGGCGCGAGCATCGAGTTCACGACCAGCGACCTGGAGATCCAGGTGCGCACTGTGGCCGAGCTCGGCGGCGACTCGACCAACTTCGCGACGACGGTAGGCGCCCGAAAGCTGATCGACATCCTGCGCTCGATGCCGGCCGACCAGACCGTGACCCTGAGCGCCACGCAGTCCAAACTCACGCTGGCCGGCGGCAAAAGTCGCTTCACGTTGCAGACGATGCCGGCCGACGACTTTCCCCTCGTCCAGGAATCGGCCGACTTCGGGCCGGTCTTCAGCGTGCCGCAGAAGGCGCTGCGCGGCCTGGTCGCGCAGGTGCATTTCGCGATGGCGGTGCACGACATCCGCTACTACCTGAACGGAATCTTGTTCGTCGCCGAAGGCAAGAGCCTGACCCTCGTCGCCACCGACGGCCACCGCCTTGCGCTGGCCCAGGCGACGCTCGAGACCGACATCCCGAAGCAGGAGGTCATCCTGCCGCGGAAGACCGTGCTCGAGCTGCAGCGGCTGCTCAAGGACGACGACACGCCGATCGAGATGCGCTTCGCCCCCAACCAGGCCAAGTTCTCGTTCGCCGGCATGGAGTTCGTCACCAAGCTGGTCGAAGGCAAGTTCCCCGACTACAACCGCGTCATCCCGAAGAACCACAAGAACAAGGTCACGCTCGGCCGTGCGCCGTTGCTGTCGAGCCTGCAGCGCGCCGCCATCCTGACGAGCGAGAAGTTCAAGGGTGTTCGCGTCAACATCGAGCCGGGCACGCTGCGCATCGCATCGTCGAACGCCGAGCAGGAAGAAGCGATGGAAGAGCTCGAGATCGACTACGGCGGCGACGCCATCGAGATCGGCTTCAACGTCACCTACCTGATCGACGCGCTCACCAACATGGGCCAGGAGATGGTGACGATGGAGCTGCAGGACACCAATTCGAGCGCCCTCATCACCGTGCCCGACCAGGCCGGCTTCAAGTACGTCGTCATGCCGATGCGGATTTGACGACGTGGCGAAACCCTCGATGACTCCCAAAGAAGACGACAACGACAAGAAGCCCGAGATCGCCGGCACGCACAGCGACATGGCGAGCAAGGCCTCGACCAGCCCGCTCGAGCCCGACCAGTTGCGCGAGGGCGGCGCCCTCAACGGCGACACCTACGGCGAAGGATCGATCCAGATCCTGGAAGGACTCGAGGCGGTTCGCAAGCGCCCCGGCATGTACATCGGCGACACCTCCGACGGCACCGGCCTGCATCACCTCGTGTTCGAGGTCGTCGACAACTCGATCGACGAATCGCTGGCCGGCTTTTGCGACGACATCGTCGTCACCATCCACACCGACAACTCGATATCGGTGATCGACAACGGCCGGGGTATTCCGACCGGCGTGAAGATGGACGACAAGCACGAGCCCAAGCGCTCGGCTGCCGAGATCGCGCTGACCGAGCTGCACGCCGGCGGCAAGTTCAACCAGAACAGTTACAAGGTCTCGGGCGGGCTGCATGGCGTGGGCGTTAGCTGCGTCAACGGCCTCTCGAAGTGGCTGCGCCTGATCGTCCGCCGCGACGGCCTGGCGCATTCGATGGAGTTCCGCCAGGGGGTTACGCAGGATCGCGTCATCGAGGAGCGCAACGGTTTCGCGACCTCGCCGATGAAGATCACGGGCGAGACCGAGAAGCGCGGCACCGAAGTGCACTTCCTGCCTGACCTCGAGATCTTCTCGAACATCGACTTCCACTACGACATCCTCAGCAAGCGCCTGCGCGAGCTGAGCTTCCTGAACAACGGCGTGCGCATCCGTCTCGTCGACGAGCGCAACAACAAGTCCGACGACTTCGCCTACGCCGGCGGGGTCAAGGGCTTCGTCGAGTTCATCAACACCGGCAAGAAAGTGCTGCACCCGAAGGTGTTCAGTGCGACCGGACAGAAGGCAAGCGACCAGCACACCGTCATCACCAGCGAAGTGGCGATGCAGTGGAACGACGGCTACAGCGAGAACGTTCTCTGCTTCACCAACAACATCCCGCAGCGCGACGGCGGCACCCACCTGACGGGGCTGCGCGCGGCGATGACGCGGGTCATCAACAAGTACATCGAGGACAACGAGCTGGCCAAGAAGGCCAAGGTCGAGGTCACCGGCGACGACATGCGCGAGGGCCTGACCTGCGTCCTCTCGGTCAAGGTGCCCGAGCCCAAGTTCTCGAGCCAGACCAAGGACAAGCTGGTCTCCAGCGAAGTGCGCGGCCCGGTCGAAGACGTGGTGAGCAAGGCCCTCACCGACTACCTGCTCGAGAACCCGATCGACGCCAAGATCATCTGCGGCAAGATCGTCGACGCCGCTCGCGCGCGTGAAGCCGCCCGCAAGGCGCGCGAAATGACGCGAAGGAAAGGCGTGCTCGACGGCATGGGCCTGCCCGGCAAGCTCGCCGACTGCCAGGAGAAGGATCCGGCGCTCTGCGAGATCTACATCGTCGAAGGCGACTCCGCCGGAGGCTCCGCCAAGCAGGGCCGCGATCGCAAGTTCCAGGCGATCCTGCCTTTGCGCGGCAAGATCCTCAACGTCGAGAAGGCGCGCTACGAAAAGCTGCTCACCAGCAACGAGATCCTGACCCTCATCACGGCGCTCGGCACCGGCATCGGCAAGGGCACCGGCGGCGACGACTTCAATGTCGACAAGCTCCGCTACCACCGCATCATCATCATGACCGACGCCGACGTCGACGGCGCCCACATCCGCACTTTGCTGCTCACCTTTCTGTTCCGGCAGATGCCCGAGCTGGTCGAGCGCGGCCACATCTACATCGCTCAGCCTCCCCTCTACAAGGTCAAGTTCGGCAAAGACGAGCAGTACCTGAAAGATGGCCACGAGCTCGACGCCTACCTCATGCGCGTCGCCCTGAAGGACGCCCGGCTCGAGACCGGCGACACCGGCGCGGCCGGCGGCCCCACGGTGCTCGAAGGCGAGCCCCTCGAAGCGCTCGCGCGCCAGTACGTGCTGGCCAAGAACGTCGTCGAGCGGCTCGCCAACTGGATGGACGTCGATGCCCTGCGCGCGATCGCCAACGGCCTGGCCATCGACCTCGACACCCTCGAGGCGGCCGAGGCCTCAGCGCGTGCGCTGGCCGCGGCCCTGATCGACGCCGAGGTCGCCGCCGAGTTCGACGCGCGCACCGACAAGCACATCCTGCGCATCGGCCGCATGCACCACGGCAACGTCAAGTCGAGTGTCATCACCGCCGACTTCGTGCACGGCGCCGACTACGAGGCCTTGAGCACCGCAGGTCGCACCTTCCGCGGCCTGGTCGGTCCCGGCGCCATCGTCAAGCGCGGCGAAGGCGATCGCCAGAAGGAGGCGAAGGTCGGCGACTTTCGAGAGGCGATGGCCTGGCTGGTGCAGCAGGCCGAGGGCGCGGTCTCGCGGCAGCGCTACAAAGGCCTCGGCGAAATGAACCCGGCCCAGCTCTGGGAAACGACGATGGATCCGACCGTGCGCAGGCTGCTGCGCATTCAGCTCGACGACGCGCTCGAGGCCGACCGCGTCTTCACGATGCTGATGGGCGACGAGGTCGAGCCGCGCCGCCAGTTCATCGAGACCAACGCGCTGCGCGTGGCCAACATCGACGTCTGATCCGCGCCGCGCGACGCGGCGGGGCGCGCCGCGTGTGCAAGCCACAGCACGACGACGCAGCCCAGCACGGGAAGGTTCTTCACCAGCGGCCCGCAATGATCGAGGGTCAGCTCGGGCACGTTCAGTGCCGCGGTCAGGGTGTAGCCGACGACCGCCACGCTTTGCACGGCGTAGAGAAGGACCGACGGCCGTAGCAGCGTCAGCGTACCGAGCGCGACGTTGAGCACGCACGAGGCGGCCAAGGCCGCGTAGCCGGCGCTGCCAGCGAAGCCGCAGCGCGCCAGCAACTCGAGCACGCCCGAGCGCTCCGGCCACCAGGCGCTGATCGCCGCGGTGTAGATCCAGAGAAAGGCGAGCGCGATGCGCAACGCCAAATCGATCGGCGCCGCGAGCTCGACGCGGGTATCGAGTGCCGGCCGAGGCGGCGTCACGGCCAGGCCGTCTGCCAACCCAGCCGGCGGTCGGCCGAGCAGCACCGTCGCCGCGTTGCGCGCGGGCACGTTGCCGGTCTCGAGCAGACGCAGCGTGTCGCGGCTGTAGACGCGCTGCGGTATGCACTCGGCCAGGCGGGCGCCGAGCCGCATGAGCGGCATCGGCACCGGCAGCCAGATCGCGTCGCCCATTCCGAGCGCGGTGCGGTAGCGCGCCAGCATGCCGCGGTAGTCGAGCGCGTCCTTGCCGCCGAGCTCGTAGACGCCGCGCGCAGAACCGCTGCGTTCGACCAGGCCGGCGATCGCTTCGGCGACTTCGAAGACGTGGATCGGCTGCACCGCCTGTCGCCTGTCGCCCGGCGCCCGGCAGCGCGATCACCGGCAGGCTGGCCAGCGTCGCGAACAAGGCGGCGCTTTCGCTGCCCGGGCCGAAGATGAGTGACGGGCGGACGATCGCAGCGTCGATGCCGAGCGCGAGCAGCGCTTCGTCGGCCAGGCGTTTGCTGCGCAAGTAATCCGTCTCGTCGGGGCTTGGTCTGTCGGCGACACCTAGCGCCGAAACCTGAACGACGCGGCCGACGCCGGCCAGCGCCGCACCGCGAAACAGCTCGACCGGCCCGTCGGTATGCGCGCGGCCGAAGCTCGCACTGCTGGTGGCCATGAGGATGCCGACGCAGTTGATCACCGCATCGATGCGTCGCTCGCGCAGCGAGACGGCCCAGTCTTCGGGTGAGCGTTCGACCATGAAGTCGACCGCCATGGCTTCGCTGCCTGCCCGCACGCTGTCCGCGCGCGGCCTCGACCACATGGTGGCCGCGCCAACGCAGGGCGCGAACGATCGCGTTGCCGACACAGTCGCTGGAACCGCAGACCAGGATGTTCATGACCTCGACTCCTCGTGCGTCGCGTCGCCGTCTTGAGGTGGGCGGCAGGTCCCGGCGGCGCAAGCGTTCATGCCGGCCAGGGCGCGTCGCCCGCGTCGTTCGCGCAGTGCGACGATGAACGGCGCCAGCGCCCGCGAGATCGGCTTGCGGTGCCGCGCGAACAGGCGATAGCCGGCGTCGAACAGAGGCCGCAATGGCGCCGCCGCAGATGGCTGGAGCACCCAGGCCAGACCAGTTGCGGCATAGGCCAGGCGCAGCACCGCCATGCCGCGAACGATCGAACCGTCGGGCCGCAGCGCGTGGATGACCGCGTCGAGCTCGGGCAGCGTCAGGCCGAACCGCGCCGCATCGAAGTCGGGCGCCGACATGTCGACGAGTACCAGCCGGCTGGCGGCGTCACGGGCGCGCAGATGGTCCATCTCCAGGGCGCAGACAGGGCATGACGCGTCGTAGAAGATCGTCAGTGGGTAGTCGGCGCGCATCACAGGCCCTTCGTTTGTTTCGGCAGTGAGAGAAAGTCAGGCGTTCTATCAAGGCCCCAATATCTCGGCGGCCGTCATGTCGTCGCCGCGCCGCGGAGCGTTGCCCTTGCCGAGCAGCTTCTTGATCCGTGCGCCGAGCTTCAGGACCTGGCTCAAGGTCTCGGTGTCGAGCTTGAGCATCTCTTCGCCCCAGGCGGTGAGCGTCTCCAGCAGCTCCAGCGTTTCTTCCATCCGGCGTTTGACCTCGACCGGTTCCTGGCGCATCGCACCGTCGGCCAGCAGTCCACGAAGTACAGCGATCGTCGGAGCGATCTCGCGCTTTTGACGCTCCCTGGCGATAGTGCGCATTAACTCCCAGACATGGGTCGAGGTTTCGTAGTGGTCGCGCCGGTCGCCGCTCAGGTGCACCAGGCGGACCAGGCTCCAGCCCTGCAGCTCGCGCAGGCTGTTGCTGACGTTGGAGCGGGCGACCTCCAGCGTCTCGACGATCTCGTCGGCATGCATCGGTCGCCCGGTGATGTAGAGCAGGGCATGGATCTGCGCTACGGTGCGATTGACGCCCCAGCGGGCACCCATCTCGCCCCAGTGCAGGACGAAGCGAGAAACTGAAGCAGTGAGGGCCATGGCCGCAGTCTTCCATCGCCAGTTATTTCTGTCTAGACAGAAATTGATGAACGGCATCTTCGGCTTCAGCGGTATGGCAACTGCGTGAATCGGACATCGAGCCCAGACCCGGGCGCAGGGCCTCGCCGCCGAACCTTGCCCGATCAGCGCTTCGACCCGCGGTCGACGTTCGGCGTATCGAACAGGTCCTCGACGCCGTCGAGCCGGGCATCCTCGATCGTCAACAGGCGGCGCTTGGTCGTCGTCTCGCCCGGCGCCGAGAAGCCGCCCAGCTGGCCGCCGGCGGCGACGATGCGGTGACATGGAACGACGATGGGAAAGGGATTGCGACCCAGCGACTGGCCGACGTCTCGCGCCGACGCCGTTGCGCTGACGCGCTCGGCGAGTGCCGCATAGGTGACGACGCGCCCCGGCGGGATCGTTCGCGCGGCGTTGTAGACACGGGCGTCGAAGGCGTCGAGCGTCGTGTCGTCGATCGGGATGGCGCTCAGATCGATCCGCTCGCCCTGCAGCAGCGCCGTGATCGCACCGACGGCTTGTTTCATCGTGCCCGGCGGTGGCGCTTCGACGACACCCGGCCGACGACTGACGATGCGCGCGCGTAGCCTCGTGCCCGACGTGTCGGGCAGCCAGACGCCGGTCAGGCCGACCGCGTTCCAGGCGATCGCGCAGTCGCCGATCGCGGTCGCAAAGATCGTGAAGGCGGGTGACACGAAGGCCATCCTAGCGTCGAAATGCGGCCGGCATACCGTCGAAACGAGCGGCGGCGAAGCGTCAGGATTTCGCGGCCGATGCCTCGGCGCAAGCCCGCACTTGCGCCTTGGCGACGGCATCGCGGGACAATCACGCCGTGCCCAGAGACCTCTTTCACCACGGCCGGCGACTCAGTTGCGGCATCGTTATTTTTGCGCCGACGCGCGAGCTTCTGCTCTGCCACGTCACCGGCCAGCGCCACTGGGATCTGCCCAAGGGCGGCATCAACGACGGCGAGACGCCGCGTCAGGCGGCGGTGCGCGAAACCGCCGAAGAAGCCGGCCTCGTCTTCGCCGCCGAGTCGCTGCTCGACCTGGGCCGATTCGCCTATACGGCGAAAAAGGACCTCCATCTGTTCGCCACCCTGTCGGAGCATGTCGATCCAAAACGCCTCTGCTGCGCAAGCACCTTCGTCGAGCGCGGCTCGAGCCGGCGCCTGCCCGAGATGGACGGCTTCGGCTGGTTCGCGCTCGACCGCGTCGCCGAGCTCTGCACGCCGCGCATGGCGACGGTGCTGTCGACGTCGATCGATCTCCGCGCCGTGATGGACGGCTTCCTCTCGCCGCCCGACCGCCTCGCCGCCTGACGGAGCGCGCAGCGCGCGCGCTATCGCGTCACGAGCTTGACGCCGAAGCCGATCATGAAGACGCCGGCGAGCCGCCGCAGCGCACGCGTCACCTTCGGGTTGGCGCGCAGCCGTTCAGCCAGCGTGTGCGTGAGCAGCGTGATGATCAGGCCGTAGAGAAGGGTCAGCGCCGCGATCGTCGCCGCCATCACGGCGAAGGTGAGCAGGCCGGCGTGCCGTGCCGGGTCGACGAAGAGCGGAAAGAAGGCCATGTAGAACACGATCGCCTTCGGGTTGAGGAGGGTAATCGCGAAGGCCTGTCGGAAGTACTGGCCGGCGCGGATGTGCAGCACCGGCTTGTCGCCCGGCTTGGCCAGGATCATGCGTAGGCCCAGCCAGGCCAGGTAGCCGGCGCCCAGCCATTGCACGCCGCGAAACGCCGGTGGATATGCCGCCAGCAACGCGGCGACGCCGGCCACCGCCAGCCACATAAGAACCTGGTCGCCGCCGATGACGCCGAGCGTCGCGGCCAGGCCGCCGCGCATGCCGCCCTTGCCGGTGGACGTGATGAGGGCGAGGTTGCCCGGTCCCGGGATCATCAGGAAGACGATCACGGCGACGACGAAGGACGCGTAGTCAGCGATGCCGAAGAGCATGGGCAAGGAGTGTCGCGCAGGTCGGCGCGGCTGTCTCTCGGGGACAATCGCGAGGTGACGCCGCTCGACGATTTTCTCTCCGCCGTCGACCGGGCCATCGAGGTCGGCGGTTTTTCGTCGCTCGTTCTGTCGAAGCGGCTCGCCGTCGCCGGCGACCTCGAAAGCGTCCGCATCCGCCGCATCGAGCTACGCGGTGCACCGGTCCTGTCGTTCGTCTACCGCCACGCAACCCGCGACGAGACACGCAACCTCGACCACGCCGCCGGCCTTGCCGCCATCGCCGCCCTGCTGGATCGGGCCGGCACGCCGTCGTTCGCGCATGCGACGCTGCACGAGGGCACCGAAGAGCTGCAGCTTCGGGTCAGCCGCAAGGGCAAGCAGGCGCTCGTCCGCGCGGCTCGCGCGGCCGCCGATGGCGACTCCGGAGCGCTGGCGCACGACCGCACGAAGGCACGCGCCCTCTCGCTGACCTTGCCCTTTCTCGTCGATCTCGGCATCACCGACGACCGGCACCGTCTGATCCCGTCGATGGCGCGCAAGTGGAAGCAGATCGACAAGTTCCTCGAGGTGCTCGATCACGCGCTCGACAGCGTCGGCGTGACCGGCGAGCTGGCGCTGCGCGTCGTCGACTTCGGCTGCGGCAAGGGCTACCTCACCTTTGCCGTGCACGAGCATCTGCGTCGGCGCTTCGGCGTGGCGCCGCAGGTCACCGGCGTCGAGTTGCGCGCCGACCTGGTCGACCTGTGCAACCGCGCCGCCGAACGCTCGCAATGCGAAGGGCTTCGCTTCATCCAGGGCGATCTGCGCAGCTTCGACCCCGAGGCGGTCGACGTCATGATCGCCTTGCATGCCTGCGACACGGCGACCGACCATGCGCTCGACCTCGGCATGCGCGCCGGCGCGCGCATCCTGGTCGCGTCGCCGTGCTGCCACAAGGAGCTGCGCCCGCAAATGACGAGCCCGCGACCGCTCGCGCCGCTGTTCCGGCACGGCGTCCATCTCGGCCAGGAGGCCGAGATGGTGACCGACAGCTTGCGAGCCTTGTTCCTGGAAGCGTCCGGCTACGAAGCCAAGATCTTCGAGTTCGTCTCCCTCGAGCACACCAGCAAGAACAAGATGATCCTGGCGACGCGGCGCGAAGGCGGCCGCGTCGCCGCGGCTGAGCGCGCCCGGTCCGAGGCCGACGCCATCAAGTCGTTCTACGGCATCCGCGAGCAGTGCCTCGAGCGGCTGCTGCGCGAGCGCGTCGCGCCCTAGCTAGCCGCAGGGAATGATCTTGAATTCGACGCGCCTGTCGAGCGCGTCGACGGCGTTGTCGGTGCTGCTGCCGACGATGTTCTGGCGAAAACCCATGCCGACGGTCTTGGTCCGCGCCCCGAGCGCCGCCGCCTCGCCCGAGAGGCGCTGCCGGATGACATTGGCGCGCTGCAGCGAGAGCGCATCGTTCGACTGCTCCGAGCCGGTCTTGCTGGTGTGGCCGACGACGCTCATGCAGACCTTGGCGGCGGTGCCTTCCTTGGCGATCTGGCGCAGCCACATCGCGTAGGGGCCGCTTACCTTGCTGTCGGACCAGAAGTCGGTCGTGCCCGGGTTGAACAGGAACTTGACGCCAAGTTCGTTGTAGGCGATGCCGAGGGCGACGACGCGGCCGAAGGCCTGCTCGGCCTCGCCCATGCGGCCGAGCTTGAAGGTCGTGAGGTAGATGCCGTTCAGCACGCGCAGCTGCTCGCCGGTCGGCGTCGCCAGGGCGCTCCGGTACTGGCCGAGCGCCTCGACGTAGCGCTCCTGGTTGTACAGCGTGGTCGCTTCGTTGATGAGGGTGGCCGAGGCGATGCGCTCGAGGTAGAAGGCGTCGCCGCGCTGGCCCGGCGGCGTCACCGAGGTGCGCGCATAGCCTTCGATGACCTTGTCCTTGACCAGCACCGGGCTGTCCCGGTAGTAGGCGAGCGGCGTGTGGTCGAGGCCTTCGTCCTTGGCGACGGCGGAGGCCTGCGCGACGACGTTGCCGCTCTTCAGCTCGGTGAGGGCGAGGTTGATCTGCAGGGCGCGTTTCCGGTTCGAAGCGCCGCTGTCGATGCGCGTCATGGTGCCCGTGAGCAGGTACTGGGCACGCGCCAGGTTCGCCGACTGGAAGGGCAGGACCTCGAACTGGTCGAACCGGGTCGTCAGCCGCTCGGTAACGCGGGTCTCGAGCAGCACGGTGGCCGCGGTCTGCTGGCCGGTCGCGGCGTCGAGCATCGGGTCGAGGACGACGCCGCGCTTGTTGAGCCTGGACTCGACCTTGGCAAGGAAGGCCGGCAGCTTTTGCGTCTGCCCGGCCAGGCCGTCGGTCGCATGCGCCACCGCCTGATCGAACGGCAGCTCCTCGTTGAGATTGGTCGCCTGGGGTGCCGCGCAACCGGCCATGACGGCCATCAGGCTAGCGGCGGCCCCGCTCCACGCCGCGATTCGCAAGGAGTTCGAGATCGAGACTTTCATCTGCATTCCCTCTTCAGATACGCCGCCTCTTCGCTCGTCAAAGGCTCGAGCGAGGCCTTTTGCAGAATATCACTGCACCGGTAACCGCCTCCGGGGTAGCGCGGTGCGGCAGGCTTGGTCTCGGCCGGCGGCTCGATGCGCGCGGGCTCTCTTCGCGCCTTTGCCGGCTCGACGACCACCGGCTTGGTCTCGCGAATCGGCGGCTCGACCACCGGCCGCGGCGGCTCGCGCCTCGGCTCGACGATGGCCGGCTTGACTTCGACGAACGGTGTCGACGCGGCGGCGCTCGCCGGTGCCGGGACGTCGATCCGCGTCGGCGGCGCGATCGGAATCGCGGCCGCGCTCGCGGAGGCGGTGGTCGGTGCCGGCGCCGACGCGACGACCGGCGCGGACGCGACCGGCAGGGCCGGGGGTGGCAGCACCGGGACGACGGCCGCAGAGGCTGCCGGTACCGCCGGTGTGGCACCGCCGTCGCCGCGCGGCTGCACCCAGAAGTACGCGCCAATGCCGAGGCCCGCTGCGACGAGCACCAGCGCCAAGCCGAGCATCGCGCCCTGACGCTTGCCTGCGACCGCCGCCATCGGTGCGGCCGGGACGGGCTCGGGCAACGCTTGCCAGTCCGCTTCGTCGGGGTGCGGCGAAATCTGTGTCTGCAGCTCCGTTGGCGGCATGGCCACATCGGCGCCTGCCTGCGTGGCGGGCATCAGCGGTTCGGGCGAACGGGCGAGCAGTTGCGTCGCCAGCACCGGCGTCAGCGTTCCGGGCACGGTCGAGTAGCCGCGCTCTTCGGTGGTGGCGAAGGCCTCGTGGCTCAGCGTGCCATAGCCGCTCGACGGCGGCGCCGGCGCGACGGCGGGCAAGTCGGCGTCCAGCAGAGCGCGGAACTGTGCCTCGCTCTGCGGCCGGTCCTGCGGCTTGACGGCGAGCGCCGCGTCGATCGCGCGCAGAAAGGCGTCGCCATAGCGTCCGGCCACGGTCCGGGAGAGCGGCTCGAGCCGGTCGTCCATGAGCCGCTCGACCGACGACATCGGCGTCTTGCCGGTGATCGCGTAGTAGACGACGCAGGCCAACGCATAGATGTCGGTCCAGGCGCCCTGCGACATCGACGCGACGTCGCCGTATTGCTCGATGGGCGCATACCCCGGCTTCAGCACCACCGTCAGGGCATGCGTCATGTCGCCGATGACGCGCCGTGCGGCGCCGAAGTCGAGCAGCAGCGGGCCGGCCGAGGTGAGCAGGATGTTGTCGGGCGCGATGTCGCGGTGAAAGCATTGCGCGGCATGCATCACTGTCAGCGCGTCGAGCAGCGGATTCAGCCAGGCGCGCAACTCGGCTTCGCTCGGCACGTGGCCGAGCTCGGCCAGCGCCGCCTTCAGGGTCGGCCCCTCGTAGAAGGGCATGGCCATATAAGCGGTGCCGTTCTCTTCCCAGAACCGGTAGACCTTGACCAGCGAGGGGTGGTCGAATCTGGCAAGCAGACGCGCCTCGTTGACGAAGCTCTTCAACCCGGCCTTGAAGGTATCGAGATGACGCTCGGACTTGACGACGATGGCCGACGAGCCGGCCACCCGCGAGGCCATCGAGGCCGGCATGTATTCCTTGATCGCCACCTTGCGCTGCAGCGAATGGTCCCAGGCGAGGTAGACGATGCCGAAACCGCCTTCGCCGATCAGCCCGTTGATCTCGTAGTCGCGCAGGAAGGTGCCGATCGGCAACGTGTGGCCGAGCGGCGCCGATGCCGACCGCTGCGAGCGCGGTCGGATGATGGTTCGCTCTTCGTCGTCGTCAGGCGCGCTCATTCCGTGACCCTAGACCGTTCGGCGCTTTCCGCCAAGCGGGATCGGCCGGGTCATCAGCGGGGGCAAGGCACGATCTTGAACTCGACCCGCCGGTCGAGCACGTCGAAGCCGTTGTCGGTGCCGCTGCCGACGATGTTCTGGCGAAATCCCATGCCTTCGACCTGGGTCCGGGTCGCCAGCACCGGCTGCTCGTTAGTGAGCCGCTGCCGGATCGTCGATGCGCGTTTGAGCGAGAGTGCGTCGTTGACGGAGGCCGGTCCGCTCTTGCTGGTGTGGCCGACGACCTTCATGCAGCTACCGGCGGAGGCCACGCCGCGCGCGATCTGGCGCAGCCACATCTGGTAGGCGCCGCTGATCTTCGGATCGGACCAGAACTCGACGCTGCCCGGGTTGAAGAGGAACTTGACGCCGAGCTCGTTGTAGGCGATGCCGAGCGAGACGATGCGGCCGAACGACTGCTCGGCCTCGGCGGTATGGCCCAGCTTCATGTTGGTGAGGTAGAGGCCGCTTTCCGCGCGCAGCTGCTGCCCCTGCGGCGTCGCCAGCGCGGTCTGGTACTGGCCGAGCGCGTCCTGGTAGCGCTCGGCGTTGTAGAGGGTCGTCGCCTCCGTGATCACGGTGCCGACGCCGATCCGCTCCATGTAGTACGGGTCGGCACGCTGACCGGGCGGTGTCGATGTCGTCCGCGCATAGCCTTCGACGACCTTGTCCTTGATCAGGACCGGGCTGTCCTTGTAGTAGCGCGACGGCGTGGCGTCGAGGTTTTCCTCGCGCGCGAGTGCCGATGCCTGGGCGACGACCAGGCCGCTGCGAATGTCGGTGAGGGCCAGGCTGAGGCGCACCGTCGGCTTGGCCTCGGTGGTGACGCGCGTCATCGTCCCGGTCAGCAGGTATTGCGCCTTCGACAGGTTGGCGGCCTGGAAGGGCAGAAACTGGAACTGCGGAAACCTGGCGGCCATGCGCTGCGTGACCCGCCGCTCGAACAGCAGTGTCGTTTCGGTCTGCTGGCCGGTGATCATGTCGAGCATCGGGTCGAGCACGATGCCGCGCCGCGGCGCATTCGCGTCGGGTGTGCTCAGCGTCGATTCGATCCGGGCCAGGAAGGACGGCAGCTTTCCGGTCTGCGCGACCAGGTTGTCGGTGGCGTCGGCGGCCGCCTTTTCAAAAGACTGCGGCTCCGACGAGGAGCAGGCGGCGAGCAGCGCTATCAACGCCACGCCGAGCAAGGCGGCGAGGCGGCCGCGGACGAGGGCGGAGGCCTTCATTTGCACTCCCTTTTGAAAAAGTTGGTTTCGGCCGCGGTGATGCGTTCGAGCGAGGCCTTCTGCAGGATCTCGGTGCAGCGCGCCAGGCGTTCGGCGGCGTTCGCCGGCGGCGAAAGATCTTCCGGCGCGGGTACCGCCACCGGCGCGGCGCCCGCCGGGCCGGCACGCGCAACCGGCGGCGTGGCGATGGGCGTCGACGCCATCGTCGCAGGCACCGGCGGCGAAGCGACGGTGGCGCCGGGTCCGGCCGGCGCCTGGCGCGAGGCCAGGGTCGAGGGCGCCGACGCCGGCCGCGGGCTCGGTGCGGTGCGGCTGTCGGTGGCGACCGGTGTCGTCGGCACGGTCGCAGCGATCGTTTCCGGCGTGGCGGCCGCCGAGGCCGAAGGCGCGGGTGCGGTGCTGACCGCCGTCGTGGCGACCGGGTGGCCGGTCTGGCGGGCGTAGAACTGCAGCGCCAGCGCGGCGATGCCGATCAGCGCCCCGGTGCCGGCAACGAGGCCGTACAGCGCCCGCTTGCCGAAGAGGCGGCGCACCGCGTCCCGGCGCAGCCACGACGGCGAGCCGGCGGCCGAGCGCGGCGGCACGCTGTCGCCGCCCGTGTGCGCCGGCGCCTTGACGCGCTCGCCGGGCGTCGTTCGCAGCACCGCCGCGGCGGTCGTCGCCGGCCGGGCACCCGGCTTTGCGGCGCTGTCGCCCGCCGGCATCAGGGGCCGATCAGGAACGGTGATCTCGCGCTCGCCCGGGCGGTTGCCGACAAAGGGCTCGTGCATCAGATCGCGTGGCGGCGCCAGTTCGAGCGGCTCGGTCGCGTCGATGTCGCCCATCAGCGATCTGAACTGGAGGTGGTCGCGCGGCCGGCGCTCCGGCTCGACCGCCAAGGCCGCGTCGATGGCGGCCAGGAAGCTCTCGCTGTACAGGCCCGCGGCGATCGTCGAGAGCGGCTGGACGTGGTCTTCGGCGAGACGGTCCGCGGCCGGCGCCGGCGGGCTGCCTGTGATCGCGGCGTAGACGACGGCGGCCAGTGCATACAGGTCGGTCCATGCGCCACGTGTCGTTTCGGCGGCGCTGCCGTACTGCTCGATCGCCGCGAAGCCCGGCTTGAGGGCGGCGGCGGGCGTGTGGTCGAGCGCGGCGATCGTGTGCTCGGCGGCGCCGAAGCCGAACAACACCGGGCCGATCGGCGTCAGCACGATGCCGTCGGGGCCGATGTTCTGGTGCCAGAGATGGCCTTCATGCAGCAACGTGACGGCGTTGAGGATCGGCTTCAGCCAGGCGCGAAGCTCGGCCTCGCTGGGCACATGGCCGAGCTCGGCAAGCGCGGCCTTGAGCGTCGGTCCTTCATAGAACGGCATGACCATGTAGGCGGTGCCGTTCTCTTCCCAGAACCGGTAGACCTTGACCAGCGAGGGGTGGTCGAAGCGGGCGAGCAGACGCGCCTCGTTGACGAAGCTCTTCAGGCCGGCCCTGAAGACGTCGTGCTGGCGTTCCGAACGGACCACGACCGGCAGCGCGCCCTCGGCCCGCCCCGCCATCGAGGCCGGCATGTATTCCTTGATCGCCACCTTGCGCTGCAGCGAATGGTCCCAGGCGAGGTAGACGATGCCGAAACCGCCTTCGCCGATCAGTCCGGTGATCTCGTAGTCGCGCAGGTAGGTGCCGGCCGGCAAGGCGTGCCCGTACGGACGCCGAGCACCGAGTGGCTCTCCTGGATCGTCGATCGCGTGTGCCGGGTTCATCACCATGCGCGTGCGCTGGCTCCTGCCAGTGGGTTGGCGCCGTGCCGGCCCGGCTGGCGCGAGCGCCGATGCCGCCGTGCCGAGCGAGCCCGTGATTGTCACGCCTCGGGCCCCCGCCGGCGCCGGGCGCGGCGCCAGACGCAACGAACTAAGTCACGCGATTCAGCCGGGCGGCGGCGCGGTCGCACGGCGCTGGTAGAAGCCGACCCCTTCCATGGACAGCACGACCTCGCCGTTCTGGTTGATGACCTCGGACTTCATGCGCACCAGGCCGACCATCGGCCGACTGGCGAGCGGGCGCGACTCGAGAACGGTGCTGCGCATCCTCAGCACATCGCCGGGGAAGACCGGCGTTGGCCAGACCAGATGGTCGATGCCGGGCGATCCGAGGCTGGCCGCGTGCAGCAGATAGGCGTCGCACATCATGCGCATCGCCATCGCACAGGTGTGCCAGCCGCTCGCGGCGAGCCGGCCGAACAGCGCACCGGCAGCGGCGGTGTCGTCGAGATGAAAGGGCTGCGGATCGAACTGGCGCGCGAAATCGAGCACCGCCTCGCGTGTCACTTCGTAGTGACCGAACTCGCGCGTGTCGCCGACGACGAAGTCCTCCCAGTGGAGCCGGGCGGAGGCGGCGGGCGGATCGATGTCGTTCAGGGTAGAGGGTGCGGCGGCCATGCCCTCAGGATAGCGGCCCGCCGACCGTCACGGTCGGCGCCCGACGCGGCCGCCAGGGCCGGCCGCGTCGATTCCGCGCGAGCGCCTCAGGTGCCGAAGAAGTGGCGGAACACGTCGGGCTCGTTGACCTCGCGGATGGCGAGGCCGTCGACCGGCTCGCGGAACGGTTGCGAGGGCACGCTGCTGTCGAGACCGGCCGGGCGGGTGCTGTCCCACGGCCGCGTCGTCGCCGCGACGATGCGCTGCGCCAGCGATCCGGCCAGCGATGGCAGCTCTTCCCACTCGATCGCTCCGGCCGGCGCCGCGGGCCGATAGGCGCGCGACTGGTAGGCAGGCGAGAAATGCATGGTGGAAGGGGCGTGGCGCATGGTGATCGCTCCGTTTTCGGACTGGTCGTCACCTTATCGGCCGCGCCGCGCCGGCGGTGCGCGAAACAGCGGCCAGGTTCCGGTGCAGATCGGCGCGCGGTCGCCTTGCCACGGCCGGCGCGTGATCTTGTACCGGCGCGCTCTGCGCATGCGCACTCGCCGTGCGCCGAGGTCGACAAGCGGCTTTCAAACGAAAGCCCGGTCAGGCGACCCGACCGGGCTGCAGGACGGCTTTGTCTCGTCGCCGGCCTACTTCTTCATCGGCTCGTCCTTCTTCATCATCGCGTCCTTCTTCATCATCTCGTCGCACATGGCGTCTTTCTTCATCATGGCGTCGTCCTTCTTCATGCCGTCCTTCTTGGCCATCGCCATGTGGTCCTTGCAATCCTGCATGGACATTTCCTTTTTCATCATGCCGTCCTGGGCCATCGGCGCCGAGGCGCTTTTTTCCGTGTGACTGGCGGCGGCCGCGTTGCCGGCGACCAGGGTCATGCAGGAACACATCAAGAGGGCGACGAGTGATTTCATGGGCAGCTCCGGGTGGGATGTAGAGGGGATGCGCGAATCGCGGCCGAAGGGC
The DNA here is from genome assembly GCA_025350505.1 of Burkholderiales bacterium. Taxonomy (GTDB): domain Bacteria; phylum Pseudomonadota; class Gammaproteobacteria; order Burkholderiales; family Burkholderiaceae_C; genus Schlegelella_A. The sequence goes on from JANXXS010000207.1 coordinate 21,554, forward strand.
CACGTCAGCTTGTCGCCGCCCGGCGAGGATCCTTACAACGCGCCCTTCGAAGCCACGGCCTGGCGCAGATCGGCCAGCCAGGCCGCATAGGCGGCCTCCTTGTCCTCGGGCTCCATGCGCAAGAGCGCCGAGGGATGCAGCGCGATGAGCACGCGTCGCCCATCGGCGCGCTTCAGCCACTGACCGCGCGAGCGCGTGACCGCGACGGCGAAGCCCATCAGCTGGCGCGCCGCCGTCGCGCCGAGCGCGACCAATGCTTCGGGATCGACCAGCGCGATCTCCGTTTCCAGCCAGTGCAGGCAGGCGGCCGCCTCTTCCTGCGCCGGCGTCTTGTGGATGCGCCGCTTGCCGCGCAGCTCGAACTTGAAATGCTTGACGGCGTTGCCGATGTAGACAGTGCGGCGATCGATGCCGAGCTCGGCCAGGGCGCGGCTGAACAGCTGGCCGGCAGGACCGACGAAAGGACGGCCTTGCAGGTCTTCCTGGTCGCCGGGTTGCTCGCCGACGAACATCAGCCGGGCATGGCGCGGGCCCTCGCCCGGCACGGCCTGGGTCGCGTGCTCGCCGATCGGGCACTCGCGGCAGCGCTCGAGGGCGACGCGCAGCGCGAGCAGCGAGCGCGGCGCCTCGCCGCCGTCGGCCGACTTGACCATGTCGTCGTGTACTTCCCTGGCCATCTCCCGCGCCCGCACCCAATCGGCATCGCCCGGATCGTGGCGCAGGCCGGGCTCGGTCTGCAGGCGCCAGAGCAGTCGATAGAGCAGATCGAAGCGGCCAGCGTCGCGATGCAGGACCACCTGCTCGCACAAGGGCATGAAAGCCGCGGGCACGTGCAGGGCGCGCGCGAACGGCGGCGTGGCCGAAGGCGGCGGCCCGGCGCCGGCGTCCAGCGCCTCGGCGGCCTCGCCCCCCGTGCGCCAGCGGACCCGCCCGGGCTCGACCTGCTCCGCCCAGAGCGCGCGGCAGGCGCGCCGAAAGCCCTCGAGGTCGGCGCCGCCGGCCAGCGTCACGGTCCGAGGCACGCCCGCTTCCACGGTCTCAGGCGGGCACGTTGAAGACCTGCCGCAGGTAGGCGAGAAAGGTCTCGTCGTCGCAGAGCAGCTTGCCCGGGCTGTCTGAGAGCTTGGCCACCGGCTGGCGGTTGGCGTGGGTCAGCTTCATGACAATGTGCAGCGTCCTCAGGCCCATGTCGTTGGTGATGTTGGTGCCGATGCCGAAGCCGAGCATGGTCCGGTCGGCGAAGTGGCGGTAGAGGGCGAACGACTTCTCGAAGTCGAGTCCGTCGGAGAAGACGAGGCGCTTGGTTTTCGGATCGATGCGCAGCTTCTCGTAGTGGGCGAGCGCCTTCTCGCCCCAGACGAAAGGGTCGCCCGAGTCGTGGCGCAGCCCGTCGAAGAGCTTGGCGAAGTAGAGGTCGAAGTCGGCGAGAAAGGCATCCATGCCGACCACGTCGGTCAGCGCAATGCCGAGGTCGCCGCGGTATTCCTGGACCCAGCTTTCCAGGGCTGCGCGCTGGAAGTCGCGGAGGCGGACGCCGAGCGTCTGGAAGGTCTGCAGGTACTCGTGCGCCATGGTGCCGATCGGCACCAGGCCGAGGTCGCGCGCGTAAAGCACGTCGGAGGCGCCTTTGAAGAACTGCGGTACCTCGCGTTTCAAGGTCGTCAGCACCTCGCGGTGCCACTCGCCCGAAAAGCGCCGGCGCACGCCGAAATCGAAGAACTCGAACGGGTTGAGGCGCTTGGGCTCCTTCTCGAACTCGCGCAGCCGCTCGATCTTGGCGCTGAGACGGCGCCGCCCTTCGGCCCAGGCTTCGCGCCGGTCGAAGCGTCGAAAGTAGAGCTCGTTGACGATCGCCAGCACGAAGATCTCGAAGGCCATGACGTGCACCTGCGGGCCGTTGGCGACGATCTCGAGTCCCTTGCCGTCGGCGGCGGCGCGGGCGACGATGAAGTCGCGCTGGAAGCGGAAGATGCGAAGGAAGTCGACGAAGTCGGAGCGGATGAAGCGCAGGCTCGCCAGGTGCGCGAGCTCGCTGCCGCGAAACGAGAGCGCACACAGCGCATCGAGCTCGCGATCGATCTCGGGCAGCAACTCGGCGAGCGGATAGGCCGGCGTGTTGCGGCAGACGAAGGTGTACTCGGCCTGCGTCTGCGGATGCCGATGCAGCATCGCCTGCCACATCGTGAACTTGTACAGGTCGGTGTCGAGCAGGCTGGTGATGACGGGCTGCATCGGCGCTTTCGTCGCTGTCGGTGTCGGACGATAGCAAGAGCGCGATGGCCCGGCGCGGCCCGCGGCCGAGCGCGGCCCGCGGTCAGTCGATCAGCAGCTGCACGCGCTCGTCTTCGAGCCGCGCCGGGTAGGTGGCCAGCGACACCGTCGCCGGCGCGCCGGTGGCGTCGCCGGTGCGCACGTCGAAGCGGCCCTGGTGGTGCGGGCACTCGATCTCGTGGCCTTCGAGAAAGCCGTCGCAGAGCAGCGCGTCGCCGTGGGTGCAGTGGTTGGCAGTCGCGAACACCGCACCGTCGACCAGGTAGATCGCGATCTGCTTGCCGCCCGCGACGACACCGATCGCGTCGGTCGCGGCGAAGTCGTCGAGGATCGCGACGTCTTGCCAGTGTTCGCTCATCGCCGGGCTCCGCTCAGATCGGGTAGATGATCGAGTTCGGAATCATTTCGCTGTCGTAGACGACGACGCGGCTCTCGAACTTCAGCCCCCGCGGCGTGCGCACGACCGTGTCGAGATAGCGGCCGACGTTGAACACCGTGCTCAGCGCGTTCAGCTTGGTGCGAAACACCGCGTAGTTCGCCTCGCTCGTGATGCGGTCGCCGCTCACGCCGCGCACCAGCGGCGCGCCGACGACGTGGCGCTGATAGTACGGATCGTGGAACAGCGTCTCGCGGATGCCGTAGACGCGGTCCCTCAGCATGCCCTTGCTCTCGAACGACAGCGTGGCGAGCGGAAAGCCGCGCTCGTGGTTCTCGCGCGGCACCAGCCGGTAGCTGCATTCGTCGACGAAGAACTCGGGCCAGAGATTCCAGTCGCCCGAGTCGACGGCGTAGGCGTACTCGGCATAGAGCTGGACCAGCGCGTGGTACTCGGCGAAGTCGATCGCTGGCGTTTCCACGCTAGGCCTCCATGACCTTGCGCCAGTACTCGTACATGCCGCGGATCAGCGTCTCGGTGACCATGTGGTCGGCGTCGGCGACGTCGCGCCCGCCCAGCTCGGCGAGGGTGCGATGGAAGGGCTTCTGCTCGAAGCCCTGCTGCGACAGCTCGATCACCTCGCCGTCGTCGGCCGAGACGAAGCCGGCCGGGCCGAACAGGTTGGCCTGGCGCAGGCGTCGCTGCACCATCTCGGCGCTGTCGTCGGCAAAGGCGAAGTGGGTCCACACGAAATCGAAGGCGCCGTGACCGTCGGGCTGGATGTGCCGGGTCGAGACCGAATTGACCTGCTGCTGGAAGATGACGCTCGGAAAGATCGTCGTCATCACCGCCGTCGGGCCGCCCCACCAGGGCTCGGCGACGATGTCGAGAAAGCGCGGATCCTCGAGCTTCATGTCGGCCTTGAAGCTGGACACCGACGTGACCTGATCGGCCTTGCCCATCTGGCCGCGCGTCGAGATCATCGCCGCGTGGCGGTGCTGTGCGTCCATCAGCAACTTCGACTTGTTGTCGGCGCGCCAGAGGCCGAAGGTGACGAACCAGGTGTGCAGCAGTCCCGGGTGATACGGGTCCTTGATGTTTTCCTGCATCAGCTTCCAGTTGCCCGGAATGCGCTGCCGGTTGTAGCCGAGGATCTTCAGCGCCCGGCCGTCGAAGGTGCGGTCGAAGTAGCCGAGGATGACCGGGCCGAGAAAGTCCTCGAGCGGCTCGACGTCGTGGTCGAACGAGGCGAACACGACGCCGCCCCGCGCCGCGACCTTGAGCTTGGTGAGCCCGTTCTCATCGGGCTTGAAGTCGGCCGGCATGCCGCCCTGCACTTTGCCATCCTGCTTGACGCCGCGCCGGAAGGGCACGCCTTGCAGGTCGCCCTTGAGCGAATAGTTCCACTGGTGGTACGGGCAGGTGAAGTCCTTGCGGTTGCCGTGCCGCTCGCGGCAAAAGCTCATGCCGCGGTGCGCGCAGACGTTCTCGACGACGTTGATTGCGCCACCCTGATCGCGCACCAGGATCACTGAGCGCTCGCCGACGGCGGTGCGCTTGAAGTCGCCCGGATTCGGGATCTCCGCCTCGAGGCCGACGTAGCACCAGTGGTTCTTGTAGAAGAAGCGCTCGAGTTCGCGCCGGTGCAGCTCGTCGCTGGTGTAGCTGGCGAAGGGGATGCGGCTGGTGCCGTCGTTTTCCCACGTCGGTTGGCCGGTGAAGGCAGGGGTGGGAACGAGTCGGTCCATCGGCGCTTCCTCAGTCGATCAGCCCGCCGCCGTCGTGAAAGGGGTGCGGCCCCTCGAATGTGCCCGAAAACCCCAGGTGACTGGTGACCTGGCCGGTTTCGGACCATGCGTGGACGAGAAAGCCCGGCGGCTCCATCTCGAACGCGGATGCACCGTCGCTCGCCAGGTCGAACGCCACCGCGTGCGCGGTCGACGGCGCCGTCATGGCGATGGTGCCGGCGAAGCGCGCCTGGATGCTGCGATGCAAATGGCCGCAGACGATGCGCTCGACCTGCGGATGCCGCGCGATCACCGCCGCGAGCTCGCGGCCACCTTGCTGCAGGCCGATCTCGTCCATGTGGCCGATGAAGGTGGCGAACGGCGGGTGGTGCATGGCGACGATGGTCGGCGTCTGGCGGTCTGCGGCGAGCGCGTCGTCGAGCCAGGCGAGGTGTGCCTCGCCGAGCTCGCCGTGCGGCGCCCGCGTCACCGAGGTGTCGATCGCGACCAGGCGCAGCCCGCCGAGGTCGATCGCGTACTGCAGGAATGGCTCGCCCGTTTGCCGCATCCAGTCGTGCTCGGGGAAGGCGCGGCGCACCTCGGCGCGGTCGTCGTGGTTGCCGGGAAGCAGGTAGACCGGACACCGCAGCGGCGCGAGCAGCGAACGCAGGTGCACGTATTCGGCCGCGCGTCCGAAATCGGTGAGGTCGCCGGTGACGACGACGGCCACCGGCGCTTGCGGCAAGGCAAGCACCGACGCGACCGCCTGGGCGAGGAAGGCGGCGGTGTCGACGCGTCGATAGGCGAGCTGGCCCGGCAGCCGGATGTGCGTGTCGCTCAACTGGACGAGAAGTTTGGGCATCGAGTCAGGGCTCCGAGGCAGGCAAGAGGTGCTGCGGCGCAATGCGCAGACGCACCGGGTCGCCAGCTTGCCACGGCGCGTCGCGCGCCGCATCGACGGTCAGCACGCCCTGGTCGGGCGTTGCGACCTGCAACTGGAGCCGCTCGCCGAGGAAGATGCGGCGCACGACGCGCGCGCCCGCGTCGGTGCCTGCCGCAAGCTCGATGTCTTCGGGCCGGACCAGCAGGGCCCGTTCGCTGCCGAGCGGACCGGGGCAGGCCAGCACTTCGCCGCCGATGCGAAGCACGCCGTCGCGCAGGTCGGCGTCGCTGCGCGCCAGCCGGTTGACGCGGCCGAGGAACTCGGCGACGAAGGCGTGCTTCGGGTCGCGGTAGAGCGATTCGGCGTCTCCCGTTTGCACGATGACGCCGGCGCGCATCACCGCCAGACGGTCGGCAATTGCCATCGCCTCCTGCTGGTCGTGCGTGACATGGACGGCGGTGATGCTGAGGCGACGCAGTAGCTCGGCCAGCTCGTCGCGCAGCGCCACCTTGAGCTTGGCGTCGAGGGCGGTGAGCGGCTCGTCGAGGAGCAGCACGCGCGGGTGCAGGGCGACGGCGCGGGCCAGCGCGACGCGCTGCTTCTGGCCGCCGGAAAGCTCGGCCGGCCGGCGCGCTTCCAGTCCCTGGAGACGCACCAGGTCGACCAGCTCGCCGACGCGGCGGCGCCGCTCGGCCTCGGCGACGCCGCGGATGCGCAGGCCATAACCGATGTTGGCCTCGACCGACATCTGCGGGAACAGCGCGTAGTGCTGGAACACCATGCCGACGCCGCGTGTCTCGATCGGCTTTCGGGTCACGTCCTCGGTGTTGAAGCGGATCGTGCCGCCGGCATCGGGGTCGGCGAGGCCGGCGATCAGGCGCAGCAGCGTCGTCTTGCCGCATCCCGAGGGGCCGATCAGGGCCAGCACTTCGCCGGGCTCGACGACCAGCGAGGTCGGCTGCAAGGCGCGCACGCCGCCGGCGTAGGTCTTGGCGCAGTCGCGCACCTCGACGCGGGTGCGTTCTCCGGCTGCCGTCATGCGGCGGCTCCACGAACTGCCGGACGCGTCGATTCGCGCGGCCCGAGCCACGCCGCGACCGCCTGCATCGCCCACAACGCCGGCAGCACGACGATGAAGAAGACGAGCGTGTAGGCCGAGCCGACCTCGAGCCGCATCGAGGCGTAGCTGTCGGCCAGGCCCACGGGCAGGGTTCGCGTCAGCGGCGTGTGCAGCATCCAGGTCAGGTTGAACTCGCCGATCGAGAGCGTGAAGACCATGAGGCTGCCGGCAACGATGGCCGGCGCGACCGCCGGCACGAGCACGCCGAGAAAGCGCTGCGCGAAGCTCGCGCCCAGCGAGCGTGCCGCTTCCTCGAGCGAGACGAGCTCTTCGCGTTCGAACGCCGCGGCGACGGTGCGCACCATGAAGGGCAAGGTGAAGACGAGGTGGCCGACGAAGATGAAGGCGAAGCTGGAGCGAAACGCGCGCCATTCGCCATAGGCGAGGATCAGCGCCAGCGCCGTGGCGAGGCCCGGCACGGCCACCGGCAAGGTCAGCAGCTCCTCGAAGGCGCGCGCCGCGCGCGACCGGCTGCGCGCCAGCGCGTAGGCGCAGGGGACGCCGATCAGCAGCGTCGCTGCGACGCAGCCGAGGGCCAGTGCGATCGAGTGCCACGCCGTCGCGCCGTAGAGCGACCACACCTGCACCAGCCAGCGCGTCGTCAGGCCGCCGGCCAGACCGCTCGAGTAGTTGTCGACCAGGCCGGCCGTGACCGAGACCAGCATCGGCAGGACCGTGAAGACGGCGACGCCGAGCGTGACCGCGAAGAGGACAGGCGCCGGGCGGCTTGGGCGATCTGCCACCGTCAAGCTCCGCCGGCGGCGAGCTGCGGCCCGAAGCGCCGCGCCACGAACAGCACGAGCCAGGTGATCAAGCCGAGCGCGATCGAAAGCGACGCGGCGAGCGCGAAGTTGGCGTAGTTGGTGAACTCGTTGTAGATCGTGATCGGCAGCACCTCGAAGCGGCTCGACAGCGTGAACGCGGTGCCGAACGCACCCATCGCCGTGGCGAACAGGATCGCGCCGCAGGCGAGCGCGGTCGGCGTCAGCGCCGGCAGCCAAACGTCGCGGGCGATCCAGCGGCGCGTCGCGCCGAGCGAGCGGGCGGCGTCTTCGAGCTCGTCGCCCATCGATTCGGCGGCGGCGGTGAAGGCGACGATGGCGCGCGGCAGGGAGAAGTAGACGTAGCCGAGGAAGAGGCCGGCGAGGCCATACGCTAAGGTAAAGCGCGTGCCGGTGAGCGCTTCGCTCCAGGCCGCGATCGCGCCTTGCCGGCCGCCGAGCAGGATGACAAAGAAGCCGATGATGACGCCCGGAAAGGCGAGCGGCAGCGTCAGGGTAGCGAGCAGCAGGCGCCGGCCGCGAAAGCGGCGCCTGCCGAGATAGAGGCCGACGGCGGCGGCTAGGACCAGCGACACTACGGTGACGAGCGCCGACAGAAGCGTCGTCTGCACCAGGCTGGCCAGATAGCGCGGCTCGGTCAGCACCGCGAAGTAGGTCGCCGCCCCCTTGCTCGCCGGCAACGCCACCAGCCAAGTCATCGGCAACAGCCAGAACGCGGCGAACACCGCGGCCGCGGGCGCGGCGCAGATCGCCGCGACGCCTTTCACTGCGCTTCGCGCAGATACCGCTCCGAGAAAGCCTTCTGCACCTCGGCCATCTTCGCGTAGTCGAGCGTCTTCGCCCGCGCGTAGTCGGCGGCGGGAAGGAAGCGCGCCTGCGCCTCCTTCGACATGCCGGCGGCACGCACCGGGCGCAGGAAGGCGTTGGCCCAGATCGCCTGGCCTTCGTTCGACATCATGAAGTCGAGCGCCTTCTTGCCGTTGTCGGCGTTCGGTGCCTTGGCGACCAGGCTCATCACGTAGGGCACGACGGCGGTGCCCTCGGCCGGGATGACGAACTCGACGTTGGCCTTGTCCTTGTACTTGGCGCGGTAGGCGTTGAAGTCGTAGTCGAGCAGGATCGCGATCTCGCCCGAGAGCACGCGGGCGTACGAGGTCTGCTTGGGCACGATCGGCTCGTTCTTCTTCAGCGCCTTGAAGTACTCGATCGCCGGCGTGAAGTTGTCGAGCGTGCCGCCGCGCGCGTTGTTGATCGCCACCGCGCCGACGTAGCCGACAAAAGCCGAGGCCGGGTCGAGGTAGCCGATCAAGCCTTTGTATTCGGGCTTGAGCAGGTCGGCCCAGGAGCGCGGGATCGGCTTGCCCTTCAAGGCGTCGACGTTGACCATGAAGCCGAGCGTTCCCGAGTGGACGGTGAACCAGTAGCCTTCGGGGTCCTTCAGGCCGTCGGGGATCTCGTTCCAGAACGCCGGCTTGTAGGCGGCGACGACGCCGTCTTTCCTGGCCTGGATGCCGAAGGTGATGCCGAGGTAGGTGACGTCGGCGACCGGGCTCGCCTTTTCGGCGACCAGCTGGGCCAGCGACTGGCCGGAGTTCTTGTTGTCGGGTGGGATCGTGACGCCGGTCTTCTGCTTGATCGCCTGCAGCTGCGCGCCCCAGTCGGCCCACTCGGTCGGGCAGTTGTAGCAAATGGCGCCCTGCGCGAAAGCGCTGGCGGCGGCGAACAAAGTCACCGCGGCAACGGCGCGGGCGAGCAGGACAGAACGCTTCATCGGATCCTCGCAATGAGCAAAGCGACGAGTATTCTGTCCGCCTCATGACCGGGCTGTGACAGGGCGAACGCGGATGGCGCGTTCGCCCTGCGCCGCGGTTCAGCCGCCGGCGGGCGTCGGCTTGAGCAGTGCCAGCATCGCGCCCTGCGGGTCCGCGAACATCGAGAAGCGGCCGACGTTGGGAATGTCCGACGGCGGCACGACGATGTGCGCGCCCAGGCCCTTTGCCTTGGCCGTGGCGGCGTCGCAGTCGTCGACCTTGACGTACTGCATCCACATCGCCGGTGTCGATGCGTCCATCGCCTTGCACAGGCCGCCGCGACGTTGCTCTCCTTGCTTGAGGATGTTGTAGGTGCCCTGCGGCATCGGCATCGCGTCGTGCGTGAAGCCGAAGGTCTTCTCGTAGAAGGCGAGCGCTGCCTTCTCGTCCTGCGTCGTCAGCTCGTTCCAGAGGAACGCGCCGGCGGTTGCCTGGTCGACGTCGGCCGGGTCGTCCTGGGCACCTTTCCAGAGCGAGAAGACGGCGCCGGTCGGATCGGCGAGGGTCGCGGCACGGCCCGCGGCGCCGTAGTCCATCGGCGCCATCAGGCTCTTCGCGCCGGCGGCCAGCGCCGCCTTGTACGACGCGTCGACGTCGGCCACCGACAGGTAAGAGAGCCACATGTTCGGCGCGCCGGCGGGCGCCTTCGAGTAGCCGCCGATGCCGGCGCCGGCATTGAGGATGACGTGGTACGGATCGTCGCCGCCCATAGGCATCGCTTCGGTATGCCAGCCGAGCATCGGCTCGTAGAAGCTGCGTGCCTTGGCGATGTCGTTGGAGACATGCTCGAACCAGACGAATTTTCCGGGAAGGTGTGCCATGAGGGCTCCTGGGTGGGTGAACGTTCAGGCGAAGCGCCCGGTCGGTTCGGTGGCGGAAAAGCTGGGGCGTTGCCGCATCGCTTCGAGCGCGCGCCGCAGGTGGGGGGTGGCGGCCAGCAGCTGCGGGCCTTCGGGCATGCGCGCCAGATAGGCGAGCACGGGCATGACGAACAGGTCGGCCATCGAGATCGAATCGCCGGCGAGCCAGCTCGACTTCGCATAGCCGGCGTCGAGGATGGCGAGCGTCTTCGGCATCTCGGCGAGTGCCGCGTCGATCATCGCGCGATCGGGCTGGCCGCCTTCGCCCCGGGGGAAGAAGTACTGGCGGATGCAGCGCGCGACGACGGCGTCGTAGACATAGGCGTTGAAGGCGCTCGTCCACTGCTCGCAGCGGGCGCGTTCGGCGATCGAGCCGGGCAGCAGCGCGGGCCCGTCGAAGGACTCGTCGACGTAGCGGATGATCGCGCTCGTCTCGTAGACGGCGAAGTCGCCGTCGGTCAACGCGGGCAGTCGTCCGAAGGGGTTGACGGCGAGGATGTCGGCGCCATGCGGCCCGCACTCGAAGAAGGTGTAGGGCACGCCCTTTTCGGCCAGCGCGAGTCGCGCTGTGCGCGTGTAGCTGCTCGGCGGCAGGCCGAACAGCGTCACCGTGGCGGCGCTGCCGCGCGGATCGAGCAGGCCGCTCAGCTTGTTGAGCGGCCCGTTCCAGCCGCGCGCATGAGCGTCGCGTGCGGCGGCCGCCGCGAAGCCCGAGTGGCGCATCTCGAGCCAGGTCTCGCCGTCGCGCTCGCTCAGCGTCACCTCGACGAGCGTGGCGGCGCCGCTGCCCATCGGACCTTCCTCCCATTGCCAGGTGTAGGCAATGCGATCCGGACGGCTCAGCTCGCGGTAGACGCCGCCGACCTTGAACGAGGTGCCGTCGCGCGACTGCATGACCATGCGCCAGGCACCGCCGGGCCGGGCGTCGACCTCGAGCTCGCTGACGCGCGCGCCGCGCGGGCACTGCCAGACGCGCAACGCCGCCTCGGTGACGAAGGCGTCGTAGACGCGGTCACGCGGCGCGCGGATGAGGCGCGTCATCGTCAGCTCGAAGGGGGCGCCCTCGTTCACTTGCGCCCCCTCGCCTTGCGCGCAAGCGACGCCGGCCGTGCGCGCTTGCGCGCCGTGGGCTTGGGCCGCGGCGCGTCGGGTGCGGGCCGCTGCTCGACGAGCTCGACCAGACGGTCGAGGCTCGCTTCCCAGAAGTGCCGGTATTGCTCGACCCAGTCGTGCGCCGCCGCTAACCCCTCGCCGCGCAGTCGGCAGACGCGGCGCTGCGCATCGACCTCGCGGGAAATCAGGCCGGCGTTCTCGAGCACGCGCAGATGGCGCGAGATCGCCGGGCCCGACACGCGAAACGGCTTGCCGAGCTCGCCGACATGGGTTTCTCCCTGCGCCAGGCGAGCCAGGATGGCGCGCCGGGTCGGATCGGCGAGGGCGGCGAAGGCGGCGCTGAGATGGTCCATGGCGTAATTTAACGCTTTGGTTAAATGAATGTCAAGCGCGGACGGAAGGCCCGCATGGCGGCGCGCGCACTGGCACGGGACAATCGCTGGACGACGACTCTGACACCGTGTGATGACGCCTCGAAGACTGCTCGCCCTCGGCCTTGCCCTGCTCGCTTCGTGCAGCGCGCCTCCTTCGTCGCCCGGGCCGGCGACCGGCGACCGGCGCGGTATCGACGCCATCGACACGCTGGTCGTCATCTATGCCGAGAACCGCGCCTTCGATACCTTCTACGGCCTGTTCCCCGGCGCCAACGGCATCCCTGGCCGCAACCCGAGCGCGGTCGGCAGCGGGCTGGCGCAACGCGACTTCGACGGCAGCGTGCTGGCGGTGCTGCCGCCGGTGTGGGGCGGCCTCACGGCGCCCGGCCAGGCGCCGGTCGTGACGCAGGCGCAGACCGTCGGCCTGCCGAACAAGCCGTTCCAGATCGACGGTCCCGACGCCTTCGACGGGCGCGGCATCGGCGTGCCGATCTCGGTGACGACGCGCGACCTCGTGCATCGCTTCTACAACAACATGATGCAGATCGACGGCGGCCGAAACGACCGCTTCGCCGCCTACTCCGACGCCGGCGCGCTGGCGATGGGCTACTACGACGGCACCGACATGGCGCTCTGGAAGGTGGCACGCCAGTACACGCTCGCTGACAACTTCTTCATGGGTGCGTTCGGCGGCTCATTTCTCAACCACCAGTACCTGGTGTGCGGCTGCGCGCCCGAATATCCGGATGCCGATCGCTCGCCGGCGATGGGTCTGATCTCGGAAGTCGATGTCGACGCCGAGGGCCGCCTGCGCCTGACGCCGGCGGCCGACGCGACCGGCAGCGCGCTCGCCGGCCCGCCACGCTACAAGCGCGACGGCACGCTCACGCCCAAGGACCCGAGCGGCATGTTTCACGCCGTCAACACGATGCAGCCCGCCTATCAGCCGAGCACGCTGCTGCCGGCGCCGAACGGCGACGCGCGCTACGGCGATCCGGCGCAGCCGGGCACGCTGCCGCCGCAGACACTGACCACCATCGCCGACCGCCTCGATGGCAAGGGCGTGTCGTGGGCCTGGTACAGCGGCGCTTGGCAGCTCGCCTCGGCAGCGACGCCGGAAACGCGCCCGGCCATCTTCAGGGGCACAGTGCAGTTCCAGACGCACCATCAGCCCTTCAACTACTACGCGAGCTTCGACCCGGTCCGGCACGGTGCCTATCGCGCCGCCCATCTGCGCGATTTCGATCATGCATTCCTCGCCGATGCGGCGGCCGGCCGACTGCCTGCGGTCACCTTCTACAAGCCGCAAGGCAACCTGAACCAGCACGCCGGTTATGCCAACGTCGCCGACGGCGACGCGCACATCGCCGAGCTGATCGGCAAACTGCAGAAGAGTCCGCAGTGGCCGCACATGCTGATCGTCGTCACCTACGACGAGAACGGCGGCTTCTGGGATCACGCGCCGGTGCCGGTCGGCGACCGCTGGGGTCCGGGCACGCGCGTGCCGGCGATCATCGTCTCGCCGCTGGCGAAGAAGGGCTATGTCGACAAGACGCCCTACGACACGGCGTCGATCCTGCGCTTCGTGACTCGGCGCTGGAAGCTGGAGCCGCTGCCCGGCGTCGAGCTGCGCGACCGCGAGCTGGTCCGGCACGGCTCGCCGCCGATGGGCGACCTGCGCAACGCGATCGAGACGGCGCGATGAACGCGCCGGCCAACGAGCCGCCGCTGGCGCCGCGCGAGCCGAAGGACGTCAGCGTTCACGGCGACCGCCGCATCGACGACTGGTTCTGGCTGCGCGACCGCGACGACCCGCGCACGCTCGACTACCTGAAGGCCGAGAACGCCTGGGCCGAGGTCTGGTTCGCGCCGCACGCGGCGCTGAAGGAGACGCTTTACCAGGAGATGTTCTCGCGCATCCAGCAGGACGACGATTCCGTCCCCTATCGCAAGGACGGCTGGTGGTACTCGAGCCGCACCGTGACCGGCGACCAGTACCCGCGCCACCTTCGGCGCCGCGCCGTCGGCCATGACCGCGCCTGGGATCCGGCGGGCCAGGACGAGACCCTGCTCGACCTCAACGAGATGGCGCGGGGCAAGCCCTTTCTTCGCCTCGGCGAGGCGGAGGTGAGCCTCGACGCGACCCGGCTTGCCTACACCGTCGATTTCAGCGGCGGCCGCGACTACGTGCTGCATCTCAAGGACCTCGCGACGGGCAGCCTCGACGACTGGTCGATGGCCGAGGTCGACTCGGTCGCCTGGGGCAACGACAGCCGCACGCTCTACTACGTGACCATGGACGAGGCGAAGCGGGCGAATCGCCTGTGGCGCCATGTCGTCGGCAGCGACGGCGCCAACGCGCTGCTCTACCAAGAGGACGACGAGCTCTTCAGCATCGCCGTCGGCAAGACCCGCGACGAGCGCTTCGTCGTCGTCCACATCTCCAGCATGGACTCGTCGGAGATCCGCCTGATCGACGCCGAAGCCGGCGGCGATGCCACGCCGATGCTGCGCACGGTGTTCGCGCGGCGCGACGACATCGAGGTCGACCTCGACCATCGCGACGGGCGTTTCTTCGTCCGCATCAACGATACCGGCCGCAACTTTCGCCTCGTCACGGTCGACGCGGACAACGCCGACCTCGCCAGCGCGGTCGAGATCATCGCCGCGCGCGACGACGTGATGCTCGACGACTTCGACCTGTTCCAGCGCCACTTGATCGTCACCGAGCGCGTCGCCGGCAGCCTCGAGCTGCGCGTGATCGATCTGCTCGAGGGAGGCCAGCACCGCATCGCCTTCGACGAGGTCGCTTGCAACGTGCACACGGGCGCCAACGCCGAGTTCGAGACGACGTTGCTCCGCTTCGTCTACACCTCGATGACGATGCCGGCCTCGACCTACGACTACGACCTGCTCACGCGCGAGCGCGTGCTGAAGAAGCGTCAGCCGGTGCCCGGCTACGACCCGTCGCTGTATGCGAGCGACCGGCTGATGGCGGAGGCTGCCGACGGCACCGAGGTGCCGGTCTCGCTGGTCTGGCGCCGCGACAGAAAGATGCCCGGCTCGCAACCGCTCCTGCTCTACGGCTACGGCAGCTACGGCATTCCGCTCGATCCGGGGTTCTCGCAGACGCGCGTGTCGCTGCTCGACCGCGGCGTGATCTTCGCCATCGCCCACATCCGCGGCGGCGGCGACCTCGGCCGCACCTGGTACGAGGCCGGCAAGATGGCAAAGAAGGAGACGACGTTCACCGACTTCATCGCCTGCGCCGAAGCTTTGATCGCGCGCGGCATGACCTCGCCGCAGATGCTGGCGATCGAGGGAGGCAGCGCCGGCGGCCTGCTCATGGGCGCGGTCGTCAACCGGCGGCCCGAGCTGTTCAAGGCGGTCGTCGCCGAAGTGCCTTTCGTCGACGTCGTCAACACCATGCTCGACGAGACGCTGCCGCTTACCGCCGGCGAGTTCATCGAGTGGGGCAACCCGAAGATCGCCGCGCAGTACGCCTGGCTGCGCGCCTACAGCCCCTACGACAACCTGAAGCCGGGCGCCTATCCGGCGATGCTGGTGCGCACCGGCCTCAACGACACGCAGGTCGCCTATTGGGAGCCGGCCAAGTACGTGGCCAGGCTGCGCACGCTGAAGACCGACGCTAATCCGCTGCTTTTCAAGATCAACCTCGAGGTCGGCCACGGCGGCGCCTCGGGCCGCTTCGATTCGCTGCGCGAGATCGCCGAGGACGACGCCTTCCTGCTCGCGCAGTGGGGTCTGGCGGGACCCTGAGATTCTTCGTTTCGCTCAGAACGACGGCAGTTGTCATCCTGAGCGCGAGCGATGGATCTCAGGCGTCGCAGGGCGTGTTCATGATTTGTCGTCTCCTGGGAGCAGTTTGGCCGCGGCCGCCTGCAGGGCGAGCCGGTAGCCGATGGTGCCCAGCCCGACGATCACGCCTTCGGCGACGTCGGACAGAAAGGAACGGTGGCGGAAGGCCTCGCGCTTGTGCACGTTACTGATGTGCACCTCGATGAACGGGATCGCGACGCCTGTGAGCGCGTCGCGAAGGGCGACGCTGGTGTGCGTCAGCGCGCCGGGGTTGATGACGACGAAGCGCACGCCTTCGTCGCGCGCCGCATGGATGCGGTCGACGAGCGCGCCTTCGTGGTTGCTCTGGAAGGCAGTCACCTCGAGGCCGAGCCCGGCCCCTTCGGCGCGGCACATCGCTTCCACGTCGGCCATCGTCGTCGCGCCGTAGATGGCAGGCTCGCGCGTGCCGAGCAGGTTGAGGTTGGGGCCGTTGAGCAGCAGGACTTTCATTTTTTCGTCGACTCCGCGTTCTGTTCCTGGGCCGCCATCCGCGCCGGTGCGTTGACGGCGCCATAGCCATCGTAGGCCTTGCGCTGCACGACCTCGAAGAAGAAGCGGTCGGCAAAGGCGTAGGCGTGCAAGAACTCGCCGGTCGGCGACCGGTCGTAGAGGATGTCGAGCGATTGCATCCTGCGCACGGCGGCTTCGCCGAGATCGAGGCGGGCGAGCAGGTCGTCGTAGTAGTTGGCCGAGATCGGCACGAAGCGCACGCCGTTGCCGCGCAGTCGCTCCATGGTGGCGAAGATGTCGCGCGTGCCGAGGGCGATGTGCTGCACGCCGCCGCCGGCACGGCCGGTCGCGCTGACCTGCCGCGCGGTGCGCGTGCGTTGGCTGAGCGAGACGTTGAGGACGAGGCGGACGCTTCGCGTGGCGTTGGCAACGCCGCTCGAGCGGATCAGGCCGAACGGGTCGGCGAGCTCGAGGCTTTCGCCGCGTTGCAATCCGAGCACCGCCTTGGCAAACAGGATCCAGGTGTCGAACTGATCCTGCGCCAGGCCGAGCGCGATGTGGTCGATGCCGACGAGGCCGGCGTCCGGCGCGGGCGTGCTGCCGGGCGTGGCGACGAAATCGGCATCGAGCATCGCGCCACCGGCCGAGGGCACGAAGTGAACGATCGTGCCGCCCGGCGCGACGATCGCCGGCAGCTGCAACTCGTGCGCGCCGCGCGGGCTTTCGTGCCGCGCCGAGAGCAGCGCGGCAGCGCGGCTCGCCGCCTGCAGCGGTTCTGCGGTGGCGAGACCGATCGCGCATACCGACGGCCCTTGCGCATCGAAGCGGGCGCGCGCCGGCGACGCCGGCTCGGCGTTGACGGCGAGCTGGATATCGCCCTGCCGGTACCGCGTGACCGTCTTGGTTCGATGCCTGCCCGCGCGGGCGAAGCCGAGCTGCCCGAGCAGGGTGCCGAGAGCTTCGGCGTTGTCGTCGTCGACGCCGAACTCGAGGAACGAGAAGCCTTCGAGCGCCGGCCCGCGCGGCGGGTCGAACAGCTCGATCCGCTGCAGCGTGTGCGCCGCGGCGTCGCGTGACGGGCTTGCGACGGCGGTGTCGCGTTCGCGTTCGCGTTCGAGCCGGGCGCGAACCTGGCTCTCGAGAAGGAGTAGCGAGCGCATCGCGTCGAGGGCGGTGCGCCGGTTCGGCGTCTCGCGGAACTGGTCGTTGAAGATCTCCAGCGAGAGCGGGCCGGCGTAGCCCGCCAGCAGCACCTGGAGGAAGAAGTTCTCGAGGTCGAACTGGCCCTGGCCGGGAAAGTTGCGGTGATGCCGCGCCCACTGCAGCACGTCCATCGCCAGCAGCGGCGCGTCGGCCATCTGCAGGAAGAAGATGCGCTCGCCGCGGATGGCGGCGATGCCGGCAGGATTGTCCCGCAGCGAGAGCGTGTGAAAGCTGTCGAGGATGAGGCCGAGGTGCGGATGATCGGCCTGCTCGACGATCTTCCAGGCCTGGCCGTAGAGGCGAACGCAGCGGCCCCAGGCCAGCGCCTCGTAGCCGATGCGGAGGTTTCGCCTGGCCGCACGCTCGGCCAGGGCGTGCAGCTGCGCCGCCGAGCGCGCCGCGTCGTCGAGCGCCAGCGGCGAGGTGTTCGAGCAGACCAGCATGAGCGGCGCGCCAAGCGCTTCCATCAGATCGAACTTGCGCTCGGCGCGGTCGAGGCTCTTCTGAAAGGCGTCGTCGGGCATGCCTTCGAAGTCGCGGAAGGGCTGGAACAGGTCGATGCCGAGGCCCAGGTCTTCAGTCATCGCGCGCAGCTCGCTGGCGCTGCCGTTGAAGGCGATGAAGTCGTTCTCGAACAGCTCGATGGCGTCGAAGCGGGCGACGGCGATCGCTTCGAGCTTCTGGCGCAGGGTGCCGCTCATCGATACGGTGGCGATCGACCGGCGCATCGCCATCGACTCAATAGTGGAGCCGCGCGACCGAACGCAACTCTTCCGCCGTCGCCGTGCCGAAGCCGAAGAACTCGAGGTAGGCCGGGATCATCTCGAACAGCATGTCGGAGCCGACCTGCACCTCCAGGCCGCGCGCCAGCGCCGCGCGTAGCAACGGCGTGTGCTCGTTCTTCATCACGACCTCGCCGACCAGCGCCCCTGCGTCGATGCGCTCGACGGCGAAGGGCAAGTCGTCGCCCTCCTTCATGCCGAGCGGCGTGGCGTTGACGACGATGTCGTGGCCCGCCGGATCCTGGGAGCGGGTGCCGACCGCAAGCTCCGGATAGTGCTCCAGCAGGCGGTTGCGCAGGCCGTCGGCCGATGCGGTGTGGGCGTCGAAGAGGCTGATCGCCGCGGCCCCAGCCGCCGCGAGCGAGGCTGCGATCGCCGAGCCGACGCCGCCGCAACCGGGGACGAAGACGCGGCTGCCGGCGATGCGCCGGCCCTTGCGCTCGACACCGCGGACGAAGCCGGCGCCGTCGAACTGGTCGCCGAGCCAGCTGCTGTCGGGCCGCTTCAGCAAGGCGTTGCAGGCGCCGGCGATGCGCGCCGTCGGCGTCGCCTGGTCGACGAGCGCGAGCGTCGTTACCTTGTGCGGCATGGTCACGAGCGCGCCGCGCAGGTTGGTCAGCGTCGTCAGCGCCGCGAGGGTTGCCGGATAGTCCTCGCTCTTCACGCCCATCGGCACAACGACGGCGTCGACGCCACGTCGCTCGAACCAAGGGTTGTAGATCATGGGTGCCTTGAACGCCTCGGTCGGGTAGCCGAGATGGGCGATCAGGGTCGTCTTGCCGGTGATCATGGCGCAGCTGTTCTACCACTTCGCGAACAAGGAGGCGCTCTGCATCGCCGTTCTCGAAGCGGCCTGTCGGCGAATCCGCGCGATCGAAGCCGGCCTGCACCTCGACGACCTCGCGCCGGAAGACACGCTGCGCAAGCTGGTCGCATTCACCTTCGAGTGCCAGCACGACAACGAGCCGATCATCCGCCTGGTCGTGAACGAGAACACGGCCCGTGATGCCGTCGTGGTGCTTCAGGCCCTGGCGGCACCGCGCCGGTGCGGATGCTCGGCGAAGAAGCGCAGCATCTCGCGCGACGCGTCGGGACCGTCGCCCTCGGTGAAGCTGCCGGCGGCATCGCCGCCCGACCAGGCGTGGCCGGCGCCGTGTACGACCCAGTGCTCGGCCCGGCTCGGCGCCGGTTCCCGGGCCGCGGCGGTCTGGTAGACGGTGCGCGTGAAGGCGCGCCCCGCGCCGTCGCCGACGCGCCCCGATTCGCGCATCGCGACGGCCGGCGCGGCGCCGAGCGCGGCATCCACCGCGTGACTGCCGTTCAATGCGTTGACGGTGCTGTCGGCATCGCCGTGGAAGACGATCACCGGCGCGCCGTGGGCGGCGTCGGCGCCTGGCTCGACAACGCCGATCTCGGCCGCCGCGGTGCCGGGCCAGGCGACCAGCGGTGTTCGCAACGGCGGCTGCCCGGCGGCGCCGGGCCAGCCAGGCAGCGCACCTACGGTGCCGGACTTCATCGCTGAAAACGCCGAGACCACGTCGTGTGCCGCGCCTGGGGGCAGGCCGGAATGGATGCCTGCCGCGGCGAACAGGTCGGCATATTCGCGCGCCAGGATGGCGGCCATCGCGCCGCCCGCCGACAAGCCGGCGACCCATACGCGATCGGCGTCGACGGGGCGCGTTTCCATGACGTGCCGCGTCATTCCGGCGAGAAGGGCGGGCTCGCCCTGGCCACGCCGCTGGTCGCCGGGCATGAACCAGTTCCAGCACTTGTGCGCGTTCGAGCGTGGCGCCTGCGCCGGATAGAGAACGAACATGCCGCGCTCCTGGGCGAAGGCGTTCATGCGCGTGCCGGCGGCGAAGTCGTCCGGGTCCTGAGTGCAGCCGTGCAGCATGACGATGAGCGGCAACGCCCGGCCGTTGAAGCCGTCGGGCTCGAACAGCTTGAAGCTGCGCGTGCCGGCCTCTCCCGTGAAGCTGCTTTCGACGAATCGACCGACGCCGGGGGGCGTCGTCCTTGCCGGCGCTTCGGGTTCGGCAGGCGCTTCGGTCTCCGTCGCGAGGCGCGACGTCCGGGCCGTGGCTGGCAGTGCAACTTCGCGGATCAGGCCGTCGAGTACGTCGGCCGATGCCGCCGACGTCTGTCCCGGCGAGCTCGACGGCGCCGTCGCGGCCCCGCCGTGCAAGGCGCGTTGGATCGCCCGGGTCGCTTCGACCAGATCACCGCGGCGCGTCAGGCCGGTGGCGGAGAGGATCTTCTGCAGGTAGGAATTCAAGGGCGTCTCGCAACGAAGCAAGGGCCGAGCGTAACCGCTCGCGGCCACCTTTGCTGCGGTGCACCATTTATTTCGGTCGCGGCCCCGGCAGTCGTCGCGCGCTGCCTCGACACGACGAACGATCGGCCGACGTCGCGCGCCCCTGCCGCACGCGCTTCATCGAGCGCCGCATCGGCGCGCTTCATCCCCCCAACGCGCGATATGCACGATACGCATGCGCAAGACCTCGCGCAAACAATCCGCCCCGCTTCGGGCATGTCGCCCCGGCGCACGCGACTCGATTCGCGTATTACCACCCAGGAGGATCCCCATCCCCGCACCGTTGTTCCCAAGCGCAAGATCGCGGTCACCGAAATGCACATGGCCCTGGCTTCGAGCGCGTCGTTCGACGACCTCGTCGCCGCTCTCAAAGTCACCTTGACCGTGCCCGAACTGCCCGGCTTCAAGGGTTGCCGGCCGTGCCTCTCCGGGCTCGACCGATTCATCATCGAAGACATCGCCGCGCGGGGCATTCACTAGGCAGGCGTTGGCGATGCAACCTCTACCGAGGTCGGGCGTGGGCCTGGCGTACCAGGCCCCGCTCGCGCCGCTGATCGCAGCGGCCGGAAAGGATCTCGGCTACGTCGAGATCGTTCCCGACATTCTCTGGACCGATGCGCCTGCTCGGTGCGCTCGCCGCCAGCCAGCGGCCGCGCGCGGTGCCGGCGAGGCCGTGCGTCCTGCTCGGTAGCAAGAGCGGCGACGCGCCCGCGCACTGGACCCTGGTCGACGCAGTGTCTCGCTAGCGTCGCTACGATCGTGCCCAGGCCGAAGCGACCTTCGGCAGCACGAAAGGCACTCCGACATGAAAGCGACCTGGAACGGCGCCACCCTGGCCGAGAGCGACGACACCGTCGTCGTCGAAGGCAACCACTATTTTCCCGATGCGAGCCTGAAGCGCGAGTACGTGACTTTCAGCAACCACCGCTCGATGTGCCCCTGGAAGGGCGAGGCCCATTACTACAGCCTGATGGTCGACGGCGACCTCAATCCGAACGCGGTCTGGTACTACCCCGAGCCGAAGGAAGCGGCCAAGGAGATCAAGGGCCGCGTCGCGTTCTGGAAAGGCGTCAAGGTCGCGTGACTACTTGCCGGCCTTGAAGTTGGTGAAGATCCGCGTCTGCACGCGCCTAATCGCCTGCGGCACGGCATCGGGCGGCGTCAGGCGCGCCTTGTCGGCGACCGACAGGAAGATCGTCGGATTCGAGGCCACGTCTTTCTTCACGAATTTCAGCGACGCCGCATTCGGGTTGGCGTAGAAGACCTTGTTCGTCAGCGACGCCGCGACATCGGGGCGCAGGATGTAGTTGATGAAGAGGTGCGCGTTGGCGACGTTCTTGGCGTCCTTCGGGATCGCCATCGTGTCGAAGAACAGCGTCGCGCCGCCCTTGGGGATCTGCGCTTCGATTGCCGCCGGCTGCGTCGGGTTGGCCTCGAGGGCGCGGCTGCGCGCGATGTTGATGTCGCCGGAATAGCCCATCACGGCGCAGAGCGCGCCGCCGGCCAGGTCGTTGATGTAGCCCGACGACGAAAAGCGCGTCACGTAGGGACGCACCGACTGCAGCATCTTCGCCGCCACGTCGTAGTCGGCGGGGTTCGTGCTGTAGGGTGGTTTGCCGACATAGAGCATCGCCACCGGCAGCACTTCCGACGCCGAGTCGAGGAAGTTGACGCCGCAGCCCTTGAGCTTGCTCGCGTACTTCGGGTCGAAGATCAGGCTCCAGGCGTTGTCGGGCATCGGCAGCGCGTTCGGCAAGGCAGCGAGCGCCGCCTTCACCTTGGGCACGTTGATGCCGACCGTGACGTAGCCCCAGAGCCAGTCGACCAGATACTGGTTGCCGGGGTCGACGTTGCCGAGCTGCTTGAGCAGCGTCGGGTCGAGGTTGACCCAGTTCGTGAGCTTGGTGCGGTCGAGCTTTTGCAGCAGGCCGCCTTCGATCTGCATCTTCGCGAAGTGCGAGCTCGGCACGACGACGTCGTAGCCGGTCTGGCCGGCGACCAGCTTGGCGTGCAGCACCTCGTTGGTGTCGTAGTTGTCGTAGTTGACCTTGATGCCGGTCTCTTTCTCGAAGTTCTTGATCGTGTCGTCGGCGATGTAGTCCGACCAGTTGTAGACGTTGAGCACCTTCGGATCGGCGGCGAGCGCCATGCCGGCGGTGCCGAGCAGGCCGAGGCAGACGAGGGCGAGCGCGCGGCACAGGCAGATCGAAAGGCGAGCAGGCATGGCGTGAAGTTCCTTCGGCGAAGACGGCGATCCGAATCCTAACTTCGGCGCGGGCCCGGCTCGCCGAATCTTGGTAAGGTGCGCGGTTCGGATCCTGGTTCCTCATGCTCGACGGCTCTTCCCCCGATTCCCTACGTCTCATCGGCGTTATCCATCGGCGCCGCCTGCGCGAGGTCTACCGCTCGGCCGGCTGGCCCTGCCAGGACGGTGTCGAGATCGAGCTCATCGCCGCCGGGCTGCTCGTGCGCGAGCGCGACGGGCTCGGCCATGAGACCTTGCGCGTCAGCGATGCCGGTATCGCCGTGCTCGCCGAGACGCTGGCGAAGAATCGCGCCCGGCGCGACGCCCACGAGCTGCTGGTCGAGCGGGTCGCCCGCGAGATGACGCGCGCCGGCCGGCTCGCCTGGCGCGGCCTGGCGGTGCGCGTGCGCGTCGACGAGCAATGGCAGATCGCCATGCCGGACGTCTTCTCGGTGCGCCACACGAGCGTCGAGGCTTACCTCGAGCCGATCGTCCACGAGGTGAAGGTGCACCGCTCCGACCTGCTCGCCGACCTGCGCCGGGCGAGCAAGCGCGAGGCCTATCTGCAGCTCGGCGGCGAATGCTGGTACGCGATCAAGAGCGGCATCGCCGAGCCCGACGAGATCCCGGCCGAGTGCGGCGTGCTCGTCGCCGACGACGCGCGCATCGAGGTCGCGCGCGCCGCGCCGAAGCGGCCGGCGCGGATGAGCTTTCGGCTCTGGATGGCGCTGGCCCGGGCCACGCCGGTCGAGGGCTGGCGTTTCGACGAGGCGCAGTCAGCGCTCGGCGACCCGTCGCCCGGCTGACGACGCCTTGGACGCACTCGCCACCACCGATTCGATCGACGCCGCTGTCGCCCGCGAGGACCGTCGCGCGCGTCACGCGCTCTGGGTCGCATTGGCGCTGATCGTGCTCTGGGGCGCCAACTTCACGGTGCAGAAGGCCGTATTCCAGGCGCTCTCGCCCGGCGGCTTCCTGTTCGTTCGCTACCTGATCATGCCGGTCGCCGCGGCGACATTGCTTTGCCTGCGCTTCGGCCGGCACTGGCCGCGCGTCTCGCGCGCCGACGCACTTGCCCTGCTTCGCCTCGGCCTGATCGGCCACCTGCTGCACGTCGGCCTGGTCACCTACGGCATCTACTGGTCGACCGCCTTCTCGAGCTCGTTGATCCTCGCCTGCGGGCCGATCTTCACGCTCCTGATCCTGCACTGGCATGGCCTCGAACAGCTGACGCGCGGGCAGATTGCCGGCGTCGCGGTGGCCTGCCTCGGCGTGCTCGCCTTCATGTCCGACAAGCTGTTCGGTGGCCACTGGCGAGCGGGAGGCGGCGACCTGGTGCTGCTCGTCGCCGCGTCCCTCTTCTCGTACTACACGGTCGCCTCCAAGCCGCTCATCGAAAGGCTGGGTGGTGTGACGGTGATGACCTATGCCGTGCTCTTCGGCAGCGGCCCGGTCGTCCTGCTCAGCCTGCCCGCCGGACTGGCCGTGGCCTGGAGCGACGTGGCCTGGTCGACCTGGGCCGGCACCTTCTACTCCGTCATCATCTCGGCCTTTCTCGGCTGGCTGGCCTGGGGCTGGATCAACGCCGTGCGCGGTGTCGCCCGCACGGCACCGCTGATGTACCTGATGCCACCGGTCGCCGGTCTGGTCGCCTGGGCGGTGACCGGCGAGCGCTACACCGCCGTCAAGATCGCCGGCGCCGCGCTCACGCTCGGCGGCGTGGCGCTCGCCCAGTTCGGCTCGTCGCCGCGCGACCCGGTGCGCGAGTCGCCGGCGCCGGTCGATTGATTGCGCGATGATCGCGAACTGCTTCGGAGCAGCGATGACAAAGCCCTCCTCATTCAACCTCGCGATCGTTTTCGCCCTCGGCCTCGCCGCCTGCTCGAAAGGCGGCGACGCACCAGCCGAAGTCGCGAGGCCGCTGGTCGCGGCCTCGCCCGGCGCGGCCGCGGCGCCGACCGCGCAGCCGGTGGTCGCCGACCACGCCGACACCGGCATTGCCTGGAAGCAGGCGGCGAGCGACGCTGACGTCGACGCCGCCTTCGCCACCGCACGCGCCGAGACCAAGCCGGTCTTCGTCTATTGGGGCGCCAAGTGGTGCCCGCCCTGCAACCAGGTCAAGGCGACGCTCTTCAACCGGCAGGACTTCATCGAGCGCTCGCGCGCCTTCGTTCCCGTCTACATCGACGGCGACAATCCCGGCGCTCAAAGACTCGGCACCCGCTTTCGCGTCAGCGGCTATCCGACCATGCTGCTGTTCAAGCCGACCGGTGAAGAAGTGACGCGCCTGCCCGGCGAAGTCGACCCTGCCCGCTACACCGAAGTGCTCAACCTCGGCATGAACGCGGCCCGTCCGGTCAAGGCGGTGCTCGCCGACGCGCTCGCCGGCGGCGCCGACCTGAAGGCCAACGATTGGCGCCTGCTCGCCTTCTATTCGTGGGACACGGACCAGCAGCAGTTGATCGCCAAGCCCCAGGTCGCGACGACGCTGGCCCGGATCGCCGCCGCCTGCCCCGCCGATCAGGCCGACACGGCGATGCGCCTGCGTCTGAAGGCGCTCGCGGCGCGCGATGCGAAGATGCTCGCCAAGGTCGATGCGGCCGTGCGTCCAGCCGTCATGGCCCTGCTCGGCGATGCGTTGGCGTCGCGGGAGCTGGCCGACCTGCTGGTCAATGCGGCGGCCGAGATCGTCCGTCCGCTCGCTGCGAAAGGGTCGCCCGAGCGCGCGAAACTGCTGGTCGCTTTCGACGCCGCCCTGCAGCGGCTCGAGGCCGATGCCACGCTCTCGCGCGCCGACCGCATGCAGGCGCTGATCGCGCGCGTCGACCTCGTCCGCATCGACATCGCCGACGACGACGCGACGCCCGCCGCCAAGGCTGCGCCGCTGCCGCACCTCCCCGACGCCCTGATCGCCGACGTGCGCGAGCAGACCGCGCGCGCCGACCGCGAGATCACCGACGGCTACGAGCGCCAGGCGGTGATCACCGCCGCGGCCTACCTGCTCGAACGGTCCGGCCTCTCGAGCGAGTCGGACACATTGCTCAAGGCCAATCTGGCGAAGAGCCATTCGCCGTACTACCTGATGTCCGAGCTGGCGAACAATGCGAAGAAGCGCGGCGACAAGGCCGAGGCCCTGCACTGGTACCGCGAAGCGTTCGAGAAGAGCGAGGGTCCGGCGACCCGGCTGCAATGGGGCTCGGGCTACGTCAATGCGCTGGTCGAGCTCTCGCCCGCCGACGAGGCGGCGATCGAAGCGACGACGCTGCAAATCTGGCACGAGGCGGCGACCCAGCCCGATGCCTTCGAGCAGCGCAGCGGGCGTTCCTTGCAGCGCGTCGGCAACAAGCTGCAAGCCTGGAGCAAGGGGGGCGCGCACGCTGCGACGATGACGCGCTTGCGCGGCGAGCTCGTCACGCTGTGCGCGAAAAACGGACGTCCCGATGTGGAGCGTGCGACTTGCGACAAGCTGCTCACGCCGGCGCCCAAGGCGAGCGCCTGAAGCCGACTTCGCCCGTGCCCGCCGCATCGATCGCGACAGGCCCGGATCGCGCATGACGGCGCTGCTCTCGGTCGAGCATCTCGAGGTCCGCTTCGGCGGCGTGCCGGTCGTCGACGACGTGTCGTTCGAGATCGCCGCCGGCGAGAAATTCGCGCTCGTCGGCGAGTCCGGATCGGGCAAGTCGATCAGCGCGCTGTCGGTGCTCGGCCTGGTCGACGGTGCTACGACGACCGGGGCAATCCGCTTCGCCGGCGCCGATCTACTGCGGGCCAGCGAGCCCGAACTGCGGGCCGTGCGCGGCGCCGAGATCGCGATGATCTTCCAGGAGCCGATGACGGCGCTCAATCCGCTGCACACGGTCGGCGCGCAGATCGTCGAGGTGCTCTCGCTGCACTTCGGGCTCGGTGTGCGCGAGGCGCGCGAACGGGCCATCGAGCTGCTCGACAAGACCGGCATTCCCGAGCCGGCACGACGTGTCGATGCTTATCCGCACCAGCTCTCCGGCGGGCAACGGCAGCGGGCGATGATCGCGATGGCGCTCGCCGGCCGGCCCAGGCTGCTCATCGCCGACGAGCCCACCACCGCGCTCGACGTGACGATCCAGGCGCAGATCCTGGCCCTGCTCGACGCGCTGCAGGCCGAGATGGGCATGGCGCTGCTCTTCATCACCCACGACCTCAACCTCGTGCGCCGCTTCACACACCGGGTCGGCGTCATGGAGCGCGGCCGGCTGGT
The DNA here is from genome assembly GCA_025350505.1 of Burkholderiales bacterium. Taxonomy (GTDB): domain Bacteria; phylum Pseudomonadota; class Gammaproteobacteria; order Burkholderiales; family Burkholderiaceae_C; genus Schlegelella_A. The sequence continues at coordinate 47,960 of JANXXS010000207.1, forward strand.
CGAGTGCGGCGCGACCGCGCAGGTCTTTGCCGAGCCGCAACACGCCTACACGAAGAGGCTGCTCGCCAGCCGGCCGAAGCGCCTGGTGCAGCCGATTGCCGCGGACGCGCCCCAGCTCGTCGAAGCGACAGGCATTCGCGTCAGCTTCGACATCCCGCTCGGCTGGTTTCGCACGCGGGTCTTCGACGCCGTGCGCAGCGCGACGCTCTCGCTCAGGCGCGGCGAGACGCTCGGCATCGTCGGCGAATCGGGGTCGGGCAAGACGACGCTCGGCATGGCCCTGCTCGCGCTGCAGCCCATCGCCGAGGGCCACTTGACGCTCGACGGCCGGCCGCTCGACACCACCGACGCCAGCGCGCGCAAGGCGCTGCGTCGTCGCATGCAGGTCGTGTTCCAGGATCCGTTCGGCTCGCTCAGCCCGCGCATGACGGTCGGCCGCATCGTCGCCGAAGGGCTGGAGCTGCACCGTCCCGATCTCGACCGCGCCGGCCGCGAGGCGCTGGTGGCGCAGATGCTCGACGAGGTCGGCCTCGGCCCGGCCAGCGGCATGAGCGACGTGCAGGGCCGCTATCCGCACGAGTTCTCGGGCGGCCAGCGGCAGCGCATCGCGATCGCCCGTGCCGTCGTGCTGCGTCCGGAGATCCTGGTCCTCGACGAGCCGACCTCGGCCCTCGACGTCTCGGTGCAGCAGCAGGTGCTGGACCTGCTCGCCGGGCTGCAGCGACGCTACGGCATGAGCTATCTCTTCATCAGCCACGACCTCGCTGTCGTGCGCGCGATGTCGCATCGGGTCATGGTGATGAAGGACGGCGCCGTCGTCGAGGAGGGCGAGGCCGAGGCGCTCTTCGATGCGCCGCGCGAGCCCTACACACGGGCCTTGCTGGCGGCCGCGCACCTGGCCTGACGCCGGCTCGCCGCCGATGCAGGAGCGCTAACGCGGCGGCCGGATCCGCGCCCCGGCCTTCACTTGGTAGCGGGCTTTCTTTTCCGCATCGACGAAGCTCAACACGTCGCCCTGCCAGGCGTACTCGGCGCTGAACTCGTCGATCTCCATCCGGCCGTGCATCGCGGTCACGTCGACCTGCGCCGGCCGAAGGTGCAGCCGGTAGACCAGGTCGGCCACACGCACCTCGGCGCGCGAGGCGGAATGGACCTCGAGCTCGGCGGGTCCGCAGTTAGGTGGCGCCGAGGCCGAGGTCGCGACGCACAGGGTCGCCTGGTAGCGGCCCGGCGCCGGCGCCGCGGCGAGCGCCGGCGCGGCCACGAGCGCCAGCAGGCAACCGGCGAGGCGCCGCATCGTCACGCCGCCTTGAGCAGACCTTCGGCCTCGAGCGCGTCGTGCACCGCCGGACGGGCCTCCATGCGCGCCATGAATGCGGCGAGGTTCTTCAATCCGGAAATGTCGAGCCCGACGTACTGGGTCCAGCGCGTCACCGTGAACAGGTAGGCGTCGGGCACCGTGAAGGCATCGCCCATCAGGTAGTGCCTGCCCTCGAGCTGGGCGTCGACGTACTTCAGGCGGTCGAGCGCCTTGGCACGCATCAGCACCTTGGCCTCTTCCGGCATGGCCGGGTTGAACATGCCGCCGATGCCCTTGTGCAGCTCGCTGGTGATGAAGTTCAGCCACTCCTGCAGGCGATAACGCGCCATCGTGCCGGCGGCCGGTGCCAGGTTTTTCGCCGGCACCTGGTCGGCGACGTACTGGACGATGGCCGGGCCTTCGCTCAGGCGCTCGCCGTTGTCGAGCTCGAGCAGCGGCACGTAGCCCTTGGGGTTGATGGTGTAGTAGTCGGTGCCGTCTTGCAGCTTGTGCGTCTTGGTGCTGGCCAGGACCGGCTCGAAGGCCAGGCCAGCCTCGAGCAGGACGATGTGCGGGGACAGCGAGCAGGCGCCGGGGCTGTAGTAGAGCTTCATGGTGTGGGAGTCGTGAGCGTCGGGGCAGGTATTACACCTCGGCCGCGCCAGGCGCGCATTCGAGGGCCTTCAACGCTGTGTGCAGTCGTGCAGGGCTTGCACGGCGCGCCACGGTCGCTACATTGATCGCATGAACACCTCAGCATCCCTGCCATTTCGCTCGCGCGGCGTCGAGCGCGTCGTTCTCGGCCAGCCGACCTCCGACGGCGACGGCGTCAAGCTCACTCGCGTGCTGACGCAGCCGCTGCAGCAGCGCCTCGACCCGTTCCTCATGCTCGACGCCTTCGGCAGCGACGCCGCGGCCGACTACATCGGCGGCTTTCCCGACCATCCTCATCGCGGCTTCGAGACGGTGACGATCATGCTCGAGGGCCGCATGCGGCACCGCGACAGCGTCGGCAACGTCGGCCTGCTCGAGCCGGGCAGCGTGCAGTGGATGACGGCCGGGCGCGGCATCATTCATTCGGAGATGCCGGAGCAGGAGGCGGGCCGGATGGCCGGCTTCCAGCTCTGGGTCAACCTCGCGGCCGGCGACAAGATGCAGCCGCCGGCGTACCGTGACATCGCGCCGGCCGGTGTGCCGGCGCGGTCGACCGATGGCGGCGTTCGCATCCGCGTCATTGCCGGTGCGAGCGGCGATGTCGCCGGCGCGCTGACGCGGCCGACCACCGAGCCGATCGTTCTCGACATCGAGATCCCGCCCGGCAAGAGCTTCGATGCCGAGCTGCCGGCCGGGCACAACGCCTTTGCGTACGTGTTCGCCGGTGCCGTCGATATCGGCGATGCGAAGCCTGCGCGGGTCGAGGCCGAGCGCATGGCCGTGCTCGGCAACGAGGCGGATTCGAGCGGCGTGCGCTTCACGGCGCCTGCCGACCTGGGCGAGCCGGCGCGCGTGCTGCTCGTCGCCGGCCGGCCGTTGCGCGAGCCGATCGCCCAATACGGGCCGTTCGTGATGAACACGACGGCCGAGTTGCAGCGGGCCGTCAGCGACTTCCAGCGCGGCATTCTCACCAGCTGACGCGGGTCTTCGCGGCGATGGTATTGTCGCCGCCAATTTGCATCCCGGAAGCGACCCGCCATGCCCCGCACCGTTCTCGAAGAAGCCCGCCTGCATCCGGCCATCCGTGAGCGCGTCGCGACGCTCAATGCCGACATCGTCTACAACGTGCAGGCGGCGGCGAGCTCCAATCCGGTGCTCGTCGTCGGCATGGCCGGCAACCCGTACGTGCGTCGTGCTCGCAAGGCCTTGACCGGGGCCGGGGTCGCGCATCACTACCTCGAGTTCGGCAGCTATTTCAAGGGCTGGCGAAAGCGCAATGCGCTGAAGATGTGGACCGGCTGGCCGACCTTTCCGATGGTCTTCGTGAAGGGCACGCTGGTTGGCGGCGGGCAGGAGATCGAAGCGTTGGTCGCCAATGGCGAGCTGAAGCGGACGCTCGGCGAGTAAGTTCTGGCGAATGAGCTTGCGCGTCGTCCGGATCGCAGCTGCGGCCTTGTCGGTCGCGGCGTGCCTGTTGGCGTCGCCTGCGCATGCGGGCGATGCGGCGGCACTCGCCGACTGTCATATCGCGGGCATTCGCAACGGCGTGCTCTGCGGCAGCCTGCGCCGGCCGCTCGATCCCGAGCACACCGAGCGAGGCACCCTCGAGATCAAGTACGTCGTCGTGCCGGCGATGGCGCGTCGCAAGCTCGCCGATCCGGTGTTCTTTCTGGCCGGCGGCCCGGGCCAGAGCGCGGTCGCGTTGGCCGGGCAGGTGATGTCGCTGTTCTCGCGCTTGAACAATCGGCGCGACGTCGTGTTCGTCGACCAGCGCGGAACCGGCGGCTCGGCGCCGCTGGCCTGCCAGGATCCGGAAGACGAATCGCTCGCCGATCAGGCCCAGCCCGAGCGACAGCTACGGCTCATCGCGCAGTGCAAGGCGGCGCTGCTCAAACAGCCCTATCTCAAGGCCGAGAGCGACCTGGGCTTCTTCACGACGACGATTGCGGTGCAGGACCTCGACGCGGTGCGGCGCCAGCTCGGTTCGGAGCGCATCGACCTGGTCGGCGGCTCGTACGGCACGCGGGTCGCGCTCGAGGTGCTGCGCCAGTTCCCGCAGAGCGTGCGGCGCACCGTCATCGATGGCGTGGCGCCTGCCGACATGGCCTTGCCGGCGAGTTTTTCGACGGATAACCAGGCCGCGTTTGACCGGCTCGCCGAGTCCTGCGCCGCCGACCCGGCATGCGCGAAAGCGCATCCCGACCTGCACGCGCGCTTCGCGGCCTTGCTGCAGAGCCTGCCGCGCCAGGTCAAAGCGCAGCACGCACTGACCGGACGCGAAGAGGAGTTCACGCTGACGCGCGAGCTGGGGCTTGGCGCCGTGCGCGGTGCGCTCTATTCGCCGCCGCTCGCCGCAGCCTTGCCCGAGGCGATCGATGCTGCGAGCCGCGGCGACTACGCCGGCCTGATCGGCCTCGGCGCGACCCAGGTCGCACGCAAGTCGACGCGGCTGGCGACCGGCATGCATCTGTCGGTGGTCTGTGCCGAAGACATGCCGCGACTCGCGGCCAGCGCCGACAAGCCCGGTGCCGAGTTCGGCACCACCTTCGCCGGCATGTACGAAAAGCTCTGCGCCGTCTGGCCGCGCGGCGCAGTGCCGGCGGCGTTCTACACGCTGCCCCGGAGCGACTCGCCGGTGCTCGTGCTGAGCGGCGGCATCGACCCGGTGACGCCGCCACGGCACGGCGCCCGCGTCGCCGAGGCGCTCGGGCCGATGGCCCGACACATCGTCGTCGCCAACGCCGGGCACGGCGTGATGGCGATCGGCTGCATGCGTGATGTCGTGTTCCGCTTCATCGACGCCGCCAGCGATGCCGACGCGCTGGCCGTCGACACCGGCTGCGCGGCGCGCGTGCCGCGTCCGCCGGCGTTCGTCTCGCCGCGTTTCGCGAACGCCGCGGCTTCGGGGGCGGCGCGATGATCGAGGTCAGCGGCGTCGCCCGCTCCTTCGTCGTCGCGGGCGCGGGCCGGCGTGGCTTCGCGGCCATCGCCGGGCTTGGCCGAAAGGGCGAGGCGTCACGCGTCGTGCATGCGGTGCGCGACGTGAGCTTCAGCGCGCCCGCGGGCCAGATCACCGGCCTGCTCGGGCCCAACGGCGCGGGCAAGACGACGACCTTGCGCATGCTCGCCGGCCTCATCACGCCGGAAGCGGGGCGGCTCTCGGTCGACGGCATCGACGTCGTGGCGCGGCCGCGCGAGGTGCTGGCACGCATGGGAGTGCTCTCCGATTCGCGCGGCCTCTACCCACGCCTCACGGCGCGCGAGAACATCGTCTACTACGGCGCCTTGCACGGCATGGAGCGCGAGGCCGCCGACGCGCGCGCCCAGGACCTGGCGCGCATGTTCGACATGACGGCCCTGCTCGACCGCCGCACCGACGGCTTCAGCCAGGGTGAGCGCATGAAGACGGCATTGGCGCGGGCGCTCGTGCACGACCCGGCCAACATCGTCCTCGACGAGCCGACCAACGGGCTCGACGTGCTCGCCACGCGCGCCCTGCGCGACAGCCTTCGCTGGTTGCGCACGCCGGCCGGCGGCGCGAAGTGCATCGTCTTTTCGACGCACATCATGCAGGAGGTCGAACGCCTCTGCGACAGTGTCGTCGTCGTCGCCGACGGTCGTACCGTGGCCAGCGGCACCGTGCCCGAGCTGCTCGAGCGTACCGGCGAGGCCGACTTCGAGGAGGCCTTCGTCAAGCTCGCCTTCGACACCGCAAAGGTTGCCGCATGAGGGAAAGTTTCGCTGCGGTGCTGACCGTGCTGCGCAAGGAGCTGACCGATGCGCTGCGCGATCGGCGCACCTTGGTGACGGTGCTCGTCTCGTCGGTGATGCTCGGCCCGCTCGTCCTGGTGGCGATTTCGGCCCTGGTCGCCTCGCTCGAATCACGCGCCGAGCAGCGCGAGGTCTACGTCGCCGGGCTCGCCGCCGCGCCGACGCTGCGCAATTTTCTCGAGCGGCAGACCTACACGGTGAAGGAGCCGCCCGCCGACTACGAGGCGCAGCTGCGCAAGTCGAGCTTCAGCGACCCGGTCGTCGTCGTACCGGCCGACTTCGAGGCGGCGCTCGCGCGCGCCGACGCACCGGTCGTCGAGATCGTTTCCGACAGCGCCAACCAGCGTTCCGAAGCGTCGGCCGCACGCATCGGCCGACTGCTAGGCGGCTTCGGCCGCGAGCGCGCCGTACTCAATCTGGCGCTGCGCGGCGTCGCCGTGCAACTGCTCGAGCCGATCCAGGTAGAGGAGCGCGACCTGGCGAGCACGCAGACGCGGGCGACGCGAATCACCGGCATGCTCCCCTACTTCGTGATGATGGCCGTGCTCTACGGCGCGCTGACGGCGGCGCTCGACACGACGGCGGGCGAACGCGAGCGCGGCTCGCTGGAGCCGCTCTTGATGAACCCGACCGGTCGCTGGGCGCTCGTCGTCGGCAAGTGGGGCGCGGTCGCCTGCGTGAGCATGCTCATCGCCGTGCTCAGCTCGTTCAGCTTCCTGCCCGGCCAATGGGTGTTGCGAAGTGACACGCTGGCCGCGATGTTCCAGTACGGCTTGCGCGAGGCGCTGCTCTTCCTGGTCGTCCTGCTGCCGTTCGCGGCGGCTCTCTCGGCCTTGCTCATGGCGGTGGCGATACGATGCAAGACCTTCAAGGAGGCGCAGGCCAGCGCAACCGTGGTCGTCCTTCTGACGTCGCTTCTCCCGCTTGTCAATGTCTTCAATCTCGGCGGCGAGGCGCCGTGGCACCTCTGGGTGCCGGCGCTGGCGCAGAACACCTTGATGACGCGCGTCCTGAAGGGCGAGGACTTCGGTCTGGCGCAGGTTCTCATCCCGCTCTTCGTCTGCATCGTCCTCGCCGGCGCCGGCCTCTGGTTCGTCGCCCGGATGCTGCGCCAGGCGGCGCTGAAATGAGCGACGTGGTGCCTTCGGCCGAGGCATCGCTGCCGGGCGACATCGAGTGGCGCTGGCGCCGCTTCGACGAGCTGCATGTGCGCGAGCTGCAGAACATCTATGCCGCACGCCAACTCGCCTTTGCCATCGAGCAGCAGTGCCTCTATCTCGACGTCGACGGCTGCGACGAGCGGTCGTTCCATCTCGCAGCGTGGTCCCAGTTGCAACGCGAGCCGCTGGCTTATGCGCGCGTGATCGACCCGGGCGTCAAGTACGCGGAGGCGTCGATCGGCCGCGTCGTCACGGTGGGCCAGGGCCGCGGCTACGGTCTCGGGCGCGAGGTGATGGTCCGCGCGATCGCCCGTGCGGCCGAGGTCTGGCCCGGCATGGCCATCCGCATTTCGGCGCAGACCCGGCTCGAGCGCTTCTACGCCAGCCTCGATTTCGTCGCCACGGGCCCGCCCTATCTGGAAGACGGAATCGATCACACCGACATGTTGCTCAGCCCCAAGCGGGTTTGAAGGCGGGGAAAAAAATACAATCGGCCCTTCCCGAACGGGCCGCCATGCAGTTTCCCAAACAATTCGAAGTCGTCGTGATCGGCGGCGGGCACGCCGGCACCGAGGCGGCGCTCGCGTCGGCGCGGATGGGCGCGATGACGCTGCTGCTGACGCACTCGCTCGAGACCCTGGGCCAGATGAGCTGCAATCCGTCGATCGGCGGCATCGGCAAAGGACATCTGGTCAAGGAAATCGATGCGCTCGGCGGAGCGATGGCCGGGGCCGCCGACGAAGCCGGCATCCATTTCCGCATCCTCAACGGTTCGAAAGGTCCTGCGGTCCGCGCGACGCGGGCGCAGGCCGATCGGGTTCTCTATCGGGGGGCGATCCGCCGGCGCATCGAGAATCAGCCGAACCTCTGGCTGTTCCAGGCCGCGTGCGACGATCTGCTCGTGTCAGGTGAACGTGTCACGGGCGTTGTGACGCAAGTGGGTATTCGCTTTTCGTGCGCTGCCGTCGTCTTGACGGCCGGAACCTTCCTCGACGGACGGATCCACGTCGGCCTGCAGAGCCACGCCGGCGGCCGTGCCGGCGACCCTCCTTCGGTGACGCTCTCGGCACGGCTGAAAGAGCTGAAGCTGCCGCAGGGTCGGTTGAAGACCGGCACGCCACCGCGCCTGGACGGCCGGACGATCGACTACAGCAAGCTTCTGGAGCAACCGGGCGACGGCGTCGGCCAGGACGTCGAAGCCGTCCACGATGTTCCCGTCTTCAGCTTTCTCGGCGACCCGGCGCAACACCCGCGCCAGGTCTCCTGCTGGATTACGCAGACCAACGCGCGGACACACGACATCATTCGCGCCGGTTTCGCCGAAAGCCCGATGTTCACCGGCAAGATCGACGGCGTCGGTCCGCGTTACTGCCCGAGCATCGAAGACAAGGTCAATCGCTTCGCCGGCAAGGATTCGCACCAGATCTTTCTTGAGCCAGAGGGCTTGTCGACGCACGAGGTCTATCCGAACGGGATTTCCACCTCCCTGCCGTTCCAGGTCCAGCTCGACGCCGTGCACTCCATCGTCGGCCTGGAGAACGCGTACATCATGCGGCCGGGCTATGCGATCGAGTACGACTACTTCGATCCGCGCGCCTTGAAGCCCAGCTTCGAGACGCGTTCGATCGGCGGACTCTTCTTCGCCGGCCAGATCAACGGCACCACCGGCTACGAGGAGGCAGCGGCGCAAGGACTGCACGCCGGCATCAACGCTGCGCTGGCGGTGCGCGGCGCGCCGGCCTGGGTGGCGTCGCGCGATCAGGCCTACCTGGGCGTGCTCGTCGACGACCTCGTCAGCAAGGGCGTGACCGAGCCCTATCGCATGTTCACCAGTCGTGCCGAGTACCGACTGCACTTGCGCGAGGACAACGCGGACGTGCGACTGACCGGGATCGGGCACCGACTTGGCGTCGTGTCCGATCACCGCTGGGCGGCGTTCCAGCGCAAGCGGGAGCGTGTTTCACGTGAAACCGAGCGCCTGGCAAGCGTGCGCATCGGCCCTTCACCCGCCGGAGACGATCGCCCCGAGCTGACCCGCGACTACTCCTTGCTCGATCTCTTGCGGCGTCCCGGCGTCCGCTTCGACGACGTATCCGCGTGGCGCGGCGAAGACGGTGATGCCGTTTCACGTGAAACGCTGCGCGCCGAACTGGGACGGGCGCTGGCCGATCAGGTCATCGCCAGCATCGAGATATCGGCGCGCTATGCCGGCTACATGGACAAGCAATTGCAGCAGATCGAGCGTAGCGAAAGCGCCGGCGACGTCGAGCTGCCGGAGTCGCTCGACTACGCGGCCGTTCGGGCTCTTTCATTCGAGGCGCGCCAGGTTCTGTCGCGACATCGACCCGCGACCATCGGTCGGGCTGCCCGCCTCCCGGGCGTGACCCCGGCGGCTATTTCGCTGTTGCTCGTCCACCTGAAGCGGATGCGCCGCGACGACGCCGCTGCCAACGACGGCGGCACGCTCCGCGCCAGCGCTTGACTGCCACCAGCGCGATCCGCGACGACCGGCCCGCGCTCGGCGCCGCGCTCGCGGCGGCCGCGGAGCAACTGCGGATTCCGCTGTCGGAGCAGCAGTCGTCCCGCCTGCTCGACTTCGTCGACCTGCTGGCGCGCTGGAATCGAACCTACAACCTCACCGCCGTCCGTGACCCCTCGGCGATGCTGACGCAGCATGTCGTCGATTGCCTGGCGGTCGTGCCACCCCTGCGCCGCGAGCATCGAAGTGGCCGCGTCCTCGACGTCGGCAGCGGCGGCGGCTTGCCGGGCGTCGTCTGGGCCGTCATGGAGCCCGGCATGGATGTCACCTGCGTCGACAGCGTCGGCAAGAAGGCGGCGTTCCTCCAGCAAGCCGCGGCGGCCTTGGGTCTTCGCAACCTGCGCGCCGAGCACGCCCGGGTCGAGACGCTCGCTGTCGGTCGCTTCGATCTCATCGCTTCGCGCGCATTCGCGGCGCTTGCGGACTTCGCCGCCTTGACGTCGCCTTTGCTGTCCAACGCAGGCGTCTGGCTGGCGATGAAGGGAAAGCTGCCCACGGCTGAAATGGCCGCTCTCGGTCCAGCTGCGGACGTGTTTCACGTGGAACAACTCCAGGTTCCTGGCTTGGCTGCGGAGCGTTGCCTGGTGTGGATGCGGAAAAGAGAAGCAGCTACCACCATTGATCACAACGAGAGTGTGCGCACGCAATCCGAGTCCACTAGGAGCATAGGTCGATGAGCCGGATCTTCTGCGTGGCCAACCAGAAGGGCGGTGTCGGCAAGACGACGACGACGGTCAATCTTGCAGCTGGGCTGGCGCAGATCGGGCGGCGCGTTCTCGTCGTCGACCTCGATCCGCAAGGCAACGCGACCATGGGGTCGGGCGTCGACAAGCGCTCGCTCGATCCGAGCGTGTACGACGTCCTTCTGGAAAGCGCATCGATCGCCGAAGCGCGACGGCCGAGCCCGAAGGGCGGGTACGACATCGTCGGTGCGAACCGGGAACTGGCCGGTGCCGAAGTGGAGCTGGTCGGCGTCGATCGCCGCGACAAGCGCCTGCGAGGCGCGTTGGTCAGCGTCGACTACGACTACGACGTCGTCCTCATCGACTGCCCGCCGAGCCTCAGCCTGCTTACGCTGAACGGACTGGCCTGCGCCCACGGCGTCGTCGTGCCGATGCAGTGCGAGTACTTCGCGCTTGAGGGACTGAGCGACCTGGTCAATACCATCAAGCAGGTGCACGCCAATATCAACCCGGAGCTCGAGGTGATCGGCATCCTGCGCGTCATGTTCGACGCGCGCATCACCTTGCAGACGCAAGTCAGCGAGCAGTTGAAAGCGCATTTCGGCGACCGCGTCTTCGACACCGTGATCCCACGCAACGTGCGTCTCGCCGAGGCACCGAGCTACGGCATGCCGGGGCTGGTGTTCGACCCGGCTTCCAAGGGCGCGCAGGCCTTTCTCGAGTTCGCCCGCGAGATGGCGGCACGCATCGACGGCCGCCACTGCGCCGCATGACACCGGACTTTGACACCACGCTGCTCTCGCGCATCGAGGACGCCGGGATCAACGCCAGCGCGCCGCGCGAGCAGCTCTGGATCGACGGCTGGCTGGTCCGCTTTTCACCGGGAAAGGCCAAGCGGGCGCGCTGCATCCAGGCGGTCGCTGCCGGGCGGATGTCGGTCGAAGCCAAGCTCGAGCGCTGTCTGGCGCTATATGCGAGGGTCGGCCTTCGGCCCTACGTCCGGCTCACGCCGCTCTCGCAACCCGAGGGCCTGGATGCGACGCTGGCGGCGCTTGGCATGGAGCGCATCGACGACACGCGCGTCATGGTCGCGACGCTCGAGGCAGGCGCCGCCGCGATCGCCGATGCACGCGATGTGGCGGGGATGCGCCTCGAGCAGTGCGACAGCGATTCGTTCGCCGAATGGGTCGGCGCGCAGCGCGGCTCGTCAGCAGCGGAACGAAAGGCCCACGCCGAACGCCTGCGCGCCTCGCCGGTCGACTACCGCGCGTCGCTGTTGATCGATTCGTCCGGCCGGCCGGTCGCCGGCGGCCAGGTCGCGATTGAAGCCGACCTGGTCGGGCTCTACGACGTCTTCACGGCCGAATCGGCACGCGGCCGAGGCTTGGCGCGAACGCTCTGCGCGCAGATGCTGAAAAGCGCCCCCTCGGAAGGTGTGCGAACGGCCTATCTGCAGGTCGAAGTGGGCAACACGGCGGCGCGACGCGTCTATGAAGGGCTTGGCTTCGCCGACGCCTACGCCTACCACTATCGATCGCCGCCCGTCGAGTGAACTCGCGAGCCGACAGCCTGGGTCAGAGGCCAGTGCCCTCGTCGATGCCCAGATGCACGTTCATGCATTGCACGGCGGCACCGCTCGCACCCTTGCCGAGGTTGTCGAGACGGGCCATGAGCACGACCTGCGTGTCGTTGCCATAGACGAACAGCTCGACGCGGTTGCTGTCGTTGCAGGCCTGCACGTCGAAGTAGCCATCGTCCAGAGTCGCTTGGTCGCGCAGCGGCATGACCCGAACGAAAGCCTCGCCCTGGTAGCGCTCGGCCAGCGCCGCGTGCAGGTGCTCCGCGGTCGTGCCGCGCCGCGCTTCCGCAAGGTGCAAGGGCACCGTCACGGACAGGCCCTTCAGGAAGTTGGCGACGACCGGCATGAACACCGGGCGCGTCTCGAGCCGGCTGTGCGCCGTCATCTCCGGCAGGTGCTTGTGCATCAGGCCGAGCGCGTAAGGCCGCGGCGAGAGCAGCCGCGCATCGCCGCCTGCCTCGTACTGCGCGATCATCTTCTTGCCGCCGCCCGAGTAGCCCGTGATCGAGCTTGCCGACAGCGCCGACGATTGCGGGATAAGGCCGGCATCGACGAGCGGGCGCACGAGCAGGATGAATCCGGTGGCGTGGCAACCGGGGTTGGCGATGCGCTTGCTGGCGCGCAGCTTGGCGCGCTGGTCGGGCGCGAGCTCGGGCAGGCCGTAGACCCAATCGCTCGCGGTGCGGTGCGCGGTGCTCGCGTCGATCAGGCAGGTCTTCGGATTGCTGACCAGTGCCGCTGCCTCGCGCGCCGCGGCGTCGGGCAGGCAGAGAAAGGCGACGCCGGCGGCGTTGAGCAGGCGGGCACGCTCGGCGGAATCCTTGCGCAGCTCGGGCGCGGCGCGCAACACCTCGACGTCGCTGCGCTTGGCGAGGTATTCATGAATGCGAAGGCCGGTCGTGCCTTCCTGTCCGTCGACGAAAACGCGGGTGCTCATGGCGATGAAGTCTTTCGCAAGCAACGAAGCATACCGCCGCAGGCCGAGCCTTGCGCGGCTGGTCGGCGCGACGGTCGGCTGCTCTTGATCAAGGACAATCGCACGATGGCGACGAAGAAACCCAAAGGCCTCGGCCTCGGCCTCGAAGCCCTGCTCGGGCCGACCGCGCCCAGCGCACCCGCCGGCGGTGCGACGGGTAGCGACGGCGAGCCGCACACTCTCCTTCTCGACCAGCTGCAAACCGGCCGCTACCAACCGCGCACGCGCATCGACGAGGCGGGCCTGCAGGAGCTCGCCGAAAGCATCCGTGCGCAAGGCGTGATGCAGCCGGTGCTGGTGCGGCCGCTTCGCGCCAACGGTACTGGCACTGCGCGCTTCGAGATCATCGCCGGCGAGCGCCGCGTTCGCGCCGCCAGGCTGGCCGGGCTCGACCGTGTTCCGGTGCTGGTACGTGACGTGGCCGATGAGGCTGCGGCGGCGATGGCGCTGATCGAGAACATGCAGCGCGAGGACCTCAACCCGTTGGAGGAGGCGCGCGGCCTGCAACGGCTGACCGAGGAGTTCGGCCTTACCCATGAAGCGGCGGCGCGTGCCGTTGGGCGCTCGCGCAGCGCCACGACCAACCTGATGCGCCTGCTGCAGCTGAGCGAGCCGGTGCAGCAGCTGCTGATGTCCGGCGAGATCGAGATGGGGCATGCGCGCGCCCTGCTGCCCCTTGGTGGCGCAGAGCAGATCCAGGTCGCCCACGAGATCGTCGCCAAGGGACTGAGCGTTCGCGCCGCCGAACAGCTGGCAACACGCCGCATGGCCGGCAGCGGTCGGCAGGCACCGCTGTTGCGCACGAAACGTCAGAAGTCGAATGACATTCTTCGTCTCGAGCGCGAACTCTCCGACACTTTTGCCGCCACGGTCGAGATTCGCATGCGGCGCGCCGGCTCCGCCAAGGGCGATCGGGGCGAAATCGCGATCACCTTCGCGTCGCTCGACGAGCTCGACGGCCTGCTCGGCAAGCTAGGCCATGAAGGGGCATGATCACGGACGTCGGCCCTGGGATTGCGTTGCGTAACTTCGCACGCCGCGCGGCCTCGTCCGACACGAGTCGGTCAACCTGGAGCAATTTCGGCACGTTGCTTGCTACCAGGACATCGAGATGTGTGTGAGCAACGCCGCAAAGGCCTCGCATTTCGGGGCTTTGTCTGTGGCACGATGAACGAAGCTTGATCTGACACCAGCTGGTGCAAGGAAAGCTCTGATGGCGCCCCGCCGGGCTCCATCAGAACTTCCCCGGAAGCGCGAAGCCCACAAGCCTTCGCTGCTTCTTCGTCGCACAGGAGATCAGCATGGATGTCATCAGCAACTTTGCCGCGCGCTTCGAGCGCAGTCGCGAAGAAGAGCTGTCGATCGAGGACTACCTCACCGAATGCAAGCGCAACCCGCTTGCCTACGCCACTGCGGCGGAGCGCATGCTCAAGGCGATCGGCGAGCCGACGATGGTCGACACCCGCAACGACGTGCGCCTCTCGCGCCTGTTCGCCAACAAGGTCATCAAGATCTATCCCGCCTTCGCCGAGTTCTACGGCATGGAGGATGCGATCGAGCAGGTCGTGAGCTACTTCCGCCACGCCGCGCAAGGGCTGGAAGAGAAGAAGCAGATCCTCTACCTGCTCGGCCCGGTCGGCGGTGGCAAGAGCTCGATCGCCGAGCGCTTGAAACTGCTGATGGAGCACGTGCCCTTCTACGCGATCAAGGGATCGCCCGTGAACGAATCGCCGCTCGGCCTGTTCGACCCGACCGAAGACGGGCCGCTGCTCGAAAAGGAATACGGCATCCCGGCGCGCTACCTGACGCGCATCCTCAGTCCCTGGGCCGTCAAGCGCCTCGACGAATACGGCGGCGACATCCGCAAGTTCAAGATCGTCAAGCGCCATCCCAGCGTCCTCAAGCAGGTCGGCGTCTCCAAGACGGAGCCGGGCGACGAGAACAACCAGGACATCTCGGCCCTGGTCGGCAAGGTCGACATCCGCAAGCTCGAGACCTTTGCTCAGGACGACCCCGACGCGTACAGCTTCTCGGGCGGCCTGTGCCTGGCCAACCAAGGCCTGCTCGAGTTCGTCGAGATGTTCAAGGCGCCGATCAAGGTGCTGCACCCCCTGCTGACGGCCACGCAGGAAAGCAACTACAAGGGCACCGAAGGCTTCGGTGCAATCCCCTTCGACGGCATCGTGCTCGCGCACAG
>JANXXS010000211.1 GCA_025350505.1 Burkholderiales bacterium
GCGTTCAATCTGAGCCAGGATCAAACTCTTCAGTTCGATCTTGATTTATCTACTCAATGAATTGAAGTGAACTTCACTTCATGAGCGTTTAAGGTCCTCGTCACTTGCGTGACTGCGACCTGAGTCTTGCGACTCAGGCACTCGGCCTCGAACGCCCACACTTATCGGCTGTTAGTTTTTAAAGAGCAGGCGCCTTGCGGCGCGGCTGCAGAGACCAAAAGCGCCTCTGAGCGAAGACATCGATTCTCGCACGTTTCGAAAAGACCTGTCAAGCCGGCCGGCCGATTCGCGCCAGGGGCATGACACCCCATCGAAGCTCTCGCACCGCCTTGCGGCAGCACGAGGGGCGCGACTATAGCGCAGGTTCGGAGGCGACCGCCCGAGGTGCCCGATGGCCCTCGACGAGATGCGCGTTTTCGCTCATCGCGCTCGTCACGACGAGGCATTCGCGCTCCGGGTCATCGGCGCCGAGGATGCGCCCGAGCGACTGCGACCAGCGTCCCGCGTCAGCGCCAAGGACGCGCTGCTTCACGGCGACGATCTGCGATGGATGCATCGAGAAGCTGCGCAGGCCCATTGCCAGCAACAGCTCGCTGAACGCCGTGTCGCCGGCCATCTCGCCGCAGACGCTGACGCCCTTGCCCGCCGCGCGCGCGCCGGCGATCGTCTGCGCGATCAACTGCAGCACGGCGGGGTGCCACGGGTTGTACAGATAGGCGACGGCCTCGTCGGCGCGATCGATGGCGAGCGTGTACTGGATCAGGTCGTTGGTGCCGATCGACACGAAATCGAAATGACGCAGGAACGCCGGCAGGACGAGTGCGGCGGCCGGCACCTCGACCATGCCACCGATCTCGACCGGCCCGTACGCACGCCCGGCATCGTCGAGCTGCTGGCGTGCGCGCGCCAGCGCATCGAGCGTCTGCCGGACCTCGCTCAGGTGCGCGACCATGGGAAGCAACACGCGCACCTTCCCATGCGCCGCGGCACGCAGGATGGCGCGCAGCTGCTGGCGAAACATTGCCGGATCCGAGAGGCTCCAGCGAATCGCGCGCAGGCCAAGCGCCGGGTTCAGCGCGTGCTCGTGACGCAGCTCGTTGGCCGACATCCGGTCGAGCGCCTTGTCGGCACCGATGTCGACGGTGCGGATCGTCACCGGCAGGCCTTTCATCGCCTCGACGGCGGTGCGATAGGCCTCGAACTGCTCGTCCTCGCCCGGCAGGTCGCCGCCGCGATTCATGAACAGGAACTCGCTGCGGAAAAGACCGATGCCGCAGGCGCCGGCCTCGAGCGCCGCCGCCGCATCGCCGGGCTGTTCGATGTTGGCGAGCAGCTCGACCGCTTCGCCGTCGAGCGTCACCGCCGGCAGATGGCGCAGCCGCGCCAACCCGGCGCGGCTGGCGTCGCGCTCGCGCTTGATGGCGCGGTATTCCTCGATCACCGAAGGCGGCGGATCGACGATTACCGTGCCCGCATCGCCGTCGATGACGAGCCAGTCGTCCTGGCGGATCAGCCGACTCGCTTCGCGGGCGCCGACCACCGCCGGGATGTCCATGCTGCGCGCGACGATCGCGGTGTGCGAGGTCTTGCCGCCGACGTCGGTGACGAAGCCGAGGAAGACGCCGCCCTTCCACTGCAGCATGTCGGCCGGCGAGATGTCGTTGGCGACGAGCACGAGCGGATCGCCGCCGCTTGCCGGCGCGACGATCGGCGAGGCACCGTCCTCGCCGCGCGCCAGTACGCCGAGCAGGCGTTCGACGACCTGCTCGAGATCGGCCTTGCGCTCGCGCAGGTATTCGTCTTCCATCTCGTCGAACTGGCGCGCCAGCACCTCGAGCTGCGCCGACAGCGCCCACTCGGCGTTGTAGTGACGCTCGCGGATCCACTGCTTGGTCGCTCCCGTGAGCGACTCGTCGTGGAGCAGCATGAGGTGAACGTCGAGCAGGGCCGACAACTCGGCCGGTGCCTCGGCCGGCAGGTCGTTCTTCATCGCCGCCAGGCCGGCAGCGACAGCGTCGCGGGCGACGCGCAGGCGATCGATCTCGGTCTCGACCGCGTCGGCGCCGACGTAGTAGTGGGCGACATCGATCCGGCTCGACGCGACAAGCACCGCCCGCCCGATCGCGATGCCCCGGGAGACCGGCAATCCGAACAGCTGGAAGGTCATGCGAACGATCCTAGCAGTGCAGCAACTCCTACTGTCCTTCGCCGAACTTGTCGCCGATAAGTGCGACCAGCGCGTCCATCGCCTGGCGCTCGTCTTCGCCCTCGGTCTCGATCTCGACCTCGGTGCCCATTCCGGCGGCCAGCATCATCACCCCCATGATGCTCTTTGCATTGACGCGTCGGCCGTTTCGGCTGAGGAACACCTCGCTGCGAAAGCTGCCGGCCAACTTGGTGAGCTTGGCCGACGCACGCGCGTGCAGGCCGAGCTTGTTATTGATCCTGGTGGTCGCCTTGATCACTGCCTCGCGCTTTCAGGGTTTGGTTCTGCGGCCGTGACGTGGCCACCTGCATCACGCCCTGGGTCGCTCCGGCGATCGCGCGCGCCACCAGCGCGTCGAGCGAATCGCCGACGTAGCACAGGGTTCGCCAGAGCATCGGCACGTTGACGCCGGCCACCACCTTGACCTGCGCGCCGTCGGCCAGGCGCTGCGCGACGTTGCACGGCGTGGCGCCGAAGACGTCGGTCAGGATCAGCGCTTCGGGCGAGCGCACCTGCTCGAGCATGACCCGGGCCTGCGCCTCGATCTCCTCGACAGGCAGGTGGGCCGGCACGTCGAGCGCCAGGAGTTGCCGGGCGCAGTCGGGAAACGCGTGCTCGGCGACGGCTTTCAGCGACGACGCGAGCGGCGCGTGGGCAATGATCAGAAGTCCGGGCATGGCCGCGCATTATCGACAGTTGCGGCGCCCGTGAACGCACGCCTTTGCGCCGCCCTCCTCATGGCGTGACCTTGATCGCGCCGAAGAAGGTCTCGACCGCATCTGCCGACACGGCTTCGCCGATCGCCGACGCCTGATAGACGCGCAAGCCCTTGACGAAGAACGCGGCGTGCTCCGTGACGCCTTTTCCGTCGGGCAGCCGACCCTCGATGCGCAGCTGCGCGCTGCGCTCGTTCGGCGTCGCGCCGGGCACCGCGAAAGGGCGGACCGTGCTGACGCCGGCGATGTTTGCGACGGCGCGGCCGCGCAGCTCGTCGAGCAGCGCGCCGACCTGAGCTGGTTGCGCCGCGTCGACATAGGTCAGCGAGAAGGACGCGTTCGCGGCGTGGCACGAATGCATCTGCATGCGCAGATCGACGCCGGCCAGGCGCACGACGCGCTCATGCCGGTCGGGCCGGCAGGGAAGCAGCATCGCCACGCCGCTGCCTTCGAGATGCGCCGCACGCCAGTCCAGCGCAGGCGTGCAGGCGGCCAGTGCGACGAGTAGAACGGCCTCCACTGGGCCGGACGAAAACCTCATCGCGAAGATTATCCGGATGCCTCGCCCAAGCGCCGCACGCCGACAATGGTGCGATGTCCTCATCCGCTACGTCGTCGTCCGCGCCGTCCAGCGAAGGCGCCCTGCCGCCGCAGGCCCTCTCCGGCGTCCGCGTCCTCGATCTCTCGCGCGTGCTCGCCGGCCCCTGGTGCACACAGGTCCTGGCCGATCTCGGCGCCGACGTCATCAAGGTCGAGCGGCCGAGCGGCGACGGCCACCCTGGCGGCGACGACACCCGTGGCTGGGGGCCGCCGTTCCTGAAGGACACAGCCGGACAGGAGACCGGCGAAGCGGCCTACTACCTCGGCACCAACCGCAACAAGCGCTCCATCACCATCGACATCGCCACGCCCGCGGGTGCCGGCCTGGTACGCACGATGGCGATGCGGTGCGACGTGCTGGTCGAGAACTTCAAGGTCGGCGACATGGCCCGGCACGGCCTCGACGCCGCGTCGATGCTCGCGCTGAATCCCCGCCTCGTCTACTGCTCCGTCACCGGCTTCGGCCAGACCGGCCCGTACCGCGAGCGCGCCGGCTACGACTACGCCGTGCAAGGCATGGGCGGCCTGATGAGCGTGACCGGCCCGTCGCGCGCCGAGATCGCCGACGACGCCCCCGGCGGCGGTCCGCAGAAGGTCGGCGTCGCCGTGGCCGATCTGTTCACCGGCATGTACGCGGTGACGGCGATCCTCGCTGCGCTGCGCCATCGCGACGCCACCGGCCAGGGCCAGGCGATCGACATGGCGCTGCTCGACACGCAGGTCGCCATGCTCGCCAACCTCGGCGCCGGCTACCTGGCCACCGGCGTGGCGCCGCAGCGCGCCGGCAACGCGCACCAGAACATCGTTCCTTACCAGGTGTTCGAGGTCGCCGACGGCCATCTCATCCTGGCGGTCGGCAACGACGCCCAGTTCGGCCGCTTCTGCGCCGTCGCCGGCTGCAGCGAACTGGCCGTGGATGCGCGCTTTTCGCGCAATGCCGATCGCGTCCGCCATCGGGCGACGCTGGTGCCACTGCTCGCCGCCGCACTGAAGCGGCGTCCTCGCTCCGAGTGGCTCGATGCACTCGAAGCGGCCAAGGTGCCGTGCGGCCCGATCAACGACCTGGCCGACGTCTTCGCCGATCCGCAGGTGCGCGCCCGTGACATGACGGTCGAGATAGCGCACCCGCTGGCCGGTTCGATCCGCGTCGTCGCCAGCCCGCTCAAGCTGTCGGCGACGCCGGTCCGCTATCGGCGGGCCCCGCCTCTGCTCGGCGCCGATACCGAGCAGGTCCTGGCCGAGTTCGGGTTCGACGCCGGCGCCGTCGCCGCCTTGCGCCGCGACGGCGCGGTTTGAAAAATTCCTGCCGGCCGACACCTCGGGGCCGGCCTTTAGCGCGAAATTAGTGAACAAGTTGTCACATTTCGAGACTTTCTGTGACCGCTCGTCCGCGCCATCCAGCCGAACTCTGGCGCCCCGGGGGCCCGGCACCGACACTTCTTGCTCCCTGCCGACCCTGCCGACCCTGCCGAACCAACCGCTCCGATGCCCCAAGCCAGCCTTTCCCTTGCCGTGCGAAACCACCCCGAAGCCGATGCCGCCACGGACGCCGAGCGCTGGCACGAGCTGGTCTCGCAGGTCGGCGCCGAGATCGCCGCGCCGCTGACCGCGGCGCTCGAGCGCATCCACGTCCTCACCGCCACCGGCAAGATCGACCGCGCCGGCCTGCGCGCCCTTCGCGACGAGGTCGAGCAGGCACGCCAGGTGGGCATGATCGGCCAGCAGCTCACCCGCTTCGCCTCGGGCCGCGTGCGCCAGTCGCACGAGGTGCTGCAGCTCGAGGAAGTGCTAAAGAGCGTGCTCGCGCTACGCGCCCGCGAAACGCAGGCTCGCGGCATCGGCTTGAAGCCGCAGCTCAAGTCGGCGCGCGTCATCGTCGACGGCTCGCTGCTGTTCAGCCTGCTCAACGCGACGCTCGACTGGGCGCTCGCCAACGCGCACGCGCATGTCGAGTACACGATCGATTTCAAGACCTGGCCGGTGCTCGCGCGCCTGACCTGCAAGTTCGCGCACCGTCCGGCCGACCAGGTCGACGACGAAAGCGTCACCGCGTCGGCGCCGCCGCGCCTCGACTCGCTGAGCTGGCGGCTGATCGAGCAGACGGCCTGGACCATGGGCCTGGTCGTCGATCGCAAAGACGCCGCCGGCATCAGCACCCTGGTCCTCGAATTTCCAAAGACCGCGGGCGAGGAGATGGAGGGCCTGTCGGCCTCCGAGATCGACGACGCGTCGACACAGTCCGGCAACTCGAAGGCGCTCGCCGGCAGCCACGTGCTGGTGGTCGCGTCGCGCCGCGAGGTGCGCGTGCTGATCCGCGACGCGTTGCGCAACATGAGCATGCTGGTCGACTTCGTCAGCTCGGTCGACGAGGCGGCGAGCTTCTGCAAGGAAGGCCTGCCGCACGCCATCATCATCGAGTCGATCCAGCGCGGCGGCCGCTTCACCTCGTTCCGCGACGAGATCCTGGGCGAGGTGCCGGACTTCGTCTTCATCGAGATTCTCGAGCAGGGCTCGACCTTCGAGATGTCGGGCACCAACGGCGCGACGATGGCGCGCATCGGCCGCGACGTCGTCGCCAGCTCGCTGCCGGCGGCGCTGATGTTCGAGCTGTCGCGAAGCCTGTAGCGCGTCGCGGCCCGGCCGGGCCGCTCCTACCTGCCGAACACCCGCGCCAGCAAGGCGCTGCCGGTGCCGATCGGGTCGCGGCGGATCTTCCGTTCCTCCTCGCCGATCATGACGTACAGGCCGTCGAGCGCCTTGCCGGTCACGTAGCGCTCGATGTTGGCATCGTCGCCCTTGATCAATCCCATTCCTGCCGCCTGGCCGGCGACGGCGTTGAAGCGCGCGGCCAGGTCGACGCGCGCCGTCTCCCGCTTGACGATGGGCAGAAACTTCTCGCCCAGCGGCGTGCGCGTCTTTGCGGCAAAGAACTTCGTCACCGAATCGTCGCCACCGCTGACGATGCGCCGCGCATCGCCCACGCTGATCGACTTGACGGCGGCGATCAGCATCGCCTTCGCTTCGGGCACCGCGGCTTCCGCAGCACGGTTCATCGCCGTGACGAGCTCGTCGACGCGATGCTGCTGGCCGGTGAGGCGCAGCAGCTTCGCCGCATCCTTCAGCGAGCCGGGCAGCTCGATCCTGACCTTGGGGTTGCCCAGAAACCCGTCCTGCCGACCGAGCGTGCCCACCGCCGCGATGGCGCCTCGCTCGAGCGCAGCGCGAATGCCGGAAGCCGCGTCGGCATCGCTCGGCTCGGCGGCCTCGCCTCGACCGGCCCTGCCCAGGCAGACCGCGCCGATCGCCCCCAGCGTGATCTCTCTGCGTCTCATGGGGGCTCCTTGAACCGGCGCGGGTGGCCGGAGTCGGCGCATTGTGCGGCGTCGGGTCAGCGCGCCCGCACGCCGGCGATCGCCGCGCCGACGATGAGCAGTGCGGCCACCGCGATCCACAGCGTCAGTGTCCGCCCCGTCGTCGCCACGAGCAGCAGCGTCGAGGCCAAGGGTGTCAGGTAGCTGAGGATGCCGATGCGCCGCGCGTCGCCGCGCTTCAGGGCGGCGTCCCACAGGTAGAAAGCGGCGCCGAGCGGGCCGAGGCCGGTCAGGACGATCAGCACCCAGTCGCTGCCCGACAGCGACACGTCGGGCTCGAACGCGAGGTGGCAGATCAGCGCCAGCACGCCGGAGACGAGCCCGAACAGGCCGACGGCCGCGGTCGGAAAGTGCGGCACGCGGCGCGTCATGAGCGAATAGCTGGCCCAGATGAAAGCCGAGCCCAGGGCGGCCACGTAGCCCCAGGCAAATCTCCCTTCGATGCTTCGTCCGCCAAGGATGGCGAGCGCCGCACCGACGAACCCTGCGAGCGCGGCAGCGATGTGGACCGGCCGCAAGCGCAGGTCCGGCAGGAATACCGGCGCGAGCACGACGATGAAAAGCGGCCAGAGGTAGTTGACGAGGTTGGCCTCGACCGGCGGCGCATGGCGCAGGGCGATGAAAAGCAGGAAGTGGAAGCCGAACAGGCCGTACACGCCAAGCGCGAGCGTCGACACCGGCACGCGCCAGCTGCGCGCCAGCGGCCAGGCCGGCACGCTGCCGATGACGAGCGCCAGGCCGGTCAGCAGGAAGGGCGGCGCATGCGCGAGGGCGACGCCGAGCGAGGCCAGCGTCGCCCAGAGCGCGATCGCGCCGAGCGCGAACAGCGTGGCGCTCATCGCCGACGCAAGACGCATCGGCGCATCGGTGCCGGTCTCAGCGCCAGAACCACCACACCAGCCAGATGGCGGCGCCGACCAGCACGGCGCGGGCCAGCTGCGGGCCGCGCTCGACCCAGGTCGACCACTCGATCGGCTTGCCATAGCCGCGACGCTGTCGCGTCTCTTCGTCCATGCCCGCCACCCACTCGCGGCGTCGCGGCAGGTCGGCCTGGATCGCTTCGAGCCGGCGCTTGATCACCTCCGCAGGCGGATGCTCGCCATTCGCCTTCAGCACCGGCGCGAGCTTCTCGACCGCCGCGTAGGCCTCGCGCAGGGTCGCAATGGCAAGCGTGGCGCCGCATTGCGCGCAGCTCATCGTCTCGCCCGGCGGCAGCGCTGCGCCGCAGGCGGCACATTGCATGGCCTGCTGCTGCGCCGACGGCTGCGGCAACTCGCGCGGCGCGAGCATCGCCTCGGGATCGAGGGCGCGCGCCAACCGGGCCACGTCGAGCAGGCTGGGCACCGAGTTGCAACACGGGCAGCGCTCGTCGGCCTTGCCGATCGCGGCGCCGCAATTGACGCAGTCGATCCGGCCCCGGTCGAGCAGCAGCCGGGCCCGGTCGACGCGCGACATCGGCCGCAGCAAACCCTTTTCCTCGAGGAACTCGGCAAAGGACTGGTAGGCGCCATCGCGCTTCAGGCATTGCAGCTGCACCGAGCGGCCCCAGCGCGACTGGTTGTGCACGATCTTCACCGGCCCCGAGCAGCGCGGGCAGCGCGTGCCCGGATGCAGCGGCTGGAACGGCAGGTCGCAGGCTTCGGCCATGCGGCCGATCAGCTCGAGCATGCCGGCGCCGCTCAGCCGCGCGGTCTCGGTGCCGTCGAACCAGACCAGGTTGCAGCTGACGCAAAGGTCGAGCTCGACGGCCGCGCCGTAGTGACCGGCGAGCGCGACGCGACGCATCGTCGCGCGGCAATTGCCGCAGGAAAGCTCCGGGTCGACCGACGGGCCGAGTGCCGAGGCGGCGGTCATCGGGATCGGTCAGAGTGTGGCGGCGACGCCCGCCGCGTGCGCCTGCTGGTCCGCGTGGTAGCTCGAGCGAACCAGCGCGCCGACCGCGGCATGCGAGAACCCCATCGCCGCCGCCTCGCGCTCGAACATCCGGAAGGTGTCGGGGTGGACGTAGCGGCGCACCGGCAGGTGGTGGCCGCTCGGCGCCAGATATTGGCCGATCGTCAGCATGTCGATGTCGTGGGCGCGCATGTCGCGCATCACCTGCAGGATCTCGTCGTCGGTCTCGCCCAGGCCGACCATGACGCCGCTCTTGGTCGGTACCTGCGGCGCGAACTCCTTGAAGCGCTTGAGCAGGTTGAGCGAGAAGGCGTAGTCGGAGCCCGGACGCGCTTCCTTGTAGAGGCGCGGCGCGGTCTCGAGGTTGTGGTTCATGACGTCCGGCGGCGCCGCTTTCAGGATCTCGAGCGCGCGATCCATGCGGCCGCGGAAATCGGGCGTCAGGATCTCGATCCTCGTCTCGGGTGAAAGCTCGCGCGTCTTCTCGATGCAGGCGACGAAGTGGGCCGCGCCGCCGTCGCGCAGGTCGTCGCGGTCGACGCTGGTGATGACGACGTACTTCAGCTTCAGCGCCGCGATCGTCGTGGCCAGGTTCATCGGCTCGTCGGCGTCGAGCGGGTCGGGCCGGCCGTGGCCGACGTCGCAGAACGGGCAGCGCCGGGTGCACTTGTCGCCCATGATCATGAAGGTCGCGGTGCCCTTGCCGAAGCACTCGCCGATGTTCGGGCACGACGCTTCCTCGCAGACCGTGTGCAACTTGTGCTCGCGCAGGATTTGCTTGATCTCGTAGAAGCGGGTCGAGGGCGAGCCGGCCTTGACGCGGATCCAGTCGGGCTTTTTCAGCGTCTCGGCGGCAACGACCTTGATCGGAATGCGCGAGGTCTTGGCCTCGGCCTTCTGCTTTTGCGTCGCGTCGTAGATCGGCAGGGGCGTCATCAGGGGCTCAGGGTGGCGGCGAGCTGCTCGCCGAGGGTCTTCGCCGCATCGTCCCACGAAGCGCGAACGCCGATTGTAGAAAGGTCGATCGTTTTCAGCCCGGCATGACCGCACGGATGGATGCGCTCGAAGGGGCGCAGGTCCATGGCGACGTTGAGCGCCACGCCGTGATAGGTGCGGTGCCGGCTCACCTTGACGCCGATCGCCGCGATCTTGCCGAGCCCGGCGAACGGGTCCCGGCCGTTGTCTCCCTCTCCCGCTCCCGCTGGAGAGGGCCGGGGTGACGGTTTCGTCGCGAGCACGGCATGGCCGAACGGGTCGCCGAGACGGACGTAGACGCCGGGTTCGCCGCGCACGCGGTGCCCGGTCACCCCGAACCCATCGATCGTCTTCAGGATCGCCTGCTCGAGCCGGAACACGTATTCCTTGACGTAGATGCCGAGCCGGCGCAGGTCGATCAGCGGATAGGCGACCACCTGGCCCGGCCCGTGGTAGGTGACCTGGCCGCCACGGTCCGTGGGCACGACCGGAATGGCGCCGGCATCGAGCACATGCTCGGCCTTGCCGGCGATGCCCTGGGTGAACACCGGCGGATGCTCGCAGAGCCAGATCTCGTCGGGCGTGTCGGCAGCGCGCGCGGCCGAGAAGGCGCGCATGGCGTCGAGCGTGAGGTCGTAGGCGGTGCGGCCAAGTGGGCGAATCACGACTGGCATCGATCGTCGGCGCGAACCTTCTCAAGTACCAGGAATTCCCTGCTGACCCTCGTTGAACCATGCCAGGTCGAAGCCTTCAGCCAGGAGGATCGTCTTCAACGTGGTTTGTCCTGCATCATTGAACCGCTGGACATACTTGGCCAGCGTATGTCGGTCCTCGGTCAACACATGGCTCACCGACTCACATACGGCTTGCGCGATCAGCTTCACGTCGTCCTTGACCACGTCGCGCCGATCGCTCGGATCGCGGTCCAGTTGCCGCATCAACAAGCCGGCAGTCATCGCATGATCGAAGTTGAAAGGCAGCACGATGAAGTTGCGCAGGGGCAAGTCCGTCACGGCTTGCTTGACTTGAAATTCGGATGCCGCTATTGCCGAAAAATAGAGCGGCACATCGCGTTGTAACGCCTCTCGGAAGTAAGCGGCTGCGGCCACGTGGTGCGGCCGGGCTGGATCGGCAAACGAGATCAGAAAGCTGGTGTCGACAAGGAAGGCGGTCAAGACCCGTTCCCCCGCAGGTTCTCCACCCATTCCGCCGCATCGCGCACGTCGCGCCATGCTTTGGCGCCGCGCTGGAACAGACGCTCCAGCTCCTTTTCGTCGATCCGCGTGTCATGCTCGACGAACTCGATCAAGCGAGCATCCCGGTACTCTCGGGTCACGACGTTGTAGCCCGCCGTGATGCGCACCATCGCCGGCTTGTACAAGCGGTTTATCTTGTCGTCGCGCAACGCCGCGCGATCCGTGTCCACCTTTAGCAGTTTGCCGTCGGGGAGACGGATATGAGCGTTGGTGCGCGTACTGCCACCGAGGTCTTCAATTTCGCCCCGAACGTAGCGCTCCACACGCACCCACTGGTCGGCGTCGTCCGCATGGAAGTCGCTGGCCGCACTGATGACGACCGGGTGCGCAAGCATCGGCGCCGATATCTTGTAGCGCGCATGGCGGGCGCTCTTCGCAGCTTTCTGCCAGCGCTCGACGACGGGCCGGCGGCGAGGATCCAGCGAGTCGATCGACTCGGACTGCGACAGGTGACGCAGATCTGCCAACAACCCGGCGTCGGTGACGGGTGCCGTGAGTATTCCGAGCGATCCGTCGATCACGGCCACCTCGAGACCGGTAGCCTCCGGGCTCAACCCATCGCCACGAAGAAATTCATGCACGTCGTTCGCGAACATGCGCAGCAGCGCCAGCGGCACGCGAGCCGGCGAGATGTCGTAGCCGACCGACTCGTCGTGAAGGCTGATGGTGATGCGCTGCTCTTCCATGGTCTCGATTATCGAGATTGCGGGAAAACCCGCATCGGGGATTACCTCGGCCCTGACCGGATGGATTCCACGATCCGCATCGTATCGACGCTCACCGTCGTGACTCGGGCGAGCAGGTCGATCACGCGCTCCTTGTGGTCGGCGAAACGATAGGTGTCGAACTTCGCGCGGATCGTCGGGTCCCTGGGCTTCTTCTCCTTGTGCTGATCGAGCACCCATTCGATCGCGCTTCGGTTGCCGAGCAGGTAGCGCCATGCACTGGCTGGAACGCCGGTGAGCGTGGTTTCGCTGTCGACGACGATGCGACCGGCTTCCTTGTCGGCCTTGAGCGATGGCTTGGGCGACTGGCCGGCGGCGCGCACCTTTTCGTCGGCCACGTCCACGCGCTTCAGCACGAACGGCTCGACCGCTTCGTAGCCGATGTGAAGCGCCATCAGCTCGGCGCCCCAGCCGGCCCACTGCCAGAATGTCGCCTCGCTTTCGCCGTAGAGCGGAACGCGCGGCAACTCGCGCTTCAGGTTCTGCGCGTATTTCTCGCGGTACCGCGGGTCGTGCAGCACCGCGTAGACGTAGTGGAAGATGGCTTCCTTGGTGATCGGCTGCGCCTTCCTGCCGCGACCGGGCTGGTAGTGCTTCTTGAATTCGGCGAGGGACCAGTCTGTGATGTTCTCTAGTCGGTTTCCTGCTGCGTCGTGACGCCAGAACGGCACGGCTTGCGTCCCTCCGTTCCCCATCTTCAGCAAGCAATAGTCAAACG
>JANXXS010000294.1 GCA_025350505.1 Burkholderiales bacterium
CCCGCGGCCTGCATGGTGCCGACCGGCGCGAAGCCGAGCGCGCGGTGCACGCCGATCGAGCCGGTGTTGGCCGAGTCGCCGATCACCGCGAGCATCTGCCGCACGCCGGCGGCCTCGCAGCGGGCCAGCAGCTCGGCGAGAAGCAGGCGGCCGAAGCCCTTGCCGGTCGCCTCGGGCGCGATGCAGATCGAGTCCTCGACGCAGAATCGATAAGCGGGCCGCGGCCGGAACTGGTTGGCGTAGGCGTGCCGACCACCTGGCCGGCGCTTTCGAGCACGATCCAGGGCAAGCCCTTGACGAGCACGTCGCCGCGCCGGCGCTCCATCTCGCCGCGATCCGGCGCCTCGATCTCGAAAGTGCCGGTGCCGTGCTCGACGTTCCAGGCGTAGATGCGCGTCACCGCGTCGAGGTCGTCGGCCGTGCTCGGGCGGATCACGACAGCGCTCATCGCAGGGGGCAAAGCGACGTGTCCATCGACAGAGTTTATAATGCGCGGTTTTTCGCGGGACGTGTCCCGACACCGAGGATTTCATCATGGTCGTGATTCGGCTTGCCCGCGGAGGCGCCAAGAAGCGCCCCTTCTTCAACATCGTCGTAGCCGATTCGCGGCTGCGTCGCGACGGTCGCTTCATCGAGCGCGTCGGCTTCTACAACCCGGTCGCTTCGGGTGGCGAGCAGCCGCTGCGCGTCGCCTTCGACCGCGTCGAGCACTGGACCGGCCACGGCGCGCAGATGTCGCCCACCGTGCGTCGTCTCGTCGAGCAGGCGAAGACCGCGGCCGCCTGAGGCGGACCGCGGCCGCGTCGCCATGGCCGACGCAGCGTGGCCCGACGACGCGCTCGAAGTCGGGCGCATCGGCGATGCCTGGGGCCTGAAGGGCTGGTTCAAGGTCCAGCCCTACGCGAACCCCGCCGAAGCCTTGCTGGCGGCTCGCCGCTGGCATCTGCAGAACCCCGAGGCCGGCCCCGTGCGGCGGCCCCTGCCGGGCAGCGTGCCCGGCTTCCTCGACATTCGTGAAGTGCGCGAGCACGGCGATGGCCTCGTCGCCACCGCCGGCGGCGTCGACGACCGCACCGCAGCGGAGGCGCTGCGCGGTGCGCGCATCTTCGTAGCTCGCTCCGGTTTTCCCAAGGTTGGCGCCGACGAGTTCTATTGGGCCGACCTGATCGGGCTGGATGTCATCAATCGCGAGGGCGTCGCCCTCGGCGTCGTGGCCGGGCTGATCGACACCGGCCCGCACGGCGTCCTTCGCGTGCAGCCGACCGGGCCGGACACCGAGCCCGTTGCCGAGGAACGATTGATCCCCTTCGTCTCGGCCTACGTCGATACGGTCGATCTCGCCGCACGCAGGATCACCGTCGACTGGGGCCTCGGTTACTGAGCGCTGGCGCCGACCATGAGATTCGACGTGATCACGCTCTTCCCCGAGCTCTTCGAAGCGCATTTCGTGCATGGTGTGACGCGCCGCGCCTTCGAGTCGCACCAGGTCGACGTGCGCCTCTGGCAGCTGCGCGACTTCGGCGATCCGCCGCACGCCCGCGTCGACGATCGGCCCTACGGCGGCGGCCCGGGTATGGTGCTGCTCGCCGAGCCGCTGACGCGCGCCCTGGAGGCGATTCGCACCGACCGGGCCGAGCCCGTACCGGCCCCGCTCGTCAACTTCTCGCCGGCCGGCCGCCCGCTGAAGCAGGCCACGGTCGGCGAGCTCGCGGCCGGCGGCGGCGCGATCCTTCTTTGCGCCCGCTACGAAGGCGTCGACCAGCGTTTCATCGACCGGCACGTCGACATCGAGCTGAGCGTGGGCGACTACGTGCTCTCGGGCGGCGAGATCCCCGCGCTGGCCCTGCTCGATGCCATCGCGAGGCTGCAGCCGGGCGTCCTCGGCGACGCGCGTTCGCACGAGCAGGACAGTTTTTCCGAAGGCCTGCTCGACTGCCCGCACTACAGCCGTCCCGAAGTCCTGGCCGGCGCTGGCGGCGGCGACGCCGTGCCCGAAATCCTGCTCTCGGGCAACCACGCGGCGATCGAGCGCTGGCGTCGCGATCAGGCGTTGATGCTGACCGCGGAGCGCCGGCCCGACCTCCTGGCCGCGGCCGAATCCGAGGGGCGCCTGAGCACCGCCGATCGGGCGCAGTTGGCCAGGCGGACATCGCCAAAGCTATAATTCGCGGTTTTTCGATCCTCTGCCACGCAGGCCCCCATGCGGCCCCGATACCTATCCCAAAGGCGTGCGCACGATCGCATTGGAGCATCCCGTGGACCTCATCCAGACCCTCGAGCACGAGGAAATCGCCCGTCTCGCCAAGACGATCCCCGACTTCGCCCCTGGCGACACGGTGATCGTCAGCGTCAACGTCGTCGAAGGCACGCGCAAGCGGCTGCAGGCGTTCGAAGGCGTCGTCATCGCCAAGCGCAACCGCAGCCTCAACTCGAGCTTCATCGTTCGCAAGGTGTCGAGCGGCGAGGGGGTCGAGCGCACCTTCCAGACCTACAGCCCGCTGATCGCCGGCATCGAAGTCAAGCGCCGTGGCGACGTGCGTCGCGCCAAGCTGTACTACCTACGCGAGCGCAGCGGAAAGTCGGCGCGGATCCGCGAAAAGCTGCCATCCCGCGCGAAGGCCGCTGCCGCCGTGGCAGCCGAGTAAGCCTTCAGTCACGCTGCGCCGAGCCGCCGCTGGCCTTGTGCCGGGGCGGCTTTTTCATTTCCGGCGCCGATCTGGCTATGACCCATCCTCCTGCCGCCGCCCCTCCATCGCTGTCCCGGCCGGCCGGTTTCGATCCGCGCACCGCCGCCGTGGTCGGGGTCGATTCGCACCTGCCCGCCGTGCCAGGCGCCGCCCTGACGCCGCAGGCACTGCGGGCGCGCTTCGCGGCACCGCCGTCGTGGCAGCCGGAGATCCGGGTGGAACGCAGGAT
>JANXXS010000313.1 GCA_025350505.1 Burkholderiales bacterium
TACCACGAGAAGATCCGCGCCGTCGCCGCCCGCTACGCCCTCGACACCTACGCCAATCAGCTCGAGGTCATCACCGCCGAGCAGATGATGGACGCGTACGCGTCGGTCGGTATGCCGGTGAACTACCGGCACTGGAGCTACGGCAAGGAGTTCATCGCCAACGAGCGCCGCTACCGGCGCGGCCAGATGGGCCTGGCCTACGAGATCGTCATCAACTCCGACCCCTGCATCAGCTATCTGATGGAGGAAAACACGACGGCGATGCAGGCCCTCGTCATCGCCCATGCTGCCTACGGACACAACAGCTTTTTCAAGGGCAACTATCTGTTCCGCTTGTGGACTGATGCGTCGTCGATCATCGACTACCTGGTCTACGCGCGAAACTACATCGCCGAGTGCGAGGAAAAGCACGGCATGGAGGCGGTTGAAGACACGCTCGACAGCTGCCATGCGCTGCAGAGCTACGGCGTCGACCGCTACCACCGGCCGAGCAAGCTGTCGCTGGCCGACGAGTTGGCGCGGCGCACCGAGCGGCTGGCCTACGCGCAGACGCAGGTCAACGACATCTGGCGCACCCTGCCGCGGCGGCCCGACCGCGCCGAAGACAGCGTCGACGCGAAGCGCTTCCCGGCCGAGCCGCAGGAAAACATCCTCTACTTCATCGAGAAGAATGCGCCGCTGCTCGAGCCCTGGCAGCGCGAGGTCGTTCGCATCGTGCGCAAGGTCGCGCAGTACTTCTATCCGCAGCGCCAGACGCAGGTGATGAACGAGGGCTGGGCCACCTTCTGGCACCACCTGCTGCTCAACACGCTGTACGAGGAAGGCCACCTCACCGACGGCGTGATGATCGAGTGGCTGAAGTCGCACACCAACGTCGTCTTCCAGCCTCCGGTGGGGCACCCGGCCTACGGCGGCATCAATCCCTACGCGCTCGGCTTCGCCATGTACACCGACCTGCGCCGCATCTGCGAGCACCCGACCGACGAAGACCGCGAGTGGTTCCCGCAATTCGCCGGCACGCCGTGGCTGCCGGTGCTGCACCACGCGATGCGCAACTTCAAGGACGAGAGCTTCATCGGCCAGTACCTCTCGCCCAAGGTGATCCGTGACCTGCGCCTGTTCTCGATACTCGACGACGAGCACGACGAGCACCTGCGCGTCTCGGCGATCCACGACACCGCCGGCTACCGGCATGTGCGCGAAGCCCTGTCGCGCCAGTATGACCTCGGCTCGCGCGAGCCCGACATCCAGGTGTGGAGTGTCGATCTGCGCGGCGACCGCTCGCTGACCCTGCGCCACACTCGGCACAACAACCGTCCCTTGCATGACGGCGCCCAGGAAGTGTTGAAGCACGTCGCCCGGCTCTGGGGCTTCGGCGTCAATCTGGAGAGTGTCGATTCCTACGGCGACGTGACGACGCACTGGTCGATCACCGCCTCGGAGCTCGAGCGGATGTGAGCGGGCCGCCGGGGCGATCGCGCTACGACCGCCCCGAAGCGCGTGCCGGGCTGCTCTGGCGCCATCTGGTCGGCGACTACTCGCTGGGCCGCTCGTACTGGTTGCACACGATCCTGGTCGGCTGGGGGCTGGCGTTCGCCGGCGCCTGGCTTTTTCGCGAGCTCGGCAACCGCGGCAGCATGCGTGCGGTCTCGATCGCCGTGCTGTGCTTCGAGCCGCTCCTGCTCGTCGTCTGGCTCTGGTCGGTGTTCGGCACGACGATATCGGCGCTGCGGCGCCTGAGCGCCGGCACGCAGGTACTCTGGCCGCTGCTCGCCCTGCTGTCGCTCGGGCTCGGCACGGCCGCCACGCTGCACGAGCTGGGCAAGCTCGGCCCCTACCTCAAGGAGCACTGGGCCGTTGCCAATGGCAAGCAGCCGACCGAAGGGTTCGAGGTGACGCTGCGCGACGACGGCCGCGTCGTCGCCTTTTCCGGTGGCATCAACGAGGGCGCTGCCGCCGCGATCGACAAGGCGATCGGCGACGGTCCGAAGGTCGGCACGCTTCTGCTCGACTCGCCCGGCGGCTGGCTGCGCGAGGGCAACCGGATGGCCGACGTCGTGCACCGCTACCAGATCAACACGCGGGTCGAGGGCGAATGCTTCTCGGCGTGCACCTTGGTGCTGCTCGCCGGCGCCAACCGCTCGGCGGGCAACAACGCGCGGATCGGCTTTCACCGCGGCCGGGCGATCGGTGAGTCGGCCGACGACGGTGCCGCGCCGGTCGACCGCGAGGAGTCCGAGCTCTATCGGCAGGCCGGGCTGAAGGCCGACTTCGTGCGGCGCATCGTCTCGACGCCGAACAACCGCATCTGGATTCCCTCGCACGACGAGCTGCTGCACGAAGACGTTCTGACGCGCTGACCGACGCGCGCGGCTGCGCTCAGAGCGCGAAGATCTTGCCCGGGTTCATGATGTTCTTCGGGTCGAGGGCGCGCTTCACGGTGCGCATCATCTCGATCGCGCCGGCGCCCGCTTCGCTGACCAAAAATCTCATCTTGTGCAGGCCGATCCCGTGCTCGCCGGTGCAGGTGCCGTTCATCGCCAAGGCGCGCATGACGAGCGCCTCGTTGAGCCGCTCGGCAATTTCACGCTCTTCGGGCTTGTTCGGATCGACCAGGTAGGCGATGTGGAAGTTGCCGTCGCCGACATGGCCGACGATGTAGTGCTGCAGGCCGGCGGACACCGCCTCTTCGGACGCCATCACCACCGATTCGGCCAGGCGCGAGATCGGCACGCACGTGTCTGTCGTCACCGTGCGGCAGCCCGGCTTCATCTGCAGGCCGGCGAAATAGGCGTGGTGGCGTGCCGTCCACAGTTTTTTGCGCTCTTCCGGCGTCGTCGCCCACTGGAAGCCTTCGCCGCCGTGCTCGCTGGCGATCTCCTGCACCGTCGCCGCTTGCTCGGCGACGCTCGCTTCGCTGCCATGGAATTCCATCAGCAGCATCGGCGCCTCGGTCAGCGAGAGCTTGGCATGTCGGTTCACCGCCTGTACCGCAAAGCGGTCGAGCAGTTCGCAGCGGGCGATCGGGATGCCCATCTGGATGATCTGGATCGTGGTGCGCACCGCCGCGTCGATCGACGGGAAGGTGCAGGTTGCCGCCGACACTGCCTCGGGCTGCGGATAGACGCGCAAGGTGATCTCGGTCATGACGCCGAGCGTTCCTTCGCTGCCGATCATGAGGCGCGTCAGGTCGTAGCCGGCCGAAGACTTGCGCGCCCGGGTTCCGGTGTGGATCACCTCGCCTTGAGATGTGACCACCTTCAGGCCGAGCACGTTCTCGCGCATCGTCCCGTAGCGGACCGCGTTGGTTCCGCTGGCCCGGGTGGCGCACATGCCGCCGATCGACGCATCGGCGCCCGGATCGATCGGAAAGAACAGGCCGGTGTGTCGGATCTCTTCGTTGACCCGCATCCGCGTCACGCCAGCCTGCACGGTCACGGTCAGATCCTCGGCGTTGACGGCGATCACCTTGTTCATTCGCGAAAGGTCGATGCTCACGCCGCCTTGCACCGCCAGCAGATGACCTTCCAGCGACGAGCCAACGCCAAAGGGAATGACCGGCACGGCGTACCGATCGGCAAGCTTGACGACCGCGGCGACGTCTTCGGTGCTCTCGCAAAAGACCACGGCTTCGGGCGGTGGTGCGTCGATCGGCGATTCGTCGCGACCATGCTGTTCGCGCACGGCCAGAGCGGTCGAGCAGCGATCCTTGAAATGCGCCTTCAGCGCATCGAGCATTGCGGCAGGAACGGCGCGCGGTGACAGTTGCGGAAGCAGGTGGGCGGGCAGCGGTGCGTTCATGCGGCGTCTCCTCGGTGGCGGGGCACCGTCGGCACATTGTAGGAAGCTGCCGCGTCGCCGGCGGTCGCGCTGTTAGGATGGAGAGAACCATGTCCAACCGACTGACCCAGATCGCGACCCGCACCGGCGACGACGGCACGACCGGCCTGGGCGACGGTTCGCGTGTCGGCAAGAACCACCTGCGCATCGCCGCGCTCGGCGACGCCGACGAACTGAACTCCCATCTCGGCGTGCTGCTTGCCGAGCCCCTGCCCGACGATGTCCGCGAGTTGCTGGTCGTCATCCAGCACGAGCTGTTCAACCTCGGCGGCGAATTGTCGATTCCGGGCTACGAACTGCTCAAGAGCGAAGCGGTCGCTCGCCTCGATGCCGCGCTTGCGCGCTACAACTCAGGCTTGCCAAGGCTCAAGGAATTCATTCTTCCGACCGGCACCCGAAGCGCTGCGCTGGCCCACGTCGGCCGCACGGTGGCGCGGCGCGCCGAGCGTTCGGTCGTTGCCCTCGCGGCGAGCGAACCGGTGCGCACCGAGCCGCGCCAGTTTCTGAATCGGCTGAGCGATCTGCTGTTCGTTCTCGCTCGCGTCCTCAACCGCGCCAATCTCGACGGCTTGGGCGGCGATGACGTGTACTGGAATAGCGACCGCCTCGCTCGAAGCGCCGACTGAGCGGCGCGCACGCCCAGAACCGGTCAACGGGTGCCGGTTACTGGGGCCGCTCCCCAACTGCCTCGCTCAAGGCCTCGAGCACGTCGATCGAATCGTCCCAGCCGATGCAAGCGTCGGTGATGCTCTGTCCGTACGCGAGCTTAGCCGGGTCGTCCTTGCCGGCACTGAATTTCTGCGCTCCGGCCACGAGGTGACTTTCGACCATCACGCCGAAGATGCACCGGTTGCCGTCACGCAATTGGCCGGCAACATCGCGTGCCACGTCGATCTGCCGCAAGTGGTTCTTGCTGCTGTTGGCATGGCTGCAATCGATCATCAGCGTGCACGGCAGCTTGGCCGCCTCGATCTCCTTGCAGGCAGCCGCTATCGACGCCGCGTCGTAGTTCGGCGCCTTGCCGCCGCGCAGGATGACGTGGCAGTCCTTGTTGCCGCGGGTCTCGACGATCGCGACCTGGCCGTTCTTGTGCACCGATAAAAAGTGATGCGGACGCGCCGCCGCCTGGATCGCGTCGATGGCGATCCGGATGTTGCCGTCGGTGCCGTTTTTGAAGCCGATCGGCGCCGAAAGGCCCGAGGCGAGCTCGCGGTGGACCTGACTTTCGGTCGTGCGCGCACCGATCGCGCCCCAGGCGATCAGGTCGCCCAGGTATTGCGGCGAGATCACGTCGAGGAACTCGCTGCCGGCCGGCATGCCCAGTCGGTTGATCTCGAGCAGCAATTGCCGGCCGATGCGCAAACCCTCGTCGATGCGATAGCTCTCGTCGAGGTAGGGGTCGTTGATGAGGCCCTTCCAACCGACCGTAGTGCGCGGCTTTTCAAAATAGACGCGCATCACGATCTCGAGCGTGCCGGCGAAGCGGTCGCGCTCGGCCTTGAGCTTTCTCGCGTACTCGACGGCGGCGAGCGGGTCGTGGATCGAGCACGGACCCATGATGACGAGCAGCCGGTCGTCCTCGCGCTGCATGATGCGGCGGATCGCGCCGCGGGTCGCGCCGATCTGCTGCTCGACCGGCGTGCCGGCAATCGGAAAGAAGCGGATCAGGTGCTCCGGCGGCGGCAAGGGCGTTACGTCCTTGATCCGCAGGTCGTCGGTCCGGCTGGTGCGTTCGCCGTGCGCATACGCGCTCTCGGCGGTCGGGTTGTTGTGCTTCATCATGACGAGTTCCTTCGACAAAGAAAAACCGCCGGGGGTTGCCCGGCGGTTTGGATTCGGTTAGCGCTTGTCCTGTCCAGCGTCAATCCTCTCCATCCGCCGAGCGGTGCGAGAACGCAAAATACGCAAAGAACCAGGCGCGCGAAATCATGGGTGCCAATGTAGCACGGCGATTTGGCGCCGCGAAGCAGCGTCAAGGAGACAGGCATGGATCGAAGGAAAGTGTTGTCCACGGGCGCCGTCACGGGCCTTGCCGCGCTCGCCGGTTGCGCAAGCGGAGCGTCGCTGTCGGCTGCGACGGCAAGCGCGCGAACCGTCTTCAGCGTCGCCCGGCCGATGCTGCCGATCGTCGGCTCGAGCGAGATGTTTCCGGTACGCCGCATCTACTGCATCGGTCGCAACTACGCGGCGCACGCCCGCGAGATGGGGTCCGACCCGACGCGTGAGCCGCCCTTCTTCTTCCAGAAGCCCAGCGACGCGATCCAGTTTGTCGCCATCGGCAGCACGGCCGACCATCCCTACCCGCCGCTGACCAGGAACTACCACTACGAGATCGAGCTTGTCGCCGCGTTGGGCAAAGGCGGCAAGAATGTGCCGGTCGATCAAGCCTTGTCGCTCGTCTACGGCTACACGATCGGCCTCGACATGACGCGCCGGGACCTGCAGCGTGCGATGGGCGACGAGAAGAAGCCCTGGGAGATCGGCAAGAGCTTCGACCATTCGGCGCCGATGGGGCCGCTGCATCGGGTCGCCGATGTCGGGCACTTTACGAACGGCGCCATCACGCTCAAGGTCAACGGCGTGGTCAAGCAGAGCGCCGACCTGAACAGGATGACGTGGAGCGTCGCCGAACAGATCTCGAAGCTCTCGCAGGCCTTCGCGTTGATGCCGGGCGACATCATCTACAGCGGCACGCCGGAAAACGTCGGCCCGGTCGTGCCGGGCGACGTGATGCAGGGATCGATCGCCGGATTGCCGACCCTCGACGTCAGAGTGGTTTAGGCCGTTCCGCCGACGGTCAGCCGGTCGATGCGCAGCGTCGGCTGGCCGACGCCGACCGGCACGCTCTGCCCTTCCTTGCCGCAGACGCCGACGCCGGTGTC
>JANXXS010000323.1 GCA_025350505.1 Burkholderiales bacterium
GCGGTCCATCTTGTTGACGAACGCGAGGCGCGGCACCTTGTACTTGTTGGCCTGGCGCCAAACGGTCTCGGACTGCGGCTGCACCCCGCCGACCGAGTCGTAGACCATGACGGCGCCATCGAGCACGCGCATCGAGCGCTCGACCTCGATCGTGAAGTCGACGTGGCCCGGGGTGTCGATGATGTTGATGCGATGCTCGGGATGCGAAAAGTCCATCCCCTTCCAGAAGCAGGTCGTGGCCGCCGAGGTGATCGTGATGCCGCGCTCCTGCTCCTGCTCCATCCAGTCCATCGTCGCGGCGCCGTCGTGCACTTCACCGATCTTGTGATTGACACCGGTGTAGAACAGGATGCGCTCGGTCGTCGTCGTCTTGCCGGCATCGATGTGGGCCGAGATACCGATGTTCCGGTAGCGCTCGATGGGGGTCTTGCGGGACATGTTCTGCTCCAGTGCGGAGATTCTCAAATGGGGCCGAGGAACGGCTGAAGAAGAGGTGCAGAAAGCGTAGCGAGCGGCCCGAGGTCGCTGCGAGAAGCGCAGCCGTACGTGGGTACGGTGAGCATCGCAGGAGCGAGATCGGGTCGCGCAGTACCTTTATGCGCCTCTTCTAGAAGCGGAAGTGCGAGAAGGCCTTGTTGGCTTCGGCCATGCGGTGCACTTCGTCGCGCTTCTTCATGGCGCCGCCGCGGCCTTCGACGGCCTCGAGCAACTCGTTCGCGAGCCGCTGCGCCATCGACTTCTCGCCGCGCTTGCGCGCCGATTCCTTGAGCCAGCGCATGGCCAGCGCGACGCGGCGCACCGGACGCACTTCGACCGGCACCTGGTAATTCGCACCGCCGACGCGGCGCGACTTCACTTCGACCATCGGCTTGATGTTGTTCAAGGCGACGATGAAGATCTCGAGAGGGTCCTTGCCGGACTTCTTCTCGACCTGCTCGAGCGCACCGTAGATGATGCGTTCGGCGACGGCCTTCTTTCCCGACTCCATGATCACGTTCATGAACTTGGAGAGATCGACCGAGCCGAACTTCGGATCGGGGAGGATGTCCCGCTTGGGGACTTCGCGACGACGCGGCATTGCACTTCCTTTGATTTCAGTTGGCGCTCACCGATCGGAAAGCGCCTCGGGCCGCCATCAGGACGGCCCACTTACTAAGGCGACGCTTACGCGCCGCCACGATGGGCTGTTAAGCCTTCTTCGGGCGCTTGGCGCCGTATTTCGAACGCGACTGCTTGCGGTCTTTCACGCCCTGCAGGTCGAGCGAGCCGCGCACGATGTGATAGCGCACGCCGGGCAGATCCTTGACGCGGCCGCCGCGCACGAGCACGACGCTGTGCTCCTGCAGGTTGTGGCCCTCGCCGCCGATGTAGGAAATGATCTCGAATCCGTTCGTGAGCCGCACCTTGGCGACCTTGCGCAGCGCCGAGTTCGGCTTCTTCGGCGTGGTCGTGTAGACGCGGGTGCAGACGCCGCGCCGTTGCGGGCCGCCCTGCAGCGCCGGCGACTTCGACTTGACGGTCTCGGTCTCGCGGCCATGGCGGACGAGCTGGTTGATCGTGGGCATTGAGAAACTCGTTTCGTTGTGACCCTGGCCTGCGGCAAAGGAGCCTGACGGCCGGATGCAAATGCGCGCCGCAAACCCCAGCGAGGCCAACGGCAGAAAAGCCGACGATTGTATTCCGCCCTGCCAAGTCCCGCAAGGCGGGGGCTGCCGAGCCTGTACTTGACCCCGACGCTTGACATGACCGCTTTGGTAAGCATATGCTTACCATAAGCCAATTCTTACCATGCGCCGCCCCGACCTCGCCAGCGCCGCCCGCCGCTTTGCCGCGCTCGGCGACCCGACCCGATTGCAGGTGTTCCTGCTGCTCTCGCGCGAGCCACAGTCGGTGGCCGAGATCGCGCAACAGACGACGGTCAGCCGTCCCGCCGTTTCGCAGCACCTCAAAGTGCTCGGCGATGCCGGCCTGGTCGCCTGCGAGGCGGCAGGCACGCGCAACCTCTACCGCCCCGAGGCCGACGGCGTCGCCACCTTGCGGGACTTCATCGACAGCTTGTGGGATGTCGGCCTCGCCCGCTTCAAGGCTGCGGCGGAAGCCGCGGCGCACTCGTATCGCAAGGAGAAAGCATGACCGCGACCCTTCATTCCCCGCTCGCCGTCCAGAAGACCGTCGAGGCGCGCGCGCCCCGGGCGATCGCCTTCGAGGTCTTCACGGCGCGCATGTCCGCGTGGTGGCCGATGGCGACGCACCACATCGGCAAGGCCGACTGCGCCGACGTCGTGGTCGAGCCCCGCGTCGGCGGGCGCTGGTTCGAGCGCGGCAGCGACGGCAGCGAGTGCGACTGGGGCCGCGTGCTCGTCTGGCAGCCGCCCGGCCGGATCGTGCTGGC
Organism: Burkholderiales bacterium; assembly: GCA_025350505.1. GTDB lineage: Bacteria > Pseudomonadota > Gammaproteobacteria > Burkholderiales > Burkholderiaceae_C > Schlegelella_A. The sequence continues at coordinate 2,393 of JANXXS010000323.1, forward strand.
CTGGCAACTGAGCGCCGAATGGAAATTCGACCCGGCGATGCATACGGAAGTCGAGGTCCGCTTCGTCGCCGTCGACGCCGAGACCACCCGGATCGAGCTGGAGCATCGCGGCCTCGAGGCCTACGGGCCGGCGGCGGGCACGATGCGCGACGCCTTCGCCTCGCCCAACGGCTGGGGCGGCATGCTCGAGCACTACGTCCTGGTCGCGGGCGGCTGATCGCCGCGATCGGCCGATCTTTTCCTTGGACCGACCCGGGTGCGGCGGATTCCGTCCCTCCCGGGCCGGCCGCGGCAAATGCCGCCTGACTTCCTAGGGCCGCGCCTCGTAGATCAGGTTGAACGGCGTCTGCTGGGCGCGCCGGAACCGGGTGAATCCGCCCTGCAGGCAGACCTCCCTGATTCTCGCCTCGCCGGCCTGGGCGCCCAGGCAAAGGCCCACCTCCTGCGATCGCGAGGCCGGCGTGCAGATGAAGGTCGAGGCCGAATAGAAGATCCGGCCGACCGGATTCAGGTTGTCCTCCAGCCGGTCGTTGGCGAACGGCTCGACGATCAGCCAGGTGCCGTCGGGCGCCAGACTTTTCTGGACATGGCTGGCCGCGCCGACCGGATCGCCCATGTCGTGCAGGCAGTCGAACACTGCGACCAGGTCGTAGCCCGACCCCGGGAAGCTCTTGGCGGTCGCCACCTCGAAGCTGACCCGCGACGCCACGCCGGCCTGGCGCGCCGACTCGCGGGCGTGCGCTATCGACGGCTCGTGATAGTCGAAGCCGACGAAGTGAGACTGCGGATACGCCTCGGCCATGATCAGCGTCGAGGCGCCGTGGCCGCAGCCGACATCGGCGACCTTGGCACCGGCGCGCAGCCGGTCTTCGACGCCGTCGAGCGCGGGCAGCCACTGGCTCACCAGGTTGGCGGCGTAGCCGGGCCGAAAGAAGCGCTCGGTCCCGTGGAACAGCGCAACATCGTGCTCGTGCCAGCCCAGGCCGAGGCCCGTCTGCATCGCCTTCGCAATCTTCGAAATGGCCTTGAACTGCGCCGCCACGACCTGGAACGCGCCGGGAATGAAGGCCGGGCTGCCCTCCTCGGCCAGAGCGAAGGCCTGCTCCTCGCTCAGGCTGAAGTGCTTGGTCGATGGGTCGTACTGCACATAGCCGCTCGCGGCCTGCGCAGAGAGCCACTCGAGCAGGTAGCGAGGGTCGGTCTCGGTCGTCCGGGCCAGCGCCTCGACGCTGCTGGGCCCGCGTGCCAGTGCCTTGTAGAGCCCGAGCTGGTCGCCGACGACGATCGTCGCGGCGTGCAACGCCGCGCCGAGGTCGTGCACGAAACCGCCCATGAACGCATTGAGCTTTGCCTCGTCGACTGCCATTTCGTTGCTCCGGTGGGTCTGCTCAGGCGATGCCGCCGAAATCCTGCGCAATCTTTGGCGCGGTGTCGATCCGGAGCAATACGCAGCAGTGCGTACCCGTCAGATCGCCTCGAAGGCGACTGGGCTTGCCATCAGGCGCGACGCGGCCGGATGATCGGGGCTTGTCCAGACCTCCGTGGTTTCCGCTGACCAATGCAATGTGTCCGTTGTGACGCCGAGAACTCACCGGGCGCCCGGTTCTGTGGCGCCTGCGGCGCGAGCTTCGAGGCGACTTGTGCTCGCTGCGGCGCCGCACTTCAGGCCGGGCTGCGCTTCTGCACGGGCTGCGGCCACGATCTTGCGGTCGCGGCGAAGCCCGCCGCCGAGGAAGGTGAGCGTCGCCATGCCACGGTGATGTTCTCCGACCTCTCGGGCTACACCGCCCTGAACGAGGCGATAGACCCCGAGGAAGTGGAAGCGATCATGGGCCGGATCAAAGCCGAGGCCACCGCCGTGATCGCGCGCCACGGCGGCACCGTGAATCAGTTCGTCGGCGACGAGATCATGGCGCTGTTCGGCTTGCCGCTGGCGCGCCGCGACGACCCGCGGCGGGCGGTCGCGGCCGCACTCGAATTGCACCGCGTCGTCGACGCCCTGGCCGCCGGCCTCGGTCGGGCGCTGGCCATGCACAGCGGCATCAATACGGGCCTCGTCGTGGCCCGCCGCAGCGACACGCGCGCCGGCGACTACGCGTTGACCGGCGATGCCGTGAACGTCGCGGCGCGTCTGCGCAGCCTGGCCGCCCCGGGCGAAATCGTCGTCAGCGCCGAGACCTGGCAGCAGGTGTCGGACTTCTTCGACGGCGAGGCCGGCGTCGCGGTCGAGGTCAAGGGCAAGGAGCGCCCGCTCGTGCCGTACCGCGTCCGGGGCGAGCGCGACGCGCCAGCATCGGCCGCCGGCTCGCTGGTCGGCCGGGGAGAAGAATTGCGCGAGTTCGGCGCCCTCGCCCAGGCTTGTGCCGAGCGCCATCGCAGCCGCGTGATCGTGGTCCGTGGCGACCCGGGCGTCGGCAAGTCGCGGCTGGTCGCCGAATTCGTTCGCAGCGCCGAAGCGTTGGGCTTTGCAAGCCACACGGCATCGGTGCTCGACTTCGGCGCCGAGACTGGCCGCGACGCGATGCGGACCCTGGCGCGCAGCCTCCTCGGCGTGCCCGCCACCAGCGACGAGGCAAGCCGCCGCGAAGCGATCGCGCGCGCCGCCACGACACGATCGATGGCCGACGATCGGCGCCTGTTCCTCCACGACCTGCTCGACGTCCCGCCGCCCGCCGAGCTGCGCGCCCTGGCGACCGCGATGAGCACCGCAGCACGTCAGAGCGGTTCGCTGCATGCCTTGTGCGAGCTAGCGACGCACGCGAGCGCCGTCAGCCCGGTGATTCTGATCGTCGAAGACATCCACTGGGCCGACGGCTGGACGCTCGAGCGACTCGCCGCCCTGGCGTTGCTTGCCGCGAAGCAGCCCCTGCTCCTCGTGATGACGACACGCTTCGCCGGCGACCCGACGGCCGGCGCCTGGCGCGCAACGTTGCATGGCGCGCCGCTGCTCGCCATCGACCTCGGGCCGCTGAGCGACGACGACGCGCTCCGCCTCGCGGCGCAGGCCTCGTCGATGGCGTCGGCCCTGGTGCGGAGCTGCGTCGAACGTGCCGAAGGCAACCCGCTGTTCCTGCTGCAACTGCTCCTGAACGCCGGGGAAGCCGCGCAGGCCAGCCTGCCCGGCTCGATCCAGGCGCTCGTTCACACCCGGATGGACCGTCTTGCTGCCGGCGACAAGCTCGCACTCCAGGCCGCCGCCGTCCTCGGCCAGCGCTACACGGTCGAGGCGCTGCGCCACCTCATCGAGAGCCCGAACTACGACGGCCAGCCGCTGGTCGAGCATTTCCTGGTTCGCCCTGACGCCGGCGAGCTCCTCTTCTGCCACGCCCTGATACGCGACGGAGCCTATGCCTCGCTCCTGCACAAGCGGCGCCGCCTCCTGCACGCGCGCGCCGCCGAATGGTTTGCGCCGCGCGACCGCGTCCTCGCTGCCGAGCACTTCGAGCGTGCCGACGACCCGCGCGCCGCCGGCGCCTATCTCGCCGCGGGCGAAGCGGTGGCGCTCCAGTTTCGCCCTCAGGTGGCACTGGCGCTGGTCGAACGCGGACTCGCACTCGCGGCCGAGCGGGAGACCCGATTCGCCCTGCTGATGGCGCGCGGCCACCTGCTCGTCGAGCTCGGCCGCTCCGGCGACGCGATCGAGGCCAGCCGTGCGGCCCTCGGCGCGGCGGACAGCGACGGCGAACGGGCGCGAGCGCTGATCGCGATCGCCGCGGGCATGCGCCTCAACGACCGCATCGCCGAAGGCCTGGCGACGCTGGCGGAGGCCGAGCGGCTCACCACCGGCGCCACGCCCGCTCTCGAGCTCTCTCGCCTCCATCATCTGCGCGGCAATCTGCTCTTTCCGCTCGGCCGCCACGCCGAGTGCCAGCGCGAGCACGGCCTCGCGAGGGAGCACGCGCGCGCGGCCGGGTCGCTCGAAGCCGAGGCCGCGGCCCTCGGCGGCCTCGGCGACGGCTACTACCTGCAGGGCCGCATGCGCTCCGCCAACCAGCAGTTTCGCGAGTGCGTCGCACTCGCCCGCGAACACGGCTTCGGCCGGCTGGAGGTGGCGAACCTGTCGATGGTCGGATGGTCGGGGATGCACCTCGGACACATCGGCGAATCGGTCGCCGTCGGCCACGAAGCGATCGGGCTGGCGGTGCGCGCCAGCCTGCCGCGCGCCGAGATCATGGCGCGCACCCTGGTGCGCTGGACCGAGGGGATGATCCGCGGCCGGCTCGACGCCGCCGACGAGCAGGCCGACGCGACCTTGCAACTCATTCGCTCCCTCGGCGCCAGGCGCTTCGAGGCGCAAGCACTCGGCTTGAGCGCGATGTTCGCCATGCGCCGAGGCGATCGCGCGGGCGCGCAAGAGATCGCGCGGGGCGCTCTGGCCATCTGCCGCGAGCACGGGATGGGGCACATCGGCCCGTGGCTGTACGGCGTCTCGGCCTTGGTCGAGACCGATCGGCAGGCGCGACTCGACCTGCTTCAAGAAGGCGAGAAGCAGCTCGCGCTCGGCAGCGTCAGTCACAACCATCTGCAGCTGCGCGAGCTGGCCATCGAGGCGCTGCTCGAGATCGGCGATTGGGACGGCGTCGTCGCGAACTGCGAGCGGATTCGCGCTTACACCACTGCCGAGCCGCTGCCGATGTGCGATTTCGTCATGGCCCGGGGCCTCGCGCTGGTGCGGTTCGGGCGTGGCGAGCGCAGCGCTGCGCTGCACGACTCGCTTCTCGGATTGAAGGCCCAAGCCGAGCTTGCCGAGCTGAACACCTTCGTTCCCGCCATCGGCGCGGCGCTCGATCGATTCGGGTCAGCGGGGAAGCCTTCGCACTGAGAGCGACAGAGAGCATCCGATTCGCGGCGCAAAAAAAAGGCAGCCCGAAGGCTGCCCTGGATTTCGCGTCGCGTCCCCGGACTATTCGGTGACGTCGCTGGCCGCCGCCGCCGCGGCCGTGGCCGCGTCGACCTGCGCCATCTGCACCGACGCCAGCTCTTCGGCTTCCTGGACGGCGATGGCGCGGCGCTCGGCGTCGTCCATCGCTTCCTTGGCCTTGCGCGCGTCGTGGAAGGCCATGCCGGTGCCGGCAGGAATCAGCCGGCCGACGATGACGTTTTCCTTCAGCCCGCGCAGCTCGTCGCGCTTGCCCATGATCGCCGCCTCGGTCAGGACCCGAGTCGTCTCCTGGAACGAAGCCGCGCTGATGAAGCTGTCGGTCGACAGCGACGCTTTGGTGATGCCGAGCAGCACGTCGGCCCAGGTGGCCGGCATCTTGCCTTCGGCGATCGCCTTGTCGTTGCGGTCGAGCAGCTCCGAACGCTCCACCTGCTCGTTGAGGATGTAGGTCGTGTCGCCCGGGTTGGTGATCTGCACGCGACGCAGCATCTGGCGAACAATCACCTCGATGTGCTTGTCGTTGATCTTCACGCCCTGGAGACGATAGACGTCCTGCACCTCGTCGACGATGTAGCGTGCCAGCTCTTCCATGCCCAGCAGGCGCAGGATGTCCTGCGGATCGGCCGGGCCGTCGACGATCGACTCGCCCTTGTTCACGACCTGGCCCTCGTGCACGACGATGTTCTTTTCCTTCGGCACCAGCTCTTCGTAGACCTTGCCTTCCGGGTCGGTGATCTGCAGCCGCACCTTGCCCTTGGTCTCTTTGCCGAACGACACGGTACCGGTCATCTCGGCCAGCGTGCCCTTGTCCTTCGGCGTGCGGGCTTCGAAGAGCTCGGCCACGCGCGGCAGGCCGCCCGTGATGTCGCGCGTCTTCTGGCCTTCGACCGGAATGCGGGCCAGCACCTCGCCCGGCATCAGGTCCTGGCCGTCGCGGATCTGGATCAGCGAGCCGACCTGGAAGCCGATCGTCACCGAGTGATCGGTGCCGGGGATCTTCACTTCGTTGCCTCCAGAGTCGAGGAGCTTGACCTGCGGACGGACCACCTTGGCGGCACCGCGTCGCTTCGGGTCGATGACGACGAGGGTCGAAAGACCCGTGACCTCGTCGAGCTGCTTGGCAACGGTGACGCCTTCTTCGACGTTCTCGAACCTCGCCTTGCCGGCGAACTCGGTGATGATCGGTCGCGTCAGCGGATCCCAGTTGGCGAGGATGGTGCCGGCCTTGATCTGCTGGTCGCTCTTGATGCCGAGCAGCGCGCCGTACGGCACCTTGTGGCGCTCGCGCTCGCGGCCGTGCGTGTCGGTGATGATGATCTCGCCGGAGCGGGAAATCACGACCAGCTCGCCCTTGCCGTTGGTCACGTAGCGCATGGTCGGGTTGAAGCCGACTGTGCCGTCCGACTTGGCATCGACGCTCGAAGCCACCGCCGCACGCGACGCCGCACCACCGATGTGGAAGGTGCGCATCGTCAGCTGGGTGCCTGGCTCGCCGATCGATTGCGCCGCGATGACGCCGATCGCCTCGCCCATGTTGACCAGGCCGCCACGGCCGAGGTCGCGTCCATAGCACTTGGCGCAGATGCCGAAGCGCGTGCTGCAGGTCAGGGCGGTGCGAACCTTCACCTCGTCGACCGCAGCGGCCTCGAAGATGTCGAGCACGTCCTCGTCGAGCATCTCGCCCGCCTTCAGCAGCGTCTCCTGCGTCTCCGGATGCAGGATGTCGATCGCCGCGACGCGGCCCAGCACGCGGTCGCGCAGGCTTTCGATCACCTCGCCGCCTTCGACCAGAGCGCGCATGTTCATGCCGTTCATGGTCGCGCAGTCGTCCTCGATGACCACGAGGTCCTGCGTCACGTCGACGAGTCGGCGCGTCAGGTAGCCCGAGTTCGCCGTCTTCAGCGCCGTGTCCGCCAGGCCCTTGCGGGCGCCGTGGGTGGAGATGAAGTACTGCAGGACGTTCAGGCCTTCACGGAAGTTGGCCGTGATCGGCGTCTCGATGATC
>JANXXS010000329.1 GCA_025350505.1 Burkholderiales bacterium
GGCGTAGTCGCTTTCGCGCGTGTCCTCGACGGGCGCATCGAGTTCGGTCCAGTCCGTGGACGGATTCGCCACGAACTTGACGACCTTGCGAAAGAAACTCGTCGTGTCTTTGGGTTCCGCCATCGGGAGAATCGGCAACGCGGCGAGGCCCGGGAATGCGGGCCTTGTGCTCAGGCGCCGAACATTTTTTGCTTCAGCTCGCGCCGTTGCTGCGCTTCGAGCGACAGTGTAGCCGTGGGCCGCGCGATGAGCCGACCCAGGCCGATGGGTTCGCCGGTTTCGTCACAGAAACCGTACTCGCCGGACTCGAGCCGTCCCAGCGATTGCGAAATCTTCTTTAGGAGCTTGCGCTCGCGGTCGCGGGTGCGCAGCTCCAGGGCGTGCTCTTCCTCGATGGTCGCGCGGTCGGCCGGGTCGGGAACGATCGAGGTGTCTTCACGCAGATGCTCGGTCGTCTCGCCGGCATTGCTGAGCAGGTCGTCCTTGAGGGCGCCGAGCTTCATCTTGAAGAACTCGATCTGCTTCTCGTTCATGTACTCCGAGTCCGGCATGGCCAGCACCTCGGCGTCGGTCAGCTCGCGACCGCTCTTGGTCTTCCAGGCGTTGGCGAGCTTCGGATCGGCCTTCTGCTTTTCGCGGGGGATGTCGATTTCTTCCGTTTTCATCTGTCGGGTCGGCGGCCGGGGCGGTGCGAACCGGTCGGCAAAGCGTGAGGTCGGCGGTGGCAAAGGAGCCTGCACCGGAGCGACGAAATACTTGGGCGTGCCGCGCCCGGGCTTGCGCGGCACGACGCCAGCCGGAAAGGCAATCGGCAGGCCCACGACGGGCGGCGTCGGCGCTGCGGCCTTCGCGGGGCTGGCAGGGGTGGTCGCCGGTTTCGGCGCGGGCGCCGCGGCCATCGCCGACTTGACCGGGGCCTGGGCGGGCTTGGCGGCCTTCGCGACGGGGGCCGACACCGGCTTGCCCGTATGCGGCTTCGCGGCCGGCTTCGCCGCGACCTTGTTGACCGGCTTGGCAGCGGCCTTCTTGGCGGCCGGCGCCTTGGCCGGCGCGGCCTTCTTGACGGGCGCATGCGGCGCCTTGGCCGGCGCGGCCTTCTTCGTCGCCGTCTTCTTGACGGGCGCGGCGTGCCTGGCGCCTGGCGACGCCTTCGACGGTGTTTTCTTCTTGCCGGCAGATGTACTCACAGTTCCTCCTCGCGACCTCGGCTCGACCCCGCATGGCAAGGGGGCTGTGCGGGGTAGGGCCGGTTCAAGCGCCGCGGATTGTAGTCACCTGCAACGCCTGCGCGACGGCTCAGGCAAGACACTGTTTCAGGCCCTGCTCGAGGATCTCGCGCGGCAGGTCGATGCCGATGAACACCATCTTGCTGTTTTTCTTCTCGCCGGGCATCCATTTCGGCCCCAGGTCGCTGCCCATCAGCTGATGCACGCCCTGGAAGATGACCTTGCGGTCGGCGCCCTTCATCCAGAGCACGCCCTTGTAGCGGAGCAGCTTGGGCCCGTAGACCTGGACGATGGCGCCGAGAAAGTCTTCCAGCTTGCCGGCGTCGAGCGGCTTGTCGGCGCGAAAGACGAAGGACTTCACGTCGTCGTCGTGGGCATGGTGGTGCGGGTGGTCGCAGTGTTCGCCGTGCTCGTGGTCGTGGCCTTCGTGGTCGTGATGATCGTGGCCATGGTCGTGGTCGTGATCGTCGGCCTTCAGGAAGTCCGGGTCGATCTCGAGCTTGGCGTTGAGGTTGAAGCCCTTGAGGTCGAACACGTCGGCGATCGGCACGTCGCCGAAGTTCACCCTCGACTGCTTGGCGCGCGGGTTCATGTGCTTGATGCGGTGGATCAGCGCGCCGACCGTCTCGTCGTCGACGAGGTCGGTCTTGCTGATGAAGATCTGGTCGGCAAAGCCGACCTGGCGGCGCGCTTCCTGGCGGTCGTCGAGCTGCTGGTCGCCGTGCTTGGCGTCGACCAGGGTGAGGATCGAGTCGAGCAGGTAGCTTTCGGCGATCTCGTCGTCCATGAAGAAGGTCTGTGCCACCGGGCCGGGGTCGGCCAGGCCGGTGGTCTCGATGACGACGCGGTCGAAGTCGAGTTCGCCCTTCCTCTTCTTCTCGGCCAGGTCGGCCAAAGTGGTGCGCAGATCCTCGCGGATCGAGCAGCAGACGCAGCCGTTGTTGAGCTGGATGATCTGCTCCTTCGAGTCCTGCACCAGGATCTCGTTGTCGATGTTTTCCTCGCCGAACTCGTTCTCGATGACGGCGATCTTCTGGCCGTGCGCCTCGGTCAGCACGCGCTTCAGG
>JANXXS010000045.1 GCA_025350505.1 Burkholderiales bacterium
TCACCGTGCTGGCGGCGCCGATCGCGCCGGCGTTCACGACCCAGCCGCTGTCGCAGACGATTCTTGCCGGCGCGGCGGTGAATTTCACCGTCGTCGCCACCGGCACGCCGGCGCCGACGATTCAATGGCGCATCAACGGCGTCAATCTGGTCGACGGTGTGCAGGCGAGCGGCGTGTGCGCGGGCGCCACGGTGGCCGGCGCCGGCACCGCCTCGTTGACGCTGACGGCAGTGCCCCTGGCCTGCAACGGCGCGGTCTTCAGCGCCGTAGCCACCAACGGCGTGAACCCCGATGCCACCAGCAATGGCGCCACCCTGACGGTGAATCCATTGCCAGTGCCGCCGAGCATCACGCTGCAGCCGGTCGACGTCACCGTCGCGGCGCCGGCGACCGCCACCTTCACGGCCGCGGCCAGTGGCGTGCCCTCGCCGACGGTGCAGTGGCAGCAAAGCACCGATGCAGGCGTGACCTGGGCCAATATCGTCGGCGCGACCAATCCGAGCTTCACCACGCCGGTCACCGTCCTGGCCGACAGCGGCAAGCGCTTCCGCGCCGTGTTTACCAATGCCTCGGGCAGTGTGAACTCCAACGGGGCGGTTCTGACCGTGACGACGGCGCCGGCTGCGTTCAGCCTCCCGCGAGGTGTTGCCATCGACTCTGCGGGCAACGTCTACGTCGCCGACCAAGGCAAGTCCACGATAAGCAAGATCACGCCCGCCGGCATCGTCAGCACGCTGGCCGGTTTGGCAGGCAGCGTCGGCAGCGCCGATGGCACGGGCCCGGCAGCTCGGTTCAACCAGCCGTCCGGTGTCGCGGTCGACGCCGCAGGCAATATCTACGTCGCCGACCTCAGCAACAACACGATCCGCAAGATCACGCCCACCGGGGTCGTCAGCACACTGGCAGGGTTGGCGGGCAGCCCTGGCAGTACCGATGGCACCGGCAGTGCGGCTCGGTTTTTCGGTCCGTTCGGTATCGCGGTCGATGCTGCGGCCAATGTCTATGTCGGCGACGCCGACAACAGCACGATCCGCAAGATCACGCCCGCCGGTATCGTCAGCACGCTCGCCGGTTTGGCAGGCATTGTCGGCAGCGCGGATGGCGCCGGCAGCGCGGCTCGGTTCAACTTCCCAAGTGGTGTCGCGGTCGATGCCGCGGGCAACGTCTATGTCGCCGACCTCAACAACAACGCGATTCGCAATATCACGCCGGCCGGTGTCGTCAGTACGCTGGCGGGTTCGGCTTCGAGCAATGGCAGCGCCGATGGCACAGGAAATGCCGCTCGGTTCAGCGATCCGTTCGGTGTCACGGTCGATGCCGCGGGCAATGTCTATGTCGCCGACGCGAGCAACAATACGATTCGCAAGGTCACGTCCGCTGGTGTCGTCACCACGCTGGCCGGTTCTGCAGGCTTCTCTGGAAGCACCGATGGCACCGGCAGTGCGGCCCGGTTCAACTTCCCGAGTGGTGTCGCGGTCGATGCCGCGGGCAACGTCTACGTCGGCGATACGAGCAACAAGTCGATCCGCAAGATCACGCCCGCCGGCGTCGTCACCACGTTTGCCCAATAGGCGGAATGGTCAATCGGCGAGCAGAGGACCGAGCGCATGTTCCAGATGCGCGATCACGGCAGGATGGGCCCAGCCGTGCGTCCGCCAGGCGGCGAGCGCCGCCGACTCGACGCGTTGCGGATCCGCCCCTGAATCGAGGCGCGACATCGACGTGACGTAGGCGTCCGTCCAGCCCGCCTGATCGCGGGGGAACGCCACCCTGTGGGCGGCGAGCAAGTCTGCCTCTATCGAATCGTCCACGGCCCTGTCGTCGGGCAACGCCGGAAGGCGAAGCGCAGGGCCAGTATTGCCCGAAGCCTCCCGAGATTGGTGGCGAAATACGCTGTCTTTTGCCGCATGCCGCTGAGAAAATGTCGGCATGAACAAGATCGACGGAGAAATCCTCCGGATTCTGCAAACCGACGGGCGTCGCTCGTACACCGACATCGGCACCTCGGTTCACCTCAGCGCCAATGCCGTGGCCGACCGCGTCCGCAAGATGACGAAGTCGGGTGTGATCCGCAGCGTGCAGGCGGTGATCGACCCGGCCGCCCTCGGCATGACGATCGAGGCGCAAATCGACGTCAAGTTGCGACCGACCACCAGTGCCGACGCCTTCGAGAAGGCGATCCGCCAGCTGTCGCAGGTGATGGCCGCGACGCTGCTGACGGGATCCTTCGATTACGCGTTGCGCGTCGCCTGCGTCGACCGCTCCGACCTCGCGGCGGTGACCGAATTCATCCGCAACAAGGCCGGAGCCCAGGAAACCTACAGCCGCATCATCCTGCGCGAGGTCCGCCTGGGCGACGGCGCGCCCAAGCTCACATCGCGCGCTGCAGCAGCACCACCGCGTAGATCATGAACGCCACCCAGGCGACCGTGAACGCGACCGTGCGCGCCATGAGCAGGCCGAAACCGCTGATGTGGATCACCGCGTGCACGAGGCGGGCGTAGAAGTAGACGGCGGCACAGGCCTGGGTCGTCGACGTCGACAGGCCGACGGCATAGGCGATCAACACGACCGCGGCGAACGGCGCGAGGTTCTCGACCGCATTCAGGTGCGCCCGGTTGGCGCGATTGACCCAGGCGGGCAGCGCCGAGGTGGGCGCGACGCGGTAGTTCTCGGCCGTCAGCGTGCCACGCGCCGTGACGTAGCCGATCACGACCGGGATCCAGAGCAGGCTGGTGAGAATCGCCGTCAGCAAGAGATAGAGAAGCTCGCTCTTCATGGGATCTCCCTTCGAGTTTCGAGACGGAGAGCTTACTTGGCGCGCATGCGGTTGTTCTTGGCGTTGTGCTCGACTTCGGCCAGACCCAGCGCTTCGAGCACCGGCGGCACATACATGCCGAATCGCCCGCGCAGCCCCTTCTTGATGCCGTACCAGCCGTGTACCGGGTTGTCGGCCGAGCGAGCCCAGGCCTCGACCGTGCCTTCGGCGGCGGGCTTTTGCTCATCGGCGCTGCCGAGCGGCACCCAGTCGCCACGACTGCGCAGCATGGTGCGCAGGTCCTCGAGGCAATGGAGGTGATAGCGCAGCTGCGTCTTGCCGACTTGCACGACCAGCGCCGGCGGATCGAGGGCGGCATCGCGCCAGGCCTGGAAGTCGGAGCTGCCCGGGGGCGTCTTCAAGGTCCAAGGCGAGTCGGCGCTGCCGGCTTCGGCCTTGGATGCAGAGGAAGTCTTCATGGACGCGATCGTAATACGTGAGTTACGAAAGAGCAAGCCGGCTCAGTCCTGCGCGGCCCAGGCGGCAAGCACCAGATCCCAGGACCGTGCATAGCCTGCGGCGTGGCGTCCAAATGCCCCGGGCCCCGCCGGGCCCGGGCTGTGCGTGACCGTGACCCGCGTGCCCGTCTCGATCGCCTCGAAGCGCACTTCAACCTGCGTCGGGCTCGCGGGTCCGGTGCCGGGATACCAGTCGATCAGCAAGCGACGTGGCGGCTCGAAGACGCGCGCCACGCCGAGCTCGACCTCGATGCCCTCGCTCGAGCGCTCGAAAAACCGCCCCGTCGCCTCGATGCGGATGACGGTCGGCAGCTCGTCCTTCAGGTGCCGGCGATCGGCCGGCCACCACTGGCCGGCGTGCTTGGTGAACAGGCTGAATGCCCGATCCGGCGCGCAACGCAGATCGATGCTCCTGACGACGTTCATTTCTTCGCCAGCTCTTCGAGGCGCGACAACGCGACGTCCCAGAAGCTGTCGATGAACTCGCGCACGCTGCGAAAGCCTTGCACGCGGATCGCGTAGATGTTCTGCGCACCGCGCTCGCTCGACACGACCAGTCCGGCATCCTGCAGGACGCGCAGGTGCCGCGAAATGGCGGGCCGGCTGACGGCGAAGCGGTCGGCCAGGGTGCCCACCGGCATCGGCGTCCGGCGCAGCTCGATGAGGATCTCGCGGCGAATCGGATTGCCCAGGGCATCGAGTGCGTTCATGGAACGCTCAGGTTACCACGGGCGAGGGCAGCGAGGCCGTCAGACGGCTCCGAGCACGGCCCTCGACGGGGAATGCCATCCGACGATCGCGCCCTGTGCCGCGATCATCGCAAGTGCCGCCGCCTTGAACTCGGGAAAGTAGCTTTCGGTGCCGTCCTCGACGAGCAGGCAGGCGTAGCCGCGGTCGTTGGCCTCGCGCATCGACGTCTGCACGCAGACCTCGGTCGTCACGCCGGTGAGGATCAAGTGCGTGATGCCGCGCGCCTGCAACGTCTCGTGCAACCTCGTGGCCCAGAACATGCCCTTGCCGGGCTTGTCGACGACGATCTCGCCGGCTTCCGGGGCGACCGCTGCGATGATCTCGACGCCCGGCTCGCCGCTGATCAGCACCCGGCCCATCGGCCCCTCGTCGCCGATGCGCAGGCTCGGGTGGCCACGCAGGCGCTTGGCCGGCGGGCAGTCCGAGAGGTCGGGCCGGTGCGCCTCGCGGGTGTGCACGATGGTCCAGCCGCGCTCGCGCCAGGCGGCGAGCAGTGCAGCGATCGGCGCGATCGCGGCATGCAGCAGCGTCACGTCGTTGCCGAGCGAGGCGCCGAAGCCGCCCGGCTCGACGAAGTCGCGCTGCATGTCGATGACGACGAGCGCCGTCGCGCCGGCTGGAAAGGCGTACTCGAACGGCGTCGCGGCGATGCTGAACATGGCGGTCATGCGCGCTCCCAATCGTGCGGTATACCAACCCGCTTTTGCAAGACGTGTGCCACGCGGAGCGCGCTCGCGCCACTCGACGCCAGGGTCGGTTGTCCGAACAACGCCGGGCATCCGGCAATTGCGCCCGACCGGCGTTGCCGATACATCTTCGGGTTGCATCAAAAGAAGGAGACGACATGAGAAACCACATCGGGCGAGCGGCCCTTCGAGCCTTGGCCTTTTGCGGCGCGACCCTGATCGCCACGGTGGCTGCTGCGCAGGCGCCGCGCCAGTTCAGCTTCGCCTACGACCAGCCGCCGACCACGGCCTACGGCATTGCCGCCAACATCTTCGACGCCAAGCTCAAGGAGCTGAGCGGCGGCAAGTTCAGCATCAACCAGTTTCCCGGCGCCCAGCTCGGCCAGGAGCCGCAGATGCTGCAGAAGATGCGCGCCGGCGACATCGACTTCGTCATCACCTCGACCGCCAACGCCTCGACGTTGGCACCGCAGGCCGGCGTGTTCTCGCTGCACTACATCTTTCGCGACCAGGCTCACCTCATCAAGGTGCTTGCCGACCCGGCCATCAGCGCCGAGTTCCGCGCCATGGTGAAGGACCAGGTGCAGGGCGCGCAGGTGCTGGGCCTGATGACGATGGGGTTGCGCGACATGTACAGCAAGAGCGAGGTGAAGTCGATCGACGACGTCAAGGGCAAGAAGGTGCGCGTCCAGGCGACCAAGACCGAGGACACGCACTTCCCGGCCTACGGGGCGCAGACGGTGCACATGCCGTTCGGCGACGTCTACACGTCTCTTCAGACCGGCGTCGTCAACGTCGCCGAGAACGGCGTCAACGTCTACCTCGCCAACAAGCACTACGAAGTGGCGCCGGTGCTCTCGATGACCGAGCACGAGGCCAATAACAGCCTGGTGTGGGTCAGCGACAAGCTCTGGAACAGCCTGACGCCGGAGCAGCAGGGTTGGGTGCAGGCCGCGGCCGACGAGGTCAACAAGAACCAGCCGGCGAAAGCGATCGAGCTCGAGCATCAGTCGCAGGAAAAGCTCAGGTCGATCGGCGTCAAGGTCGTCACCGATGTCGACAAATCAGGCTTCGTCGCCATCGCCGATCCCTATCTTGACAAGCTCGCGAAGGGACTCGGCCCGCACGCCGAGAAGATCAAGGACCTGATCCGCGCGATCAAGTAGACCGCAGCGGTACCTTCGTTCGTTGGCCCCGCCCACGCTCGCGGTGGCAGCGTAGCCCGGATGGTCGTTCAGTCACTCCCGGATTGCGCTTCGCTCCATCCGGGCTACGAGTGCTCAATATTATCGATAATTGAGCGCTCATTCTGCCGGGAAGTGATCTGCGATGGCGATTTCCCGATGTTTTATTGACAATCTTGCAGGCTTGATGGGAAGATTGCCAAAACCAAAACAGGGGGAAGCCACGCGATGAAGTGTCTGCAGAGAATGATCGGTTGGGCCGTCGCGTCGGCCGCCGTCCTGGTCGCCGCAAGCGCGGGCGCGCAGGAGGTAAAGCATTATCGCTTCGCCCACGACCAGCAGCTCAATTC
>JANXXS010000062.1 GCA_025350505.1 Burkholderiales bacterium
GAACACTACGGCGCCAGCGGTACGCTGGTGCACAAGAAGGAAGTCAAGGCCGGCGGCAACAGCACGCTGGTGTACTTCGACTGCAAGGACTGTGCCGTGGAAGAGTCCCGTGTGGCTGGCGCCGGTGGCAAGGTCCACAAATCCAAATGGGCCATTGGCACGCATGGCTTCATAGCCCTGGTGCAAGACACGGAAGGCAATATGCTGGGTCTGCACTCACGCTGATGCATGGCCACAGAGCCTGATGGCAGCTGGGGCAGGCGGCCCCTGCGCCGTCGGCCCACTGCCTGGCGCCTGCGCTTTCCTGTCTGCGCGTTCCTGCCTTCCCGTTCCTCTATGCCGGCAGAAAACCTTCCACCGACAGGTAGCGCTCGCCGGTGTCGTAGTTGAAGCCGAGCACGGTCGCGCCTGCCGCGATCTCCGGCAGCTTCTGGGCGATCGCGGCCAGCGTCGCGCCCGAAGAGATGCCGACGAGCAGGCCCTCTTCGCGCGCCGATCGGCGCGCCATCTCGCGCGCCGCCTCGGCCTCGACCTGGATCACGCCGTCGAGCAGGTCGACGTGCAGGTTCTTCGGGACGAAGCCGGCGCCGATGCCCTGGATCGGATGCGGGCTCGGCTTGCCGCCGCTGATCACCGGCGAAGCGCTCGGCTCGACGGCGTAGACCTTCAGCCTGGGCCACATCTTCTTCAGCACCTGGGCGCAGCCGGTGATGTGGCCGCCGGTGCCGACGCCGGTGATGAGCGCATCGACACCGCTCGGAAAGTCGGCGGCGATCTCTTCGGCGGTGGTGCGCACGTGCACGTCGATGTTGGCCGTGTTTTCGAACTGCTGCGGCATCCACGCGCCGGGCGTCGAGGCAACGATTTCCAGAGCGCGCGCGATCGAGCCGTTCATGCCTTTTTCGCGCGGCGTCAGCTCGAAGGTCGCGCCGTAGGCGAGCATCAGGCGGCGCCGCTCCAGACTCATGCTGTCCGGCATGACGAGGATCAGCCTGTAGCCCTTCACGGCGGCGACCATGGCCAGGCCGACGCCCGTGTTGCCGGAGGTCGGCTCGACGATCGTCGCCCCCGGCTTGAGCGCGCCCGAGGCCTCGGCCGCTTCGACCATGGCCACGGCGATGCGGTCCTTGATCGAGCCGCCGGGGTTCGACCGTTCGCTCTTGATGTAGACGCTGTGCGTGTGGCCGAACAGTCGGTTGATGCGGATGTGCGGCGTGTTGCCGACCGTGTGCAGAACGTCGTTGGCAAGCATGGCGCCACTCCTTGTCGGCCGTCGGATCGAGATCGCGGCGATTATGTTCTCGCCTTCGCGGCAGCGACTCGCGGCGAACGCGTTTGCGACAATGGTCCGATGCCCTCACCGCTTCAGAACGACACCTTCCTGCGCGCCTGCCTCGGCGAGGCCGTGCCAGTCACGCCGGTCTGGCTGATGCGCCAGGCCGGCCGCTACCTGCCCGAGTACCGCGCCACGCGGGCCCGCGCCGGCAGCTTCATGGGCCTGGCGACGAATCCCGACTTCGCCACCGAAGTGACGCTGCAGCCGATCGATCGCTACGCGCTCGACGCCGCCATCCTGTTCAGCGACATCCTGACCGTGCCCGACGCGATGGGTCTGGGCCTCTCGTTCGCCGAAGGCGAAGGCCCGCGCTTCGAACGGCCGCTGCGCGACGAGGCCGCCGTCGCCAGGCTCGAAGTGCCCGACATGGCCAGGCTTCGCTACGTGTTCGACGCCGTCGCCTCGATCCGCCGTGCGCTGGCCGGCCGCGTGCCGCTGATCGGCTTTTCCGGCAGTCCCTGGACGCTCGCCTGCTACATGGTCGAAGGCGCGGGCTCCGACGACTACCGCCTCGTCAAGACCATGCTCTATGCGCGGCCCGACCTGCTGCACCGCATCCTCGCCATCAACGCCGAGGCAGTGGCGCTGTACCTGAACGCGCAGATCGATGCCGGCGCCCAGGCGGTCATGATCTTCGACAGCTGGGGTGGTGTGCTCGCCGACGGTGCGTTCCAGCGCTTCAGCCTCGACTACACGCGGCAGGTGCTGCGGCGGCTGAAGCGCGAAGCCGACGGCCGGCGCGTACCGCACATCGTCTTCACCAAGGGCGGCGGTCCGTGGCTCGAGGCGATCGGCGCGCTCGGTGCCGACGTGGTCGGTGTCGACTGGACCGTCCACTTGGGCCAGGCGCGCGCGCGTGTCGGCGCCGCTGTGGCATTGCAGGGCAACCTCGATCCGAATGTCCTGTTTGCCGGCGCCGAAGCGATCCGCGGCGAGGTGGCGGCGACGCTCGCCTCCTTCCACGCCGGGTCGGCCCCGGGACCGAATGGCCACGTCTTCAACCTGGGCCACGGCATCAGCCAGCACACCCCGCCCGAGCACGTGAGCGTGCTCGTCGACGCGGTCCACGAGCTGTCTCGTCCGTATCACGCGCCCGCAGGGACGTGACGAAAGTCACGAGCGGGCCGCATCGGGTCCGATGACGGTGAGTGAGCACTCAGGGCTTGACTTATCCCCATGACTTTGATCTGTCATAAAAATCGCATGCAGTGCTGCGGCGCATCATTGCGAATTTCCGCGACGCCTGTAAGTTGTTGATTTCATTGAGGTCGCGCGCCTGCCGCGAAAGCGGGCAGGATGTTCCGAAGCGAGCCGCAGCAAGCGTTTCGGAGCGGCCGGGGTGCGTTCTCCACAAAGTTACCCACAGGAGCAGTGGAGAATCTCAAAAGCGTCGGGAAATCATGAACTTACGGCGCGTAGTTGAAGCTGCGAGCAGGCTTCTGGATCGGCCTTCATGACGGCCTGGAAATGCATTGTCGGGGTCGCTGTCGAAGCGCCGCGACATGCCGGTCTCGAAGCCGCGCTGAGCTATAGAAGTCAGCGCCCGCTACTTCCAGGAACATTGGTGCGTGTGCCACTTGGACGCAGAGAAGTCGCTGGCTTGGTTTGGCCCGGCGCGCCGGGCGAGCCCGGCGCAAACGAGATCAGGGAAATCACCGAGGCCTGCGACGCGCTGCCTTCGTTGCCGCTGGCGTGGTGCGAGCTGGTCGCCTTCGCCGCGTCGTACTACCAGCGCGGCATCGGCGAGATCGCATTGTCGGTGCTGCCGGCCGAGTTGCGCCGCCTCGGCAATACCGCGATCACGAACCGGCTGGCCCGCCTGGACAAGCGCCTGCAGGCCGAGCCGGCGATCGATCCGGCAACGCTGCAAGCGCCGCCGACGCTTGCCGCCGCCCAGGTCGAGGCCAGCGAGCGAATCGCCGCCACGATGGCCGGCGTCGGGCCCGGCACGGTGCTGCTGCACGGCACGACCGGCAGCGGCAAGACCGAGGTCTACCTGCGCGCCGCCGCGGCGGCGCTGGCGACCGGCAAGCAGGCCCTCGTGCTCGTTCCCGAGATCAATCTCACGCCGCAGCTGGTGGCGCGTTTTGCCGGGCGGTTCGCGGGCAAGCGCATCGTCGCCCTGCACAGCGGCCTGACGCCGGCCGAGCGGCTGCGCCACTGGCTGCTGGCGCACACCGGCCGTGCCGACATCGTCCTCGGCACGCGGCTGGCCGTGTTCGCGTCGTTGCCGCGGCTCGGCCTGATCGTCGTCGACGAGGAGCACGACCCGTCGTACAAGCAGCAGGAAGGGGCGCGCTACTCGGCACGCGACCTGGCGGTCTGGCGCGGCCGCAACGAACGCGTCCTGGTCGTGCTCGGCTCGGCGACACCTTCGCTCGAAAGCTGGCACCGCGCCGAGACCGGCCACTACCTGCGCCTGTCGCTGCCCGGCCGCATCGGCGGCGCGGCCTGGCCCGAAGTGCGGCTGGTCGACATGAACCTCTTGCCGCGCAGCCGTGGCACGCCGGCGGCGCTGGCGCCGGCGCTGGTCGCGGCGATCGAGACGCGCATCGCACGCGGCGAGCAAAGCCTGGTCTTTCTCAACCGGCGCGGCTATGCACCGGTGCTGCACTGCGCCGAATGCGGCTGGAAGAGCGCCTGCCCGCACTGCAGCGCCTGGCGCGTCTTCCACAAGCAGGACAGGACCTTGCGCTGCCACCATTGCGGCCTGGCCGAAGCGGTGCCGCGCGCCTGTCCCGATTGCGGCAACCCCGACATCGCGCCGATCGGCCGCGGCACGGAACGGCTCGAGGAGCAGATGGCCGCCCTGTTGCCCGGGGCGCGGATCGCCCGCATCGACGCCGACAGCACGCGCAAGAAGGGCGCCCTCGAGGCGCAGCTCGGCGCCGTCCATGCCGGCGAGGTCGACGTGCTGGTCGGCACGCAGATGATCGCCAAGGGACATGACTTTCGCCGCATCGGCCTGGTCGCCGCGGTCAATCCTGATACCTCTCTCTTCAGCAGCGACTTTCGTGCGCCCGAGCGCTTGTTCGCTCTGCTCATGCAGGCTGCCGGCCGGGCCGGCCGCGACGCCGCGCAGGCATCGCCGAGCGAGATGTGGGTGCAGACCTGGCACCCGTCGCATCCGCTCTATGCGGCGCTGCGGCGGCACGACTTCGCCGCCTTTGCCGCAACCCAGCTGAAGGAGCGCGAGTCGGCCGGCCTGCCGCCCTATTCGCACCTCGCCGTGCTGCGCGCCGAAGCGAAGACGGTGGCGGCGGCACGCGGCTTTCTCATCGCCGCTGCGGAGCGCGCGGCGACGCTGGCCGAATGCGCCGGCGTCATGGTCTACGCGCCGGTGCCGCTCGGCGTCGCCCGCGTCGCCGACGTCGAGCGCATGCAGATGCTGGCCGAGTCGGCGTCGCGCCAGGTCCTGCAGGCGATGCTGCGGGCCTGGCTGCCTTTGCTGCAAACGCTCCGCCAGGAACGCAACGCACCCGCGCAACGGGTGCTGCGCTGGGCCGTCGACGTCGATCCCTTGACTATCTAGCGCCGGCGGCCGCCGCGACGTCGGCGAGCAACAGCGTCGCGCGCACCAGGCCCTCGACCGCATCGGCCAGGTCGACGGCTGGCTCCAGCGTGTCGATTTCGGCGAGCAGTTCGTCGGCGTCTTCGAGGTCGTCAGGATCAAGGTGGCGATAGAGAAGCGCGAGCGGCTCGAGCGTCTGTTCCGGCGGCAAACGCATGACGCCGGGAAAGAGCTCGAAGGCGGCGGCGATGCCGGCCACCCATGGCAACACCGCCTCGCGGATCGCGTCGTCTTCGGTCGCGCCGTCGAGCGACTCGAAGACCCAGGGATCGAACCAGCGGCGGTGCGTGATCGCGGCATCGAGTTCGGCATGGCGTCGCCGCACCAGCGTGTGCAGCGGCGCGGCGTCGTAGCCGCGCGGCAGTGGCCGGCCGTCGCCGTCGCTGACGTGGGCGAGCCAGCGTGCCGTCGGCACCTGCTCGGGCTGCACGAGCACGCCGCACAGATAGCCGTCGAGGGAGACGACGTCGAGCGGCTCGAACGGTGCCGGCACGGCATCGAGCAAGGCCTGCAGCCGATCGATATCGCGTTCCGAGAACGGCGGCGCGATCCGCGCAGGCCGCGCGCCGGGCGCCGCGCCCCGATGCCGCGGCGGGCCGGACGGCCTCACCACAGCACGAGCTGCGTGCAGCGAAACAGCGCCAGCTTCTTGTCGTTCGGGCCGAACACCGTCGCCGCCCAGACCTGGGTGGTGCGGCCGAGGTGCTCGGCGCGGCACTCGGTGCGCATCGTTCCCTCGCGCGCGGTGGCGAGGAAGTTGCTCTTCAGCTCCAGCGTCGTGAAGTTCTTCGAGCCTTCGGGCAGATGCGCGCTGCAGGCGTAGCCGGCGGCGGTGTCGGCAAGCAGGATGATGCTGGCGGCGTGCAGGAAGCCGTTCGGCGCGAGCATCCATGGCGCGATCGCGAGCTGCGCGTCGAGCTGCCCTTCGTCGATGCGCGTCACCGTCAGGCCGAACTTGCCGGGCAGGACATCGGCCTGGCGGCGATGCAGCACGTCGGGGGTGATCTCGGCTCTCAACATGCGCACGCTTTCTGGTCACGATCCGGGCAACTCGACCCGGCGCAAGCATAGCCAAGCGAGCCCCGGCCTGCCGGCATGGCGATGCTTGATTGGCGGATACTTCCGCGCATGAGCCCGCCGGGCCGCTCCAAGGGCGAATACCGGAGTGCGAAGCAGGAAGGTACCCCGATGAGCCCGCCCGACCTCGACTCGCCGCGATTGCAGGAGCTGCTCAGCCAGTTCTACGCGGGCCGGATCGATCGCAACGCGGCCCGAAGCGGCGTCATCGACATCGTCCTGTCGCGCATCGGCTGCGCCCGGGTCAGCATGTGGAAATTCGAAGGCACGGCGGGCGACCTGAACCTGCTCTGCTTCGCCGCCAAGGCTGCCGGCGGCGAGCTCGACGTGACCGAAAAGCGGCTCGCACAAAGCGAATACCGGGACTACTTCAACGCGCTGATCGAGCGCGGCGTCTTCGTCAGCGCCGACGCCATGAACGACCCGGCGCTGCAGCCGATGCGCGCGTCCTACCTGCTCACGAACCACGTCACGGCGCTGCTCGACGCCGCCTTCATGCTGAACGGCCGTGCTTACGGCATGGTCTGCTGCGAGGAGACGACATCGACCCGCGTCTGGAGCGCGACCGACATCGCCGCGTTGCGTGCCATCGTCACCCGGCTGGCGCTGCTCATGTCGGCGGCGCCCGAGTCGGTGCTGTGGAGCACGCCTTCGCGTCCGCTGCGAACGATCGCCGCGGAGCCTTCCCCTTCCAACGTCCGCCGCTAAGGCGGCCACATCGCATCCGGAGAACGCCATGGGCGCCACAGAAGCTTTTGCCAGCAGCGCCGAGATCGGCCACTACGTCGACGGCCGGCGCACCGCCGGCACGAGCGGCCGGCGCCAGCCGGTCTTCAACCCGGCCACCGGCGCCGTCGCCCGCCACGTCGCGCTCGCCTCGGCGGCCGAGGTCGACGCCGCCGTCGCCTCCGCGAAGGCGGCGGCACCGGGCTGGGCCGACACGCCGCCGCTGCGCCGGGCACGCGTCCTCAACGCCTTTCTCGGCCTGCTCAACCAGCACCGCGACACCCTCGCGGCGATGATCACCTCCGAGCACGGCAAGGTGTTCAGCGACGCGCAGGGCGAGGTGACGCGCGGCATCGACATCGTCGAGTTCGCGTGCGGCATCCCGCAGCTGCTGAAGGGCGATTACACCGAGCAGGTGTCGACCGGCATCGACAACTGGACGGTGCGCCAGCCGCTCGGCGTCGTCGCCGGCATCACGCCCTTCAACTTTCCCTGCATGGTGCCGATGTGGATGTACCCGGTCGCGATCGCGGCCGGGAACGCCTTCATCCTCAAGCCGAGCGAGCGCGATCCCTCGGCCTCGATCTTCATGGCCGAGCTGCTCGAGCAGGCCGGCCTGCCCAAGGGCGTGTTCAACGTCGTGCAGGGCGACAAGGCGGCGGTCGATGCGCTGCTCGTCCATCCCGACGTGAAGGCGCTCAGCTTCGTCGGCTCG
>JANXXS010000337.1 GCA_025350505.1 Burkholderiales bacterium
CTTCGGCGTAAGTATTAGGAGGAGGCGAGCGCCAAGCTTGCTTGGTGCTCGCCGGGGGACATGGAGCCGAAGTGCCCCGCCGCCTCCCTCCCGCGTGCGCCTCTGCCCCTCGTCAGTGGTTGTCCTTGGGAACGAAGGCGCCGCGCCGCCCGACGAGAAAGTCGAGATCGACGCCTTCGTCCGCCTGAAGCACGTGGTCGATGTAGAGCTTCCAGTAGCCGCTCTGCAGCGGCGGCTCGGGTGGCTTCCAGCTTTCCATGCGGCGCGCCAGCTCGGCGTCGCTGATGTCGAGATGCAGGCGCCGGTTCGGCACGTCGAGCTCGATGAAGTCGCCGTTCTGCACCGCCGCGAGCGGCCCGCCGGCGGCGGCCTCGGGCGCGGTGTGCAGCACCACCGTGCCGTAGGCGGTGCCGCTCATGCGCGCATCGCTGATCCGGACCATGTCGGTGATGCCGCGCCGAAGCACCTTGGGCGGCAACGGCATGTTGCCGACCTCGGCCATGCCCGGGTAGCCCTTGGGACCGCAGTTCTTCAGCACCAGGATGCAGGTCTCGTCGACATCGAGGCTCTCGTCGTCGATGCGATGGTGGAAGTCGTCGCTGTCCTCGAACACCACAGCGCGGCCGCGATGCGTCATCAGCGCCGGCGTGGCCGCGCTCGGCTTGATGATGGCGCCGCGCGGCGCCAGGTTGCCGCGCAGCACGGCGATGCCGGCGTTCGCCTTGAACGGCGCCGCGAACGGCATGATCACCTCGGTGTTGAAGTTCTCCGCGCTCTCGATGTTCTCGCCGACGGTCTTGCCGTTCGCCGTGACCGCGCCGAGGTGCAGCAAGGGCGCGATCTCTTTCATCACGACCGGCAGTCCGCCGGCGTAGCAAAAGTCTTCCATCAGGTGCTTGCCTGAAGGCTGCAGATTGACGAGGCAAGGCAGCTCGCTCGCCAGCCGGTCGAAGTCGTCGATGCCCAGTTTGACGCCGATGCGGCCGGCGATCGCGATCAGGTGGATCACGGCGTTGGTCGAGCCGCCGATCGCGGCCAGCGTCTTGATCGCGTTCTCGAAGGCCTCACGCGTGAGGATGTCGGAAAGCTGCTGGTCTTCGTGGACCATGTCGACGATGCGCCGGCCGGCCATGCGCGCCAGCACGTTGCGCCGACCATCGACCGCGGGATACGCCGCGTTACCAGGCAGGCCGAGGCCGAGCGCCTCGACCATCGAAGCCATCGTGCTTGCCGTGCCCATCGTCATGCAGTGGCCGTGGCTGCGATGCATGCAGCTCTCGGCGTCGAAGAAGTCCTGCAGCTTCAGGGTGCCGGCGCGCACCTGCTCGCTCATGCTCCAGACGCCGGTGCCCGAGCCGAGCTCCTGGCCGCGCCACTTGCCGTTGAGCATCGGCCCGCCCGAGACGCCGATCGTCGGCAGGTCGGCGCTGGCCGCGCCCATGACCAGCGCCGGTGTCGTCTTGTCGCAGCCCATGAGCAGCACGACGCCGTCGATCGGGTTGCCGCGGATCGACTCCTCGACGTCCATGCTGGCCAGGTTGCGATAGAGCATCGCCGTCGGCCTGAGCAGCGTCTCGCCGAGCGACATCACCGGAAACTCGAGCGGAAAGCCGCCCGCCTCGTAGACGCCGATCTTCACCTGCTCGGCGAGGGTGCGGAAGTGCGAGTTGCACGGCGTCAGCTCGCTGAAGGTGTTGCAGATGCCGATCACCGGCCGGCCATCGAACTGGTCGTGCGGCACGCCCTTGCCCTTGACCCAGCTGCGGTAGGCAAAGCCATCGCGGTCCTGCCGGCCGAACCATTGCTGGCTGCGCAACTCCTCCGGCTTCTTGCGCGGCTTCTTGACCTCAGTCATGGCTGACCCCGATTCCTATTCCTTGACCGACCCGGTCAGGCCCGAGACGTAGTACTCGACGAAGAACGAATAGATGAACGCCACCGGCAGCGAGCCGAGCAGGGCGCCGGCCATCAGCGAGCCCCAATGGTAGACATCGCCTTCGACCAGTTCGGTGACGACGCCGACCGGCACCGTCTTGATCTCCGACGACGAGATGAAGGTGAGCGCGTAGATGAACTCGTTCCAGGACAGGGTGAAGGCGAAGATGCCGGCCGAGATCAGGCCCGGCACGGCCAGCGGCAGGACGATCTTGGTCAGGATCTGCCAGCGGTTGGCGCCGTCGATCAGCGCGCACTCTTCGAGCTCGTAGGGGATCGAGCGAAAGTAGCCCATCAGCAGCCAGGTGGAAAACGGAATCAGAAAGGTCGGGTAGGTCAGGATCAGCGCCCAACGCGTGTCGAACAGGCCGAGCTGGAAGACGATCGCCGAGAGCGGAATGAACAGGATCGAAGGCGGCACCAGGTAGGCCAGAAAGATCGACAAACCGATCTGCTTGGCGCCCGTGAAGCGCAGCCGCTCGATCGCGTAGGCCGCGAACACCGAGCAGACCAGGGAGACGAAAGTCGCGACGACCGAGACCAGCACCGTGTTCCACATCCACTCGGGATACGAGGTGTCGAACAGCAGCTTCTTGAAGTGCGCCAGCGTCGGCGTGATGACCCAGAACGGATTGCCCGTGCGCGAGAGCAGCTCGGCGTCGGGCTTCACCGAGGTGATCGCCATCCAGTAGAACGGGAACAGCAGGACGATCAGAAAGACGACGAGCGGCAGGTAGATCGTCACGAACTTGCGCGACGGCGTGTCGAGGTAGCTCATGCCGACGCTTTCGCCGGCTTGCGGCGAGTTCGCCCCGGCGGACGGCGCGCTGCTCATTTGTCGGCCCCGCCCTGCTGCCAGGCACGCCGCTGCAGCCCGAAGTAGCTGAACATGATGGCGGCGAGCAGGAAGGGCACCATGGCGATCGAGATCGCCGCGCCTTCGCCGAGCGCGCCACCCGAGATCGCGCGCTGGAACGAAAGCGTCGCCATCAGGTGCGTGGCGTTGAGCGGCCCGCCGCGGGTGATGACGTAGATGAGCTGGAAGTCGGTGAAGGTGAACAGCACCGAGAAGGTCATCACGACGGCGATGATCGGCGTGAGCAGCGGCAGCGTGACATGGCGGAACTGCTGCCAGCGGGTCGCGCCGTCGATCGCCGAGGCCTCGTAGTACGACGGCGAGATCGTCTGCAGCCCGGCGAGCAGCGTGATCGCAACGAAGGGCACGCCGCGCCAGATGTTGGCGGCGATCACCGAGAGCCGCGCGTTCCACGGATCGCCGAGGAAGTCGATGTACTTGTCGATCCAGCCCATCTTCACCAGCATCCAGCTGATGATCGAGAACTGCGCGTCGTAGATCCACCAGAAGGCGATCGCCGAGAGCGCCGTCGGCACGATGTAGGGCAACAGGATGACGGCGCGAAAGAAGGTCTTGAAGCGGATGTTGCGGTTGAGCAGCATCGCCAGCCAGAGGCCCAGCACGAACTTGATGACGCTCGCCACCACCGTGTAGAAAACGGTGTTGAAGAGCGCCAACCGCGTGACCGCGTCGCCCCACAGGAACTCGTAGTTCTCGAGCCCGATCCAGCCACCCGGGCGTCCGACCTTGGCGTCGGTGAAGCCCAGCCAGAAGCCGAGCCCGAGCGGATAGGTGAGGAACAGCAGCAACAGCACTGCCGCCGGCAGCATGAACAGCAGCCCCAGCGCGTTACGGTTGTTCTGCAGTCGTTCGAGAAAAGTCATGAACCCTCACCCCGACCCTCTGCCGCGTGCGGAAGAGGGAGGAAGACGGCTCGCGGATGCGAGCCGAGGCCGAGTCGAGAGACACCCGAGCGAAGCGAAGCGTGATCCCTCGAACGAGGCCGGACATCCGGACGCATGCGTCCGGATGTCAGACTTTGTAGTAACGCTCTGCCCGCTTCTGCGCGCGTTCGGCGGCCTCCTTCGGCGTCTTCGATCCGCTCGCCGCCTCGGCCACCATGTTGGAGACGATGAAGTCCGCGA
>JANXXS010000074.1 GCA_025350505.1 Burkholderiales bacterium
CGCGTGCTGGCCAGTGCCTGTGATCGGCCCCTAGCCGTGCGTCTTCGGCAGGGCGCTCTTGCCCGCTGGGCCCTCGATGCCTGCGGCTTTGCTGCGCTCGCCGCTCAGCACGCGATACACCAGTCCGGCGCAGGCGCCACCAAGCAGGGGCGCGACCCAGAACAGCCACAGCTGCGACAGCGCCCAGCCGCCGACGAAGAGGGCCGGCCCGGTGCTGCGCGCCGGATTGACCGAGGTGTTGGTGACCGGAATGCTGATCAGGTGGATGAGCGTCAGGCCGAGGCCGATGGCGATCGGCGCGAAGCCGCTCGGCGCCCGCTCGTCGGTGGCGCCGAGGATGACGATCAGGAAGAAGAAGGTCATGACGAACTCACAGACCAGCGCCGCCGTCAGCGAATAGCCGCCGGGCGAGTGCGCGTCGTAGCCGTTCGAGGCGAAGCCGCCCTGCAGGTCGAAGCCGGCCTTGCCGCTGGCGATGAGGTAGAGCACGGCCGCGCCGGCGATCGCGCCGGCCACCTGCGCCACGACGTAGGGAATGAAGTCGCCGCCCTTGAAGCGGCCGCCGAGCACCAGGCCGATCGAGACCGCCGGGTTCAGGTGGCAGCCCGAGACGTGGCCGATCGCATAGGCCATGGTCAGGACGGTCAGGCCGAAGGCGAACGAGACGCCGACCAGGCCGATGCCGACGTTCGGAAAGGCGGCGGCGATGACCGCGCTGCCGCAGCCTCCGAGCACCAGCCACAAGGTGCCGAGAAACTCGGCGGCGAGTCGATTGGACAGCGGCATTGCGATCTCCCTGGCGTCGTCTTGGCGCGACGCCCGGCAGCTTAGCCGAGTCGCGCGGCGAAAGGGAGATCCTGGCGGCGCCGCCTCAGTCCGACAACTCCGGGTCGAACGGCTGCGTCAGGGGCTGCGTGTCCTGCGCTTCCTGCGGCACCGGCCACGGATCGGGTGCCGCGCCACCCATGCGCAAGGGGCCAGCGCGCCAGTCGGCCATCAGCGCGTCCCATTTCAGGCGCGCCGCATCGAGGTGGCGTGCCTTGACGTGGCCGTAGCCGCGGATCATCTCCGGCACGCGCGCGATCTCGACCGCCAGCGCCATGTTGGCCGGCCCCAGCGTGCGCAGCACCTCGTCGATCGAATCGCGGTACTCGGCGATCAGCGCGCGCTCGGTCTTGCGCTCCTCGGTGCGGCCGAACGGATCGAAGGGTGTGCCGCGCAGACCCTTGAGCCGCGCCACGACGCGAAAGGCGCTGAGCATCCAGGGCCCGAACGGCTGCTTCTGGAGCTCGCCCTTGTCGTTCTTCTTTGCGATCGCCGGCGGCGCCAGGTGATAGTGGAGCTTGAAGTCCTGGCCCATCTTGCCTTCGAACTGGCCGGCGACCTTGTCGAGGAACTTCTTGTCGCTGTGCAGGCGCGCCACCTCGTACTCGTCCTTGTAGGCCATCAGCTTGAAGAGATAGCGGGCGACGACTTCGGTGAGCTTGGTGCTCGGCCGGGCCGCATCGGGCCGCGTGGATGTGCGCGAGTAGGCGGCGTCGGCTTCGCGGGCTCGCACCGTCTCGACGAAGCTCTTGTACTGCGCCGCGTAGCCGGCGTTCTGGTACGCGGTCAGGAACTCGACGCGCCTGGCGATCATGTCGTCGAGGTTGGTCGTGCGCTTGACGAGCTCGATCACCTGGCCGGTCTTGACCAGCGCTTTCACCGCCTGCGGGTCGCTGGCGGCGCGGCGGCCCCATTCGAAGGCTGCCTTGTTGTTCTCGACCTGCACGTCGTTCAGCTCGATCGCACGCATCAGCGCCGCGTGCGAGAGCGGCACCCGACCCTGCTGCCAGGCATAGCCGAGCATCAGCGGGTTGGTGTAGATCGAGTCGCCCACCAGCTGGACGGCAAGCGTGTCGGCGTCGACCTCGCCGACGTGGTCGGGGCCGGCCGCTTCGAGCACCAGCGCCTCGCACTGGCCGGCCGGAAATTGCCAGTCGGGATCGTTGACGAAAGCGGCGGTCGGCGTCGCGTGGGTGTTGAGCGCGACATAGGTGCGCCCGGCGCGCATGACGGCGAGCGAGGCCTTGTTGGCGGCGACGATCGGGTCGCAGCCGATCACGAGGTCGGCCTCGGCCGTGCCGACCTTCGTCGAGAGGATGGCGTCGGGCCGGTTGGCGATCTGGATGTGGCTCCAGGTCGCGCCGCCCTTTTGCGCCAGGCCGGCCGAGTCCTGGGTGACGATGCCCTTGCCCTCGAGATGCGCGGCCATGCCGAGCAGCTGGCCGATCGTGATCACGCCGGTGCCGCCGACGCCGGCGACGACGATGCCCCAGGGCTTCTCGGCGACCGGCAGCACGGGCTCCGGTGGCGTGCCGACGCTCGACGGCTTGGGCCGCGCGCTCGCGCCCTTCTTCGTGCTCTTCAGCTTGCCGCCTTCGATGGTGACGAAGCTCGGGCAGAAGCCCTTCAGGCAGGAGTAGTCCTTGTTGCAGGTGTTCTGGTTGATGCGGCGCTTGCGCCCGAACTCGGTCTCGATCGGCTCGACCGAAAGGCAGTTGCTTTGCACCGAGCAGTCGCCGCAGCCTTCGCAGACCAGCTCGTTGATGACGACCCGCTTGCTCGGGTCTTCCATCGTGCCGCGCTTCCGGCGCCGGCGTTTCTCGGTGGCGCAGGTCTGGTCGTAGACGATGACGGTGCAGCCGGCGATCTCGCGCAGCTCCTTCTGCACCGCATCGAGGTCGTCGCGGTGATGCACGGTGACGCCGCGCGCAAGCCGCGACTTGACGTCGGCCTCGTCGTATTTCTCGGGCTCGTCGGTGACGACGACGACACGCACGGCGCCTTCGGCATCGAGCTCGCGCGTCATCTCCGGCACCTTGAGCGTGCCGTCGATCGGCTGGCCGCCGGTCATCGCCACCGCGTCGTTGAAGAGGATCTTGTAGGTGATGTTGACCTTGGCGGCGATCGACTGGCGCACCGCCAGCAGGCCGGAGTGGAAGTAGGTGCCGTCGCCGAGGTTGGCGAAGACGTGCTGGTCGGTGGTGAACGGCGCCTGGCCGATCCACGACACGCCTTCGCCGCCCATCTGGCTGAAAGTGACGGTCGAGCGGTTCATCCACACGGCCATGAAGTGGCAGCCGATGCCGGCCACGGCGCGCGAGCCTTCGGGCACCTTGGTGCTGGTGTTGTGCGGGCAGCCGCTGCAGAAGAAGGGCGGCCGGTCGACGGCGGCGGCGCCGTCGCCGACCGTCGTGACGACCAGGCTCTGCTCCTTCGACTCGATGAGCGCGATGCGCATCGCCATGCGCGCCGAGACTTCGGCGTCGACGCCGAGCTTGGCGAGGCGCTTGGCGATCGCCTTGGCGATGATCGCGGGCGTCAGGTCGGCCTGCGCGCGCAGCAGCCAGTGCGAGGTCGGGTTGGCCTGGCTCCATTCGCCGCCGGAAAGATCGTCCTCGGCCTGGTCGAACTTGCCGAGCACGTTCGGTCGAACGTCGGCCCGCCAGCCGTAGAGCTGTTCCTAGATTAGGTACTCGATGACCTGGCGCTTCTCCTCGACGACCAGGATCTCCTGCAGGCCGAGCGCGAAGTCGCGCGTGATCGTCGCCTCGAGCGGCCAGACGACGTTGACCTTGTGCAGGCGCAGGCCGATGCGGCGGCAGGTCTCGTCGTCGAGGCCGAGGTCCGACAGCGCCTGGCGCGTGTCGTTGTAGGCCTTGCCCGAGGCGATGATGCCGAAGCGGTCGTGCGGCCCTTCGATGACGTTGTGGTTGAGGCGGTTGGCGCGCACGTAGGCGAGCGCCGCGTACCACTTGTAGTCCAGCAGCCGCGCTTCCTGCTCGAGCGGCGGGTCGGGCCAGCGGATGTGCAGGCCGCCCGGCGGCATGCGAAAGTCCTCGGGCAGGATGATGTCGACACGGTCCGGATCGACCGACACGCTGGACGACGACTCGACGATCTCCTGGATCGTCTTCATGCCCGACCAGACGCCGGCGAAGCGGCTCATCGCGAAGGCATGCAGGCCCATGTCGAGGATGTCCTGCACCGACGACGGAAAGAACACCGGCAGGCCGCAGGCCTTGAAGATGTGGTCGCTCTGGTGCGCCGCGGTCGAGCTCTTGGCGATGTGGTCGTCGCCGGCCAGGGCGATCACGCCGCCGTGCTTCGCGGTGCCCGCCATGTTGGCGTGCTTGAAGACGTCGGAGCAGCGGTCGACGCCCGGGCCCTTGCCGTACCAGATGCCGAACACGCCGTCGACCTTCTTGCTCTGCGGATAGAGGTCGAGCTGCTGCGAGCCCCACACCGCGGTCGCCGCGAGCTCCTCGTTGACGCCCGGCTGGAAGACGATGTTCTGCGCCGCGAGGTGCTTCTTCGCGGCCCACAGCGCCTGGTCGTAGCCACCGAGCGGCGAGCCGCGGTAACCGCTGATGAAGCCGCCGGTGTTCAGGCCGAACATCGCATCGCGCTTCTTCTGCAGCATCGGCAAGCGCACCAGCGCCTGCGTGCCGCTCATGAAGGCGCGACCGTGCTCGAGCGAGTACTTGTCGTCGAGCGTGACGCTTTCGAGCGCCTTGCGGATCGCTTCGGGAAGAGGGGCATTCATCGGGGCACTCCGGAGAGAAGTCTGCTGCGAATGTCACGAGCCGAGCTCGTGACGTCGCCGCGCATCCCGAAGTGTAGGGATTCGGCCCATGCTTCTCCGCCCGGGCACGGCATGCCGGGTTGGGCGGAACGGTGTCCGGGCGCGCTCAGCGCTCGCTGGCGAGCGGCAGGCGCAGCCGCGCCCGCAGGCCGTGCGGCGCCACCGGCAGCAGCTCGAGAGCGCCGCCATGGCTGCGCGCGATGCGTTCGACGATGGCCAGCCCGAGCCCGGCGCCCGAGGCGCCGTGGCGGGCCGCACCGGCGCGGCGAAACGGTTGCTTCACCGCCTCGATGTCGGCGGCGGCGATGCCTTCGCCGGCATCGGCGACCTCGATCCAGGCCCAGCGCGCATCGCGGCCGGTGCGCAGCGCGACCGGCGCGCGGCCGTGGCGCAGCGCGTTCTCGACCAGGTTGGTGACGGTGCGCCGCACCAGCTCGACGCGCATCGGAATCGGCGGCGCCGGCACGGCCTCGAGCTCGAGCGGCTCGCCGTGGTCGGCGAACGATGCCACGACCTCGCGCGCCAGCGTTTCGAGCGAGGCCGGCAGCGCCGGAATCGCCGATAGGTCGTCGCCCCGCGCGAAGTCGAGGAACTGGCCGACGATGGCGTCGAGCTCGGCGATGCTGCGCGTCAGGCTCGCCGCCAGATCGGCATCGGCGCCGTCGCGCAGGATCTCGACGCCGAGGCGCAGTTTGGTGAGCGGCGTGCGCAGGTCGTGCGAGATGCCGGCGAGCATCAACGTGCGCTCGCGCTCGGCGGCGTCGAGGCTGCGTACGAGCTGGTTGAAGCTGCGGCTGACGGTGGCGATTTCGGCCGGGCCGTCTTCGGGCAGCGGCTCGGGGCGGGCGCCGCCGCCGAGCGTGCGCGCCGCCTCGACGAGTGCGCGCAGCGGCCGGTCGATGCGGCGCTGGATGGCGAGCGCGCCGGCCAGCGCGAGCAGCGCCGCGGTCGCCGATGCAGCGAACCAGGCGCCGGTGAACTCGCGCTCCGGCAACACGCTCGGCAGGGCCAGCCAGTACCCCTGGCCATCGATGCGCAGCCGCAATGACATGCTGTTGTCGTCACGCCGCCAGATCACGTCCATGTCGTCGGCGGCGAGGTGCGCCGACACCGAGCGGATGAAGAGACGGTCGACTGCCGACAGCCGCGTCGCGGTACCCGGCGCCGATGGTTCCACCGTGGCGAGGCCGATCCCGGCGCGCTTCGTGAACGCGGCGAGAAAGGCCTCGCGCTCGGCCGGCGGCAGGACGGCGATGCCGGCGCGCATCGAGGCGACGTTGCGCGCCACCGCCTCGGCGATCTGCTCGACGCGCGGCTTGACGATGAGCTGGCGCACCAGCACCGCGCTGCCGATCTCGGCGAGCACGATCAGGGCGACGATGAGGAGGGCGTTGCGCCCGACCAGGCTGCGCGGCCAGAGCGTCATTGCGAAGCTGCGCGCGTCGGCTTGCCGCCCTCCGGAACGAACATGTAGCCGACGCCCCAGACGGTCTGGATGTGGCGCGGCTCGGCGGGGTCGGCCTCGATCAGGCGGCGCAATCGCATCACCTGGACGTCGATGCTGCGG
This sequence comes from Burkholderiales bacterium, assembly GCA_025350505.1. GTDB lineage: Bacteria > Pseudomonadota > Gammaproteobacteria > Burkholderiales > Burkholderiaceae_C > Schlegelella_A. The sequence continues at coordinate 6,195 of JANXXS010000074.1, forward strand.
TCGGTCGCTTCGTGGTCGCGGCCGTGCGCCAGCTCGAGCAGGCGGTCGCGGCGGAGGGCGCGGTTCGGGTGCAGAGCGAAGGCGCGCAGCAGCGCGAACTCGGCGCTGGAGAGCGCGATCTCGGCGCCGTCGCGCTCGAGCCGGCGCTCGCCGAGGTGCAGGGCGTGGCTGCCGAAGCGGACCAAACCTTCGGTCGGCGCCGGCCCGGCGTGCGCGCCGAGCACGCGCTGGCGCCGCACCAGCGCCTGGATGCGCGCCAGCAGCTCGCGCGGCGTGAAGGGCTTGGGCAGGTAGTCGTCGGCGCCCATCTCGAGGCCGATGATGCGATCGAGCGGATCGCCGCGCGCCGTCAGCATGACGATCGGAATCGTCTCGCCTTGCGCGCGCAGGCGCCGGCAGATCGACAGGCCATCCTCGCCCGGCATCATGACGTCGAGCACGAGCACGTCGAAACGTTCGCGGGCAAGCAGCTTGTCGAGCGCCGGTGCGCCGTCGACGGCGCGTACGAAGCAGCCCTGGTCGGTCAGGTAGCGCTGCAGCAGGCCGCGCAGATCGGCCTCGTCGTCGGCCACGAGAACGCGCGCCAGCGAGGCCGCCCGGGCAACCTATCGTTCACGACGCGCCGTCAAAGTGGATCCCATGCGCTGCATCGCGGCGTCCACTTCCGGAGATCGACATGAACCGTCTCGCCATCGCCGGCGCCGTGAGCGCCACTCTGCTCGCCAGCTCGCTGGGCCTTTCTACCGCCGCCGAAGCGGCGAGCCGGCGCGTCGCCCGGCCGAACGCCGAGGGCGGCGTCACGGCGACCGCGGCCGTCGCTCGCCAGGGCGCCAGTGGCGCCGCCGTGCTGCGCGGCAGCGCCGTGCGCACCGACGGCCAGGGCAACGCGACGGCGGTGAGCGGCGCCGCCGTGCGCGGCCCGAACGGCGCGACTGCGACACGCGCCGGCAGAAGCACCGTCAGCGCCGACGGCAGCGCCGCGCACCAGAGCGGCTACGTCGCGCAGGGCGCGAAGGGCAGCCTGCAAAGCAGCGGCAGCGCGACGCGCGGCGCCGACGGCAGCGTGACGCAAAGCCGCACCACCAGCGGCACGAGCAGCGCCACCGGCAACAGCGAGACGACGACCGAGTCGTACAGCACGGGCAGCGGCCGCACCCGGTCGACCTCGTGCTTCGACGCAAGCGGCGCCAGCATCGCCTGCCCGGGCAAGCCTTGAAGTCCGCCAACCGTCCGAAGGAGAACCTCCGATGACAACGACAACCTTCCTGCGTCGCACTGCGAGCCGCATCGGTCTTGCGTTTCTTCTTGGCGCCACCGCCGCGGGCGGCGCGCTCGCGCAGCAGGCGGACGCCGGCCGCGGGCGCCAGATTGCCGCCGAGCTGCAGAAGCGCTTCACCGCGGCCGACGCCAACGGCGACGGCAAGCTGACGAGGGACGAGGCCAAGAACGGCATGCCCTTCGTCTACAAGCACTTCGACGACATCGACACCGGCAAGACGGGCGCGATCACGATGCGCGACATCGCCGCGTACGCGGCGGCGCAGCGCGCGGCGCGCAAGGGCACGCCTTGATGCGTCGTCGACGCCGAACGGTCGAGCGCGCCGCCGGCGCGACGGTCGCCGTGATCGCCTTGCCGGGCACGGCCGTGCCGGCAAGCGAAAGCTGGCACTACTCGATCGGCCATTGGGTCGAGGACGATCGGGTCGTCGGCGATGGCGCCTTCAGCAGCGCCGGCGCATTCGGCTTCTATCCCCGGATCGACGCCGGCAAGGCGAGCTACGGCATCGTCGCCCGCTCGTCCGGCGCCGGCAGCGGCTTCGAGTCGGCCTCGTGCGGCCGACTGATCCGCAAGGCGTGGGCGACGGCGGTGGCGCAGTAGCCGCATGGAAGCGATCCGGCCCGCGCTCGGACCCGAGGCCCTGCCCTGGCTGCTCGGACTCGCGCTCGTCGTGCTCGGCGCCGCTACCGCCGAAGGCATCGTGCGCAGCTGCTTGCTGCGTCTGCCATACGACTGGCGTGCCTTTGCCGCCTCGCTCGGCGACAGCGTCGGTCGCCGCTTCGTCGACGTGCTCGGCCTCTCGATCGCCGCGCCGGTGACCGCCTTCGCCTGGGCGCATCGACTGCAGACGATCGAGCTCTCGACGCCGGTCGCCTTCGTCGCGCTGTTCCTCGGCCAGGAGCTCCTCTACTACGTCTATCACCGCGCCGCGCATCGCGTGCGCTGGTTCTGGGCGAGCCACTCGGTACACCATTCGCCGAACGAGCTGACGCTCGCCGCCGCGCTGCGCCTCGGCTGGACCGGCAAGCTCACCGGCACGGCGCTCTTCTTCGCGCCGCTCGTCTGGTTCGGCTTTTCGCCGTTGGCGGTGGCCGCCGTCGTCGCTACCAACCTGCTCTACCAGTTCTGGCTGCACGCGCCGTGGCTGCCGCGCCTCGGGCCGATCGAGTGGCTGTTCAACACGCCGACGCATCACAAGGTGCACCATGCCTGCAATGCCGAGTACATCGATTGCAACTACGGCGGCGTGCTGATCGTGTTCGACCGCCTGTTCGGCACCTTTCGCGACTTGCGCAGCGACGTCGCGCCGCGCTACGGCCTGAGCCAGCCGCTGCACAGCCACAACCCGGCGCGCATCGCCCTGCACGGCTGGATCGAGCTCGGCCGCGACCTGCGCAAGGCAAGCGGCTGGCGCGACGCGCTCGGCGTCGTCTTCGGTCCGCCGGACCGCGGCCGGCGTCGCCGCGCCGCCGCGCCGCTGCGGTCGACCTGGCTGTTCGCGCTGGTGCTGGTCGGCGCCAGCGCGTTCGTCGGCAAGGCCGTGGCGCAGTCCGAGCGCGCGCCGCCCTCCGAGCGGCCGGCCGCGCGCGCCGCGTTCGACACGGCGGGCTTGCCGCCGGGCGTGCGCCGCCTTTGCCGATCTGGCCTATGGCGATGCGGCGAAGCAGCGCGTCGACGTCTACCTGGCGCCCGCCGGCACGTCGCCGCCAGGCGGTGCGCCGATCCTGGTGATGGTCCACGGCGGCGCCTGGATGTTCGGCGACAAGAGCTCGCGCGGCGTCGTCGGCGAGAAGCTTGCGCACTGGGTCGCGCGCGGCTGGATCTTCGTCTCGGTCAACAACCGCCTCCTGCCCGAGGCCGATCCGCGCGCCCAGGCAGAGGACGTGGCGCGCGCCGTCGCGCTGGTGCAGCAACGTGCCGCATCGTGGGGCGGCGACAGCGGTCGCCTCGTGCTCATGGGGCACTCGGCGGGCGCGCACCTCGTCGCCCTGCTCAGCGCCTCGCCGGCGCTCGCGGCGCAGTCGGGCGCGGCGCGCTGGGCCGGCACCGTGGTGCTCGACGGCGCCGCCCTCGACGTGGCGCGCCTGATGAGCGAGCGCCATCCGCGCTTCTACGATCGCGTCTTCGGCAATGATGCGGCGGGCTGGCGCGCGGCCTCACCGGTCGAGCAACTCGGCCCCGACGCCGTGCCGATGCTCGTCGTCTGCTCGACCTTGCGTCTCGACGATTCCTGCGGCCAGGCGGAGCGCTTTGTCGCCCGTCTCGCCGCGGCGGGCGTGCGCGCCAGCGTGCACAAGGAAGCGCTGCCGCACAACGGCATCGACGTCGAGCTGGGCCGGCCGGGTGCCTACACCGATGCCGTCGATGCCTTCATCGCCGGCGCGCTCGCGCCGAGAAACTGAGGTTCGGTGCATGCGCCGCGCTCATCGGCGCCGGCCCTGGGTCGCGGCGGGACTTTGGTAGCCTTGCGCGATGCCGCACACGCCGCTCATGATCGAACCCGTCGGCCAGCGCCAGGCGCGCGGCGTCGCGGCGGGCCGCGTCGTCTACGACCGCATGCTCGCCTTCGCCGAGAGCCTGAAGACACGCGGCCTGTTGCGCGGCGTCGAGTCCGAGTGCCCGGTCGCCGAGTGGTGCACGGTCGAGGTCCGCAAGCTCGGGCTCTGCTGGGAGTAGCGCCGTCGGCAACGAAACGGCGCGCCCGCATCGGGCGCTGACGCCGACGGCGGCGGCGCACCGTGCGATCGAGGCGGTCTGGCGCATCGAATCGGCGAAGCTGATCGCCGGCGTGGCGCGGCTGGTGCGCGACGTCGGCCTCGCCGAAGAGCTGGCCCATGACGCGCTGGTCGCGGCGCTCGAACATTGGCCGGGCGTTGGCGTGCCCGACAACCCGGGCGCCTGGCTGATGACGACGGCCAAGCGCCGCGCCCTCGACAAGTTGCGACAAGACGCGCTGCATGCGCGAAAGCACGAGGAGATCGGCGCCGACCTCGAGGCCCTGCAGGCGCACGTCGTTGCCGATTTCGTCGACGCGCTCGCCGCCGCCGAAGCCGATGACATCGGCGACGACCTGCTGCGCCTGGTCTTCACCGCCTGCCATCCGGCGCTCTCCACCGAAGGTCGCGTCGCCCTCACATTGCGCCTGCTCGGCGGCCTGACCACCGACGAGATCGCGCGCGCCTTCCTCGTGCCCGAGCCGACGGTGGCGCAGCGCATCGTGCGCGCCAGGAAGACGCTCGCCACCGGCAAGGTGCCGTTCGAGGTGCCCGAGGCGAGCGAGCGCGCGACGCGCCTGGCCTCGGTGCTCGAGGTCGTCTATCTCATCTTCAACGAAGGCTATTCGGCGACCGCGGGTGGCGACTGGATGCGGCCGGCGCTTTGCGACGAGGCGCTCCGGCTCGGCCGCGTCCTCGCCGGTCTGATGTCGGACGAGAGCGAGGTGCACGGCCTGGTCGCGCTGATGGAGATCCAGGCGTCGCGCACCCACGCGCGCGTCGATGCGGAAGGTCGTCCGGTGCTGCTGCTCGAGCAGGACCGCTCACGCTGGGACCCGCTTTTGATCCGCCGCGGCCTGGTCGCGCTGGCGCGTTGCGAAGCCCTCGGCGGCGCGCGCGGCCCGTATGCGCTGCAGGCCGCGCTTGCTTCTTGTCATGCGCAGGCGCGGACGGCCCAGGCCACCGACTGGCCGCGCATCGCCGCGCTCTACGGCACGCTGGCAGGGCTTGCACCCTCGCCGGTCGTCGAGCTGAACCGTGCCGTCGCTGTCGCCATGGCCTTCGGCGCGCAGGCCGGCCTCGACATCGTCGATGCGCTGCGCGACGAGCCGACGCTGGCCCGCTATCACCTCTTGCCGAGCGTGCGCGGCGACCTGCTCGCCAGGCTCGGCCGCAGCGACGAAGCCCGCGCCGAATTCGCATGCGCCGCGGCGATGACGAAGAATGCGCGCGAGCGCGAGCTGCTGCTGGCGCGCGCGGCATCGGAGGGCGCATCGTGACGGCGACCGCGACCGCGCGGCGCGCCGGCACCGTCGCCGCGCTCGGCACGGCCCAAACGCTCTCCTGGGCCTCGACCTACTACCTGCCGGCGCTGCTGGCGACGCCGATGGCCAGGGACTTGGGCGTCAGGGCGCCGACCGTCTTCGCCGCGTTCTCGCTCGCCCTCATCGTCTCCGCGCTGCTCGGACCCTACGCCGGCCGGGCCATCGATCGCTGGGGTGGCCGGCCGGTGCTGATCGGCACCAACATCGTCTTCGCCATCGGCCTGACCGGCCTCGGCCTCGCCGACGGGCCGCCGGCGATGTTCGCCGCCTGGATGGTGATCGGCATCGGCATGGGCAGCGGCCTCTACGAAGCGGCCTTCGCGGCACTGGTGCGTCTCTACGGCCGCGACGCGAGGAACGCCATCACCGGCGTCACGCTGTTCGCCGGCTTTGCCAGCACCGTCGGCTGGCCACTGACGACACTGCTGCAGGGCGAGTTCGGCTGGCGTGGCACCTGTTTCGCCTGGGCCGCGTTGCAGCTCGTGATCGGCATTCCACTCAACGCATCGTTGCCGAAGGCAGGCGCGCTGCCCGTGTTCGTGCCGGTGCCGGCATCCGACGCGACCTACGAGGCCGCACCCGAAGCCGGCCTGCGCGTCGCGGTCATCCTCTCGTTCGTCTTCGCGGCGACGTGGTTCGCCAGCACGGCAATGGCGGCGCACCTGCCGCGCCTGCTGCAGGCCGGCGGCGCGACGCTGGCCGCGGCGGTCGCGGTCGGCGCACTGGTCGGGCCAGCGCAGGTCGCAGGCCGGCTGCTCGAGTTCGGCGTGCTGAGGCGCGTCCATCCGCTGCTGTCGGCGCGTCTGGCGGCATTGCTGCCACCGCTCGGCGCCACGCTGCTGATCTGGTTCGGCGCGCCCGTTGCGGCGTTGTTCGCAATCCTGCACGGGGCGGGCAACGGCATCCTGACCATCGCCAAGGGCACGTTGCCGCTGGTCCTGTTCGGGCCGCAGGGCTACGGCCAGCGGCAGGGCATCCTGATGGGGCCGGCGCGCATTGCGCAGGCGCTTGCGCCCTGGCTGTTCGGCATCCTGCTCGACCGCTGGGGCGTGCGCGCGATGGCCTTTACCGCCGCGCTCGGGCTGGCAGCCTTCGTCGCGCTGCTGCTCTTGCCGCGGCCGCACGACAAGCCAGCGGCGAACGCGGCGGCGGTCGTCGAGACCTGAGGACCTAGTCGACGGGCGGGTGCAGGAACCGGTGCACCGCCTGGACCACGACAGACCCTTCGCCGACGCCCGAGGCGACGCGCTTGACCGAGCCCGAGCGCACGTCGCCGATGGCGTAGACGCCCGGCCGCGAGGTCGTGTAGGGCGAGTCCGCGGCGTGGCCGGCCTTGGCGCCGGTGATGACGAAGCCCTGCGCGTCGAGATCGAGGCAGCCGTCGACCCAGGTCGTGTTCGGCACGGCGCCGATCATGGCGAAGATCGCCGTCACCGGCTTCTTCGTTTCTTCGCCGCTGCGCCGATCGCGCCAGGCGACCGCGCTGAGCGCCGAGTCGCCCTCGAGCAGGCAGATCTCCGAATGGGTGTGCAGGCTGATGTGGCGTGCACTGGCGATGCGCTGGACCAGGTAGTCCGACATCGTCGCGGCGAGCCCGGCGCTGCGCACCAGCACATGGACATGCCGGACCGATCCTGCGAGGAACACGGCAGCTTGGCCGGCCGAGTTGCCGCCGCCGACGACGATGACCTCGGCGCCGCGGCACAGGCCCGCCTCCATCGCCGTCGCGGCGTAGTAGACGCCCTGGCCTTCGAAGCGCTCGAAGCCTTCGACGTCGAGCTTGCGATAGCGGGCGCCGGTGGCGATGACGACGGCGCGGGCGCGGATCCTGGCGCCGTCGTCGAGCTTCAGCATGTAGGGCGTGACGTCGCAGTCGATGCCGGTCACCTCGCGCGAGATCGCCAGACGCGCGCCGAACTTCTGCGCCTGCACCTGGGCCCGGCCGGCCAGCGCCTGGCCGCTGATGCCGGTCGGAAAGCCGAGGTAGTTCTCGATCTTCGAGCTCGTGCCGGCCTGGCCGCCGGGCGCCACGGATTCGAGGACGATGGTCTGCAGGCCTTCGGAGGCCCCGTACACGGCGGCGGCCAGGCCGGCCGGACCGGCACCCACCACCGCGAGGTCGAACACCGACTCGTGGTCGAAGTCCTCGGTGATGCCGAGCGCGTCGGCGAGCGCGGCAAGGGTCGGGTTGCGCAGCGCGCGATGCCCGGGCAGGACGACCATCGGAAGCTCGGCGGCGCTGAGCGAGAAGCATTCGAGAAAGCCGCCGGCGTCGGCGTCCTTCTCGGTGTCGAAGACGCGCATCGGGTAGCCGTTGCGATTCAGGAACTGCTGCAGGCGCAGGGTGTCGGCGCTGTGGCCCGCGCCGATCAGCACCGCCGCGCCCTGGCCGTGCTTGATGAGGCCGACGCGGCGCAGGATGAAGGCGCGCATGATGATCTCGCCGATGTCGGGCTCGCTCTGCACGAGGCGACGGAAATCGGCGCGCTTGATGCGCACGACGCGGGTGACGGTGGCTCCGGCGCGCCCGTTGACCAGAATCGCTCGGTCGTTGAAGAGGTCGAGTTCGCCGGTGAACTCGTGCGCGAGTTGCGGCCTGAGTACGCGCAACGTGCCGTCGTCGTCGAACTCGAAGACCTCGATCGTCCCTTCGAGGATCAGAAAGAAATCGCGGCCACGGTCGCCGCGCTGGAACACCACGGTGTGCGGCGCGAGTGGCTCTTCGCTGCCGTAGCGCGCGACCCGCTCGGCCATCTCCTCGCTCAGGCGGGGAAAGGTCTGCGCTTCGCGCGCCCAGGGATCGGTGGGATCGAGGTCGGCTTCGGCACGCGAAGACTCGATGTCGGCATTGGCCATGCCCGAGTCTACGGAAAGAGGCGGCCGGTCCGCCGCTTCCGAAAGGCCTATGGCGCGCTCAGGCGGCGACGAACTTCAGCGCCACGCCGTTGTTGCAGTAGCGCTTGCCGGTCGGCCGCGGGCCGTCGTCGAAGACATGACCCTGATGGCCTTCGCAGCGGGCGCAGTGGTACTCGGTGCGCGGGATGATCATCTTCACGTCGGTCTTGGTCACGATGGCGCCCGGCAGCGAGGTATAGAAGCTCGGCCAGCCGGTGCCGCTCTCGAACTTGGTCTCCGACGAGAACAGCGGCAGGTCGCAGCCCAGGCAATAGAAGGTGCCCTTGCGGTGCTCGGCGTTGAGCGGGCTCGAGCCGGGGTATTCGGTGCCCTCGTGGCGCAGCACGTCGTATGCGGGGGCGGGCAGGCGCTTCTTCCACTCGGCATCGGGCAGGACGAGCTTGTCGACCTTCGGCGTCGGCCCCTGCGCAGCGGCGAGCGTCGGCCCGAGGCCGAAGGCGGACAGGGCGGCGAGAAAGGGGCGGCGGGTCATGTTGCGCATCTCCAGGAAAACGGGTTCGGAGCCATTTTGTCGCGGCCAGGGCCGCGAATCTTTCGTGTCTCTACGTGGCGCCCGCGTCGGCGGACGCAAGGGCCTGCTCGCGCCGGGGTCGAAATCCCTTCTAACGCGGCCAGAGGACCCACATGCGCAGCGCCTGCTTCATGCGGCCGGCCTGCGCCTCGGCCTCGTCGCCCCAGCCCCAGAAGTAGTCGGCGCGGACGGCACCGGTGATCGCCGTGCCGGTGTCCTGGGCGACGACGAGGCGGCGCAGCGGCACGGCCGAGAGCGGCTCGGTGGTGTCGAGCCAGACGAGGCTGCCATAAGGAACGCTTTGCGCGTCGACGGCGATCGATCGTCTCGGCGTCAGCGGTACGCCCTGCGCACCCTTCGGGCCGAACTCGGGATCGGGCAAGGGTTCTTCGCGAAAGAAGACGACGCGCGGATTGCTCCAGAGCAGCTCGTCGATTCGTTTCGGGTTCTGCCGCGCCCAGGCGCGGATGCCGGGCCAAGACACCTGGTCGAGCTTCAATTCGCCTTGCTCGACGAGCCATCGGCCGACCGACTTGTAGGGCTGGTCGTTGTGCGCGGCATAGGCGACGCGAACCCGCGCGCGCGGCGGGCCGTTGCCATCGACGAAGACGAGCCGCCCCGAGCCCTGCACCTGCAGCAGCAGCGCGTCGAGCGGATCGCGCAGCCAGGCGATCTCGCTGCCGGCAAGCGAATGGCGCGCCGCCGGCAGGGTGTCGAGCTGCTGCCGCGTCCAGTAGGGCTTGCGCGTCGCCAGGTCGGCGGGCGGCGCGTGCAGGGCGACGCGAAAGCCGGGCCGCGACGTGCGCGATGCTTCGACGAGCGGCTCGAAGTAGCCGGTGGCAAGGCCGTTCGCATCGCCTTCGATCGACTCGACACGCCAGGGGCGCAGGCGCGATTCGAGCCATTGCCGGGTCGCCGCGTCGTTGCCCACGAGGGCCGGCGATTCGCGCCGCGCTTCGCCGCAGAGCGTGACCCAGCCGGGCGCCGGGTGCTCGCAGCTGCGCAGCAGCGCCGGCCAGGTTTCGGCGACGCGGTCGGCGCTCCAGCCCGGCAGGTCGCTCCACGCCGCGGCGACCCAGCGCGAGCGTGCGCGCAGCATCGTCGCGGCGGCGCCCGGGGACGACGCTGTCACGGGTGGTGGGATTGCTGCTTCGGTTCGCGTCGGCTCGGCCTTCGGCGGCGCGGTTGCCGGCGTCGGCGTCGGTGCGACGGGCGGTGTGCTCGAGCAGGCGACGAGCATCGCGCCCAGCGTTCCTAGAATGGCCCTCGCCAGGCGCCTGGCGCCGGGAAAGGCGATCGTCATGTGGGTCATTCTGCTGGAAGCCCTGGGCGCCCTCGCCCTGCTCGCGCTCATCGTCTGGTGGACGATGTTCTCGGGCCGCCGCCACGGCGAGCGCCGCGACGACGACTGAATCGCGGCTGCGTCACGGCCCCGGATTCCCTGGCGGTCCCGCATCGCGCGGCGGCAGCAGGAACGAGGCCGGCGCGTGCAGCAGTCGATGCCGTACCGCGCGGTGGATGCGGCTGCGATCGGCCAACCGGATGCCGCGCGAGCGCATGGCGACGCGAAAGGCGAGGAAGAAGCTGACCGCGAGGTTGAGCGCGCCGGTCGAGGCGATGCCGGCGACGCACCACCAGAAGGGCGCCGTCGCCAGCGTCGCCAGGCCGAGCGCGCCGACCGCCGCGGCGAGCTGGCCGCTTGCCAGCGTGACGTGGCGGACCTCGATCGGCAAGGCGAAGAAGGAGAGCACCGGCGGCACCAGGCCGAGCATCAGGCCGAGCGAGATGTTCGAGGCGAAGCCCGAGATGTTGCGGCGCCAGTAGATCGACCAGCGCTGCGCCCGCGCGGTGCCGAGGCGGGCGACGATCTTCGGGTTCCAGGCGATGGCGCTGTCGAGCCGGTGCCAGACGAACCAGTTCTCGACCCAGCCGGCGATCAGCGAGCTGACGAACAGCAGCACGCCGGTGAAGGCCGCGAAGAGCGGCGTCGGGCCGAGCAGCGTCAGTGACTCCAGCACATGCTCGGCCTCGACGTTGCCAACCAGCGGCTCGCCGAAGACGGCGTGCGCCAGCCACTGCGCGGCCAGCACGAGCGGGATGATGGCCAGCACGTTGCCGAAGATGCCGGCGGCCTGCGAGCGGATCAGGTGCGCGACCTCGTCGACGAAGCTCTCCACCGCTTCCTCGCTCGACACGTCGGCGAGCTTTTCGGCCATCGCCGGCGCCGTCATCGCCGGCTGCTTGGTCGCCACAGTGAAATGCATGACCTGGATGAGCAGGAACGACAGCGCGTAGTTGAGTCCGGCCGCGAAGCCGCCCCAGAACGCACCGAGCGCGACCGCGCCGAGCGCGAACTTGGCCAGCGTGGTCGCGCCGAGCACGGCGCCGCCGCCGGCCGCCGCGCGCAGCATGGCCACGTACTCGGCCCGGTCGCGGGTGATGTAGTGCTCGCCGGTGGCGGCGCTGCGCTCGGCGACCTTCCTCGCGAGCAGCGAGTAGTGCTGCGCGAACAGGCCGCGGATCGAACGCCGCTCCTCGGCGGTGTGCGCCAGCTCGGCGATCAGGCCGACGATCTCGCGCGAGGCCTCGGGCGCTAGGATGCAGCCGAGCAGGAGGTCGATGCGATGCGTGCGTTCGCGCAGCTGGTCGGCTTCGAACACCACGTCGACGGAGACGCCGTGCGCCTCGAGGTGCTGGTGCACGCTGGTGGCGCAGCGCCGGCAGGTCTCGAGCAGGGCGCGCAGGTACTGCGCTTCCTGGATGAACAGGGCGCGGTCTTCGGGCACCTTCGATTCGCCGTGCTCGCGCAGCCGTTCGGCGACGCGCGCGAGCTGATGGAACGGCGCGTCGACGAGCAGCTCGGCGCTCATGCGCTGGCGCAGCGGTGGCGAAAAGCCCGCGGCGCGCACAGCGCTGGCGAGAAAGGTGATGGCGTCGAAGAACGCGCCACGCCAGTCGCGGGCGACGCCGACGTTGCCGGCCTCGAGCACGCGCGTTAGCCGGGCCAGCGTCTCATCGTCGATCGCGTTGAGCCAGGCGGTGTCCTCGCCACGCGGAAAGAGCAGCGCGAACAGCTCGCCGAGATCGCTGGTCGCCGGCGTGAGCGGCAGCACGCGGGCGCGTAGCCGTCGGCCGAACTCGGCCCACAGACCGGTGCGCGGCGCGAAGCCGAAGTCGGCGAGCAAGGCGGCGCTGTCGACCTCGCGCAGAAAGAGGCCGAGCATCTCGGCCGCGCGCGCCTGCTGCTCCGGATTGCGCTCGAGCACGCCGAGCAGGTGGCGCAGGCGAAGCACCGGCGGCGGCGTCGACCTCGCCTCGGTCTTCGCCTCGGACTCCAGCGGCGCGCGGCGTAGCCACTCGATGAGGCGGATCACCCACAGATGTCTCTCGGCGATGCCGGCCTTCGGATCGGCGGCGTTGAACAGCGCCGTCAGGTCCCACGGCGATGCGCCGGATTTCGCCATCGCGGGGAAGGCGCGCTCAGTGCAGCGCGGAGGCGAGCGTCAGTCCGAACTCGCCGATCGGCGCATCGAAGGGATGCGCGTCCTCGGTCATGCAGAAGAAAGTGCCGCGCATCGTGCCGTGCGGCGTGGCAAGGCGTGTCCAGCTCGTGTACTCGAAGCTTTCGCCCGGCTTCAACACCGGCTGGTGGCCGACCACGGCGAGGCCGCGCACTTCTTCGACGTGGCCGTTCGCATCGGTGACGATCCAGTGCCGGCCGATCAGCTGGCCGGTGACGTCGCCGCTGTTCTTGATCGCGATCGTGTAGGCGAAGGCGAACTGGCCGGCCTCCCGGTCCGACTGCTCGGGCAGGTGACGGACCGCGACGGTCGTCGTGAACTCGGGTTTGGCCATGAGCCCATTTTGGCAGGCCGACGAGACGCGAGACCTAGAATCCTTGCGACAGGCCCGCCCATGAAGACCTATCGCATCGCCCCCAGCATTCTTTCCGCCGATTTCGCGCGGCTCGGCGATGAGGTGAGGAGCGTCATCGCCGCCGGCGCCGACTGGATCCACTTCGACGTGATGGACAACCACTACGTGCCGAACCTGACGATCGGCCCGATGGTCTGCGAAGCGATCAGGAAGCACGCGGTCAAGGCCGACGGAACGAAGGTGCCGATCGACGTGCACCTGATGGTCGAGCCGGTCGACGCGCTCGCCCAGGCCTTCGCGAAGGCCGGCGCCGACCTGATCAGCTTTCATCCCGACGCGAGCACGCATGTCGACCGCACCTTGCAGCTGATCCACAACGAGGGCTGCCGGGCCGGCCTCGTATTCAACCCGGCGACGCCGGTCGACCTGCTCGAATGGGTCATGGACAAGATCGACCTGGTGCTCGTGATGAGCGTCAACCCGGGCTTCGGCGGACAGAGCTTCATCGACTCGGCGCTGCGCAAGCTCGAGCAGGTGCGCAAGCGCATCGACGCGAGCGGCCGCGACATCCGGCTCGAGGTCGACGGCGGCATCAAGGTCGACAACATCCGCGCCGCCGCCGATGCGGGCTGCGACACTTTCGTCGCCGGCAGCGCCATCTTCGGCGCCGCCGACTACCGCACGGTGATCGCCGCCATGCGTGCCCGGCTCGCCGATTGAACGACAGGCAGGCGCTCGCCATGGGCAGCCCGGCGAATACGCATCACGACGCGCACGGTCACGGTCATCACGACCCTGACCACGGCCACGGCGACCACCACGACCACGCGCACGACCACGCGACGATGCTCGGCGGCGGCCACCAGCACGGACCGGCCCGTCACGACCGCGCCTTCGCCATCGGCATCGCCGTCAACATCCTGTTCGTCGCCGCCGAGGCGATCGTCGGCTGGCGCGTCGACTCGCTGGCGCTGATGGCCGACGCCGGCCACAACCTCGGCGACGTCCTCGGCCTGGTGATGGCCTGGGCCGGCGCCTTCGCCGGCCGGATCGCTCCCGACGAGCGCTACACCTGGGGCTGGAAGCGCGCCTCGATCCTCGCCGCCTTCGCCAACGCCTTGCTGTTGCTCGTCGCGATGGGCTCTCTGGTCTGGGTCGCGATCGTTCGACTGCAGGCGCCCGAGCCGACCCAACCGGGCTGGGTGATGTTGGTGGCGGCGATCGGCATCGTCGTCAACCTCGGCACCGCGCTGCTCTTCCTGCGCGGCCGCCATGACGACCTCAACATCCGCGGCGCCTTCCTGCACATGGCCGCCGACGCGGCGGTGTCGGCGGGCGTCGTCGTCGCCGGCGCGCTCGTGCTCTGGCAGGGCTGGCTCTGGATCGACCCGGTGGCGAGCTTGCTGATCGCCGCCGTCATCCTGGTCAGCACCTGGCAGCTGTTCCGCGATTCGCTGCACCTCATGTTCGACGGCGTGCCCCGGTCGATCGACCTCGATGCGGTGCGCGCCGAGCTCGAGGCGTTGCCCGGCGTCGACTGCGTGCACGACCTGCACGTCTGGGCGTCGGGCACGACCGAGGTCGTGCTGACGGCGCATGTCGTCATGCCGGCCGGTCATCCCGACGACGACTTCTTTCGCGCCGCCGCCCTGCGCATGAAGGAGCGCTTCGCGATCGGCCACGTCACCCTGCAAGCCTCGACCGAGCCGTTGATGGCCGCTTGCAGCGGGCCGAAGGCGCCCCCAGCTTCATCGAGCGATCTGGCGCTCCACGCGTCGACGCACTGAACCCCGATGAAATACCAGGACTACTACCAGGCGCTCGGCGTGCCACGCACGGCGACGCAGGACGACATCAAGAAGGCCTTCCGCAAGCTCGCCCGCAAGTACCACCCGGACGTCAGCAAGCTGCCCGACGCCGAGGCGAAGTTCAAGGAGATCAACGAGGCCAACGAAGTGCTCAAGGATCCCGAGAAGCGCGCCGCCTACGACCAGATGGGCAGCAACTGGAAGGCCGGCCAGGAGTTCCAGCCGCCGCCGAACTGGGACGAAGGGTTCGAGTTCCGCGGCGGCGATCGGTCGGGCGGCGGCAGCCCGTTCGGCGGGGCTGAGGGATTCGACACCAGTGACTTCTTCGAGTCGTTGTTCGGCAAGCGCGCCCGCGGCGGCGGCGGGCCACGGCGCAGCGCGAGCATGCAGGGCGAGGACCATCACGCCAAGGTGCTGATCGACCTCGAAGACGCCTTCCACGGCGCCGAGCGCAGCATCTCGTTGCGCGTGCCGAAAGAGGGCGCCGACGGGCGCGTCGCGCTCGAGGAGCGTCGCCTCGACGTGCACATCCCGCGCGGCATCCGCGCCGGCCAGCACCTGCGCCTGGCCGGCCAGGGCGCGCCCGGCAGCGGCGGTGCTCCCGCCGGCGATCTCTACCTCGAGATCGAGTTCAAGCCGCACCCGCGCTTTCGCGTCGACGGCAACGACGTCTACGTCGACCTGCCGCTGGCCCCGTGGGAGGCCGCGCTCGGCGCGACCGTCGAGGCGACGACGCCCGAGGGCGATGTGCAGCTGACGATTCCCAAGGGCTCGGCCGCCGGCCGCAAGCTCCGGCTGAAGGGTCGTGGCCTGCCTGAGGCGAAGGCCGGCGGCAGCGCAGGCGATCTCTATGCCGTGATCTCGATCGCCTTGCCGCCGGCCGATCCGGAGAAGGCGCGCGACGCCTATGCGGCGATGGCCGGCGTCTTCGCGGACTTCAACCCGCGCGCCCCACGTGGAGGATGACCATGAACGACACCGCATCTTCCGTGCTGCGCGGCAGCGTCGTCGAAGAAGAGCTGACCCTGACGACCGTCGAGCTCTGTCGCGCCTCGAGCACCAGCGAATCGCATGTCGAGATGTGGGTGGCCGAGGGCGTGCTCGAGCCGAGTGGCGCGTCGCGAGAGGAATGGCGCTTCAGCGGTCGCTCGCTGGCGCGTATGCGCATCGCCTCGCGGCTGGCGCGCGACCTCGAGATCAACTCGCCCGGCGTGGCGCTCGCGCTCGACCTGCTGGACGAGATCGAGCGGCTCGAGGCGCGGCTTCGCCGGCGTTCGTAGCCAACGGCACGCCGGCCTCGGCTTTCACCTCCTTCAGCACGACGCTCGAACGGATGTGCGTCACGCCGGGCAGGCGAAACGCCGTCTCGTGCAGGAAGCTCTCGTAGCTGCGGATGTCGGGCACCAGCACCTTGATCGAGTAGTCGGCGCCGCCGGTCGTGCTGTAGCAGGCGACAATCTGCGGGCAGGCGGCGACGGCGCGCTCGAACTGGCGCACCGTGCCCTCGGTGTGCTGGGTCAGGTTCACCTCGGCGAGCACGCAGAGGGCGAGGCCGACGCTGCTGCGGTCGACGACCGCGCCGTAGCCGCGGATGACGCCCGCGGCCTCCATCGCCTTGACCCGCTTCCAGCACGGCGTCGAGGTCAGGCCGACGGCGGCAGCGAGCTGCTGCACGGTCTGGCGCGAGTCGCGCTGCAGCGCTTCGAGAATGGCGTGGTCCTTGCGGTCTAGAACAATCATGCTGCCTCCATAGATAAAACGGCTAATCCGTTCTCCAAGAAGTCGATTCTGCGATAAAGAAAGAAGCCTGTTCTTTGCCGCGGGCCGTAAATTGTCAAATTCCGCCTGCACCCGCTGGAGGCCTCATGCCGCAAACCCTGCTTCGCCCGAACTACCGCCTCGCCGACAACCTCGCTGCCGCCGACGGTGTCGTCTTCCTCATCGGCACGCAGGCGCTGATCCGCCTGCCGCTGATGCAGGCGGCTCGCGATGCGGCCTTGGGCGTCAAGTCGCAAGGCTTCATCAGCGGCTATCGCGGCTCACCGCTCGGCATGGTCGACCAGCAGGCGTGGAAGGCGTCCAAGCTGCTCGACGCCGCCGGCGTCAAGTTCCTGCCCGCGATCAACGAGGAGCTCGGCGCGACGGCGGTGCTCGGCACGCAGCGCGTCGAGTCGGATCCCGAGCGCACGGCCGACGGCGTGTTCGCGATGTGGTACGGCAAGGGCCCGGGCGTCGACCGCGCCGGCGACGCGCTCAAGCACGGCAACGCCTACGGCTCGTCGCCGCACGGCGGCGTCCTCGTCGTCGCCGGCGACGACCACGGTTGCGTCTCGTCCTCGATGCCGCACCAAAGCGACGTGGCGATGCAGTCCTGGCACATGCCGGTGGTGGCGCCGGCCAACGTCGCCGAGTACCTCGAGTTCGGGCTGTACGGCTGGGCGCTGTCGCGCTTTTCGGGCAACTGGGTCGGCTTCACGGCGCTCTCCGAAGTGGTGGAAAGCGGCTCGACCGTCGACCTCGGCGAGACGAACGCGCGCGTCGCCGCGTGGAAGGACGCTGGCGAGGTCGAGGCGACGACCGGCTTCGTCCGTCCGGCCGAGGGGCTGCACTACCGCTGGCCCGACCTGCCGTCGCTGAAGATCGAAGAGCGCCTGCATGCCAAGCTCGACGCGGTGCGCGCCTTCGCCAAGGTGAATTCGATCGACCGCGACGTCGTCGTGTCGAAGCTGGCGACGGTCGGCATCGTCACCTGCGGCAAGGCGCACCTCGACCTGCTCGAGGTGTTTCGCCGTCTCGACATCTCGCTCGACGCGCTCGCGTCGGCCGGTGTGCGGCTCTACAAGGTCGGCCTCTCGTATCCGCTCGAGCCGACGCGCATCGAGGCCTTTGCCGACGGCCTCGCCGAGATCCTCGTCGTCGAGGAGAAAGGTGCCGTCGTCGAGTCCCAGATGCGCGACCTCTTCTACAACGCGAAGGTCCGCCCGGCGATCGTCGGCAAGCGCGGTACCGATGGCAAGCCGCTCGTCTCCGAGCTCGGCGAGCTGCGCCCGTCGCGGCTGATCGAGATCGTCGCCGACTGGCTCGCCGCGAGATTCCGGCAGCTCGATCGCCGCCACCTGGTCGTCGACTTCACGGTGCCGCAACTGCTCTCGAACGCCGGCGACGCGGTCAAGCGCTTGCCGTACTTCTGCGCCGGTTGCCCGCACAACACCTCGACGAAAGTGCCCGAAGGCTCGCGCGCGCAGGCCGGCATCGGCTGCCACTTCATGGCCTCGTGGATGGACCGCGACACCGAGGGCCTGATCCAGATGGGCGGCGAGGGCGTCGACTGGGTCTCGCACGCGATGTTCACGAAGGTGCCGCACGTCTTCCAGAACCTCGGCGACGGCACCTACTACCACTCCGGCTACCTGGCGATCCGCCAGGCGATCGCGGCCAAGGCCAACATCACCTACAAGGTCCTCTTCAACGACGCGGTGGCGATGACCGGAGGCCAGCCGGTCGACGGCGTCATCTCGGTCGACGGCATCGCCCGCCAGGTCGAGGCCGAAGGCGCGGCCAAGGTCGTCGTGCTTTCCGACGACATCTCGAAGTACGACCGCATCCACGACCGGTTTCCGGCCGGCACCGAGTTCCACGGCCGTGGCGAGCTCGACGCGGTGCAGCGGCGGCTGCGCGAGATGAAGGGCGTGACCGTGCTCATCTACGAGCAGACCTGCGCCGCCGAGAAGCGCAGGCGCAGGAAGAAAGGCGAGCTGGTCGACCCGGCACGGCGCCTCTTCATCAACGAACGCGTCTGCGAAGGCTGTGGCGACTGCTCGGTGCAGTCGAATTGCGTCGCCGTCGTGCCGCTCGAGACCTCGCTCGGTCGCAAACGCAAGATCGACCAGTCGAGCTGCAACAAGGACTACTCCTGCGCCCAGGGCTTTTGCCCGAGCTTCGTCGGCGTCGTCGGCGGCACGCTGAAGAAGAAGCAGGGCGCGCTCGCCGGGCCGGGCGCGGCGCGCTTCGCAGCGCTCATCGACGCGCTCCCGCTGCCCGCGCCGCACGCCTGGACCGGGCCGTTCGACCTGCTCGTCACGGGTGTCGGCGGCACCGGCGTGGTCACGGTCGGCGCCGTCATCGCGATGGCCGCGCACCTCGAAGGCCACTCGGCGAGCGTGCTCGACTTCATGGGCTTCGCGCAAAAAGGCGGCTCGGTGCTGTCGTTCGTGCGCCTTGCCAGGGACAAGGCGGCGCTGAACCAGGTGCGCATCGACGCGCAACAGGCTGACGCCGTGCTCGCCTGCGACATCGTCGTCGCCGCCTCGGCCGAAGCCCTGCAGACGGTGCGCCATGGCCGCACGCGCGTGCTCGCCAACACGCACGAGATTCCGGTCGCCGAATCGCTCTCCAATCCCGACGCCAGCCTGAAGGTCGACGCCTTGCTCGAGAAGCTCGAGTTCGCCGCCGGAGAGGAGCGCGTCGAGACCATGGACGCGCAGACGCTTGCCGAGGACTTTCTCGGCGACACGATCGTCTCCAACATCGTCGCCATGGGCTATGCGTGGCAGCGCGGCCTGGTGCCGGTCGGCCTGGCGGCGATGCAGCGGGCGATCGAGTTGAACGGCGTCGCCGTCGAGAGCAACAAGGCGGCGTTCTCGCTCGGGCGGCTGGCCGCCGCCGACCCGGTCGCTTGCCGCCAGCTTTTGCACGAGCCCGATCCGGCGACTCGGCACGCCGAGACGCTCGACGAGCTGGTCGCGCGTTCGTCGATGTTCCTCGCCTCGTATCAGAACGAGCGCTATGTCGAGCGCTATCGCAAGCTCGTCGCCGCAGTCGGCACCCGCGAAGCAGCGGTGTGCGGCACGCAAGGCGGCTTGCCGCTGTCGCGTGCGGTCGCCGAGCAGATGCGAAAGCTCATGGCCTACAAGGACGAGTACGAGGTCGCCCGTCTCTACACCGACGGCGAGTTCGCGAAGCGCCTTGCCGAGCAGTTCGAAGGCGCACCGACGCTCGAGTTCTACATGGCGCCGCCGGCGCTGGTGAAGCCGAAGGGCGAAGGCCGAGTGGCGGCACCGAAGAAGCGTCGCTTCGGCCCGTGGTTGCTGCCGATGCTGAAGCTGCTCGTGCACGGCAAGGCGCTGCGTGGCACGCCGTTCGATCCGTTCGGTCGCACCGAAGAGCGCAGGCTCGAACGCCGGCTGATCGAAGAATACGAAGCGCGCGTTGCCGAGCTGCTGGCCGGCCTGTCGCTGGAAAAGGTGCCGGTCGCGGTGGCGATCGCCAACGTGCCCGCCTCGATCCGCGGCTACGGCCATGTCAAGCTGGCGAGCCTGGCGATCGCCCGGGCGCGCGAGAAGGAGCTGCTCAACCGCTTCGACCCAGAGCGCTATCCGCGTCCGACCGGTGCGGCCGTGGCGGGGCAGTTTCGCGGAATCCCAGTGACCTCCGCCTGAGGCGAGGATGGCTCAGCGCAGGCTGGGCAGGAACTTGGTCAGCTTGGC
>JANXXS010000090.1 GCA_025350505.1 Burkholderiales bacterium
GAAGAGCTCGACCGGCCGGCTCGACATCTTCACCCGGCTGATCACCGACTACGGCACCGCCTTCGACCAGGTGCCCGAGCAGTATTCGGGGCAGCTCTTCGCCGAGGTCTCGCCGCGCACTTTCAGCGTGCTGGTGCGCAAGGGCTCGCGGCTCAGCCAGCTGCGCATCCGGCGCGGCAAGCCACCCACGAGCGACAACCTGATGCGCCGCTTGCAGGAGGAGCACCAGCTGGTCGAGGTCGTCGACGGCGAGCCCGGCGTGCGCACGCACGAGATCATGAGCGGCGTGCCGGTCTCGGTCGACCTCGAGGGGCGGCAGTCCGGCGGCGTCATCGGCTATCGGGCCAAGAACCACTCCGGCCTGATCGACATCGACCGCATCGGCCACTACGAGGTTCGCGACTTCTGGGAGCCGGTTCTGGCGCCCAGGCGCGGCCTGATCCTCGACCCGGCCGAGTTCTACATCCTCGCCTCGCGCGAGGCGGTGCGCATACCGCCCAGCTACGCGGCGGAGATGATCGCCTACGACACCCTGGTCGGCGAGTTCCGCGTTCACTACGCCGGCTTCTTCGACCCCGGCTTCGGCCACTCCGACGCCGGCGGCGAAGGCTCGCGCGCCGTGCTCGAGGTGCGTTCGTACGAAGTGCCCTTCGTCATCGAGCACGGCCAGCTGGTCGGCCGTCTCGCCTACGAGCGGCTGACCTCGACGCCGACCATGCTCTACGGGCAGCGCGCCAACTCGTCGTACCAGGGCCAGGGCATCAAGCTGAGCAAGCACTTCAAGCCTGTGCCGGCCGGCGGGGCGACGAGTCCTTGAGCGGCGGAGACTTCGGGTTGCATGTAATACAATAGCCGCCTACGTATTTTCGGGACGCCGCCATGACCTTGACTGTCCGTCTCGACACGAGCCTCGAATCCGCGCTCGACAGCTACTGCGCGGAGCGCGGCGTGACGAAGAGCCTCGTCGTGCAGGAGTCGCTGGCGGCCTATCTGCTGGATGCCGCGTCGGCGAAGGCCAAGGCCAAGGCCGACTCAGCCGCCGCCGGGCGAGGCAAGGCTGCGGCCCCTGTCAGCGCCAACTACAAGGCATTTGCCGACGCCGGCCTGATCGGCGCCGGCCAGTTGGGCGGCGTCTCGGCCACCAACCAAGTCGTGCGTGAGCGCGCGATGCAGATCATTCGCCGCAAGGCGCCATGACGGCGGGAGGACGCGCCCGGGTCGCAAAGGCGCGCGTAGCCGGGGCCTCGGCGCTGGGAGCCGACCAGGGCGTGCTCCTGGATACCGGTCCCCTGATCGCCCTGTACGCGCGAGACGACCCAAAACATGCAAGCGTCGTTTCCTGGATGGCCACCTTCCGAGGTGAGCTGCATACAGTGCAGCCGGTCCTGACCGAAGCGGCGTACTTTGTCCCCGTGCGCACTCGTGCGGCCATCGCCGATCTTGCGGCAAGCGGTCGCCTGAGCTTGCACCACCCCGACGCGGCCGGCTATTCGCGAATGGCTACTCTGTTCGCAAAGTACGCTGACCAGTCTCCCGACTGGGCCGACATGGAGCTCGTCTGGCTGGCCGAAGCCACGGGCATTTCGCGCATCGCCACGCTCGACATCGCCGACTTCAGCGTCTACCGTATCCACGGCCGGAAGCGCTTCGAGCTCGAGCTGCTACGCTGAATCGGCCCGACGCATGCCCACGCTTGACTGGCTCGACCGCGACGCCGCCTTTCGGATCGCCGAGCGTGTACCGACGAGGGTGCTGCGCCCGCATGCGGCGGGCCGAGGGTTCGGCGACGCGGCCAGCGGCAACCTGTTGATCCAGGGCGACAACCTCGATGCGCTGAAGGCTCTGCTGCCCTTCTATCGTGGCCGGGTGAAGTGCATCTTCATCGACCCGCCCTACAACACGAAGAGCGCCTTCGAGCATTACGACGACAACCTCGAACATTCGCAGTGGCTAACGATGATGCTGCCGCGCTTGCAGTTGCTGCGCGAGCTGCTGAGCGAGAGCGGATCGATCTGGGTGACGATCGACGACAACGAGGGGCATTACCTCAAGGTGTTGATGGATGAGGTGTTCGG
>JANXXS010000157.1 GCA_025350505.1 Burkholderiales bacterium
CCACGATCAGGATGATGCCGCTCCAGCTCATGTGAACCTCGGTGGGTCGATTGCGACAGGCAATGGTAGTGCAGCGCGGATGAAAAAAGCCCCGGCGAACCGGGGCTTGGCCGCGACGAAGCGCTGCGTCGTCAGACGCTCTTCACTTCGACGGTCTGGCGGTTGCGCGGGCCCTTGACGGCGTAGCTCACCTGGCCGTCGACCAGGGCGAACAGCGTGTGGTCGCGGCCGATGCCGACATTCGGGCCGGCGTGGAACTTGGTGCCGCGCTGGCGAACGATGATCGAACCGGCCGGCACGACCTGCCCGCCGAAGACCTTGACGCCGAGCATCTTCGGCTGCGAATCGCGGCCGTTGCGCGTCGAGCCGCCGCCCTTTTTCTGTGCCATGACTGACTACTCCTGAACCGGATGACCGCCCTCAGGCGGCGTTGACCGCGCTGATGCGGATCTCGGTGAAATTCTGGCGATGGCCCTGGCGCTTTTGATAGTGCTTGCGCTTGCGCATCTTGAAAATGCGGACCTTGTCGTGCCTGCCGTGCGAGACGACGCTGGCGACGACGCTGGCGCCCGCCACGAGCGGCGCGCCGGTGACCAGATCGGCACCGCTGCCGACCGCGAGCACCTGGTCGAGCGTGATGTCGGAGCCGACATCGGCCGTCAATCGCTCGATCCGGAGCGTCTCGCCGGCGGCGACCTTGTACTGTTTACCGCCGGTTTTGATGACCGCGTACATCGGTGTTTCCTTCGCTTGCGTGGAGCCGCCTGGGCGGCCCGGGAAAAGCCTGTGACTATACCATGGCGCGAGGCTGTCGCTGCCGGCCCGGGGCCCGCACCCGCCCGAGCGTGGCGCCCCGGACATCACGCCGGCAGGTGCTTCGGCCATCGGGCCGCCCTGCTTTCTATAATCGACTTTCGCCGAGCCAACCCTGTGTCCGCCTCGCTTTCGCCGTCCGCCCCGCCGCCTGCCGACGCCGCCTTGCTGATGGCCGAGGAGATGGGTCAGGTCGACGCGGTGATCCGCCGCCGTCTCGCGTCGAAGGTCGCCCTCATCGACCAGATCGCCAACTACATCGTCAGCGCCGGCGGCAAGCGCATCCGGCCCATGCTCGTGCTGCTCTTCTCCGGCGCGCTCGGCTTCACCGGCCGCGAGCGCTTCGAGCTCGCCGCGACGGTGGAATTCATTCACACCGCGACGCTGCTGCACGACGACGTCGTCGACGAGTCGGCTCTGCGCCGCGGCCGAAGCACCGCCAACGCGCTGTTCGGCAACGCGGCCAGCGTCCTGGTGGGCGACTTCGTCTACTCGCGTGCCTTCCAGATGATGGTCTCGACGGGCAGCATGCGCGTCCTCGAAGTGCTTGCCGACGCGACCAACGTCATCGCCGAGGGCGAGGTCCTGCAATTAATGAACATGCACGACCCGGACGTCAGCGTCGACGCCTATCTGCGCGTCATCCGTTTCAAGACGGCCAAGCTGTTCGAGGCCAGCGCCCGACTCGGCGCCGTGCTCGCCGACGCCGATGCCGCGGTCGAAGAGGCGTGCGCGTCGTACGGTCGTTCGCTCGGCACGGCATTCCAGCTCGTCGACGATCTGCTCGACTATGAAGGTGCGACCGCGCAGCTCGGCAAGAACGTCGGCGACGACCTGCGCGAGGGCAAGCCCACGCTGCCTCTCCTGATCGCCATGGAGCGGGGCACGACCACGCAACGCGCTCTGCTGCGCAGCGCCATCGAGCACGGTGAAGTCGCGCGCCTCGACGAGGTGATCGCGGTGGTCCGCTCGACCGGCGCGCTCACCGCGACGCGCGAAGCGGCCCGCGCCGAGGCCGACAAGGCCTGCAAGGTGCTCGAACTCCTGCCTGCCACGCCGTACCGGGAAGCTCTGCTAGACTTGTCGGTTCGATCCGTCGAGCGTTCGTCCTGAGGGGCGCCGCACGACTCTCGCGGCTTGGTTTGGCGCGAAGACGCGGCCCCGGTGCCGCACGAATCGGGGTGTAGCTTAGCCTGGTAGAGCGCTACGTTCGGGACGTAGAGGCCGGAGGTTCGAATCCTCTCACCCCGACCACGATTCCCGGACCGGCAAGGTCTCCTTCAGACGCCTCCTGACCACGAAACAGCGCGTGAATTGTTGGCGCGGGGCTGTCGCCCCCGGCGTTTACAGCCCTTGGTGAATCGGCGATGATCATCTGTTGCTGCAAGGACTGAACGAGTTCTCATAGGTTGGACACCCTCGCCGAAGCCCCGCATTCAGCCCTCTCCGGCGTGGCGAGGGTGCTGGTACACGCGGGCAAGCTGAACGCCCGGACGGCCGAGGAACTGGTCCGCAGTTCGCGCGACAAGCGAACCAGCTTCGTCGCTTCGGTGATCGCTGCCGGCGCGGTATCGCCCTCGGACCTGGCGCATACCCTGGCCGTGGCGCTCGCCCTGCCGCTGCTCGATCTCTCGGCCATCGATGCCGTCAAGCTGCCGAAGAACATCATCGACGCCAAGCTTGCGTCGCAGTACCAGATCGTGGTGCTGGGCAAGCGCGGCAACCGCGTCTTCATCGGCGGCGCGGACCCGACCGACCAGGAAGCGGCCGAACGCATCAAGTTCGCGACCCAGCTCGCGCCCGAGTGGGTGATCGTCGAGCACGACAAGCTCGCCAAGATCCTCGAGTCCTCGGGGGCGAATGCGAACGAAACGATGGAGGCGCTGTCGTCCGGCGACTTCGAGTTCGACGTCACCGACGACGTCACGACGCAGCCGGATCAAGCTGAAGTCGCCAGCGAAGTGGAGGACGCCCCGGTCGTGCGCTTCCTTCAGAAGATGCTGATCGACGCCATCAACCTGCGCGCGTCCGACCTGCACTTCGAGCCCTACGAGTACCACTACCGCGTCCGCTTCCGGGTCGACGGCGAGTTGCGGGAGATCACGCAGCCGCCGCTCGCCATCAAGGAAAAGCTCTCCGCCCGCATCAAGGTCATCTCGCGGCTCGACATCTCGGAGAAGCGCGTGCCGCAAGACGGCCGCATGAAGCTCAAGTTCGGCAACAAGGCGATCGACTTCCGGGTCAGCACGCTGCCCACGCTGTTCGGCGAGAAGATCGTGATCCGGATCCTCGATCCCTCGAGCGCCAAGGTCGGCATCGAGGCACTCGGCTACGAGAAGATCGAGAAGGACCGTCTGCTGAAGGCGATCCAGCGACCCTACGGCATGGTCCTGGTGACGGGGCCGACCGGCAGCGGCAAGACGGTGTCGCTCTACACCTGCCTCAACATCCTGAACCAGCCCGGCGTCAACATCTCGACCGTCGAGGACCCGGCCGAAATCAACTTGCCCGGTGTGAACCAGGTCAACGTCAACGACCGCTCCGGCCTCACCTTCGCGGTCGCGTTGAAGTCCTTCCTGCGCCAGGACCCGGACATCATCATGGTCGGCGAGATTCGCGATCTCGACACCGCCGACATCGCGATGAAGGCAGCGCAGACCGGCCACATGGTGATGTCGACGCTGCACACCAACGACGCGCCGACGACCCTGACGCGGCTCGCCAACATGGGCGTGGCCGCCTTCAACATCGCCGCAAGCGTGTTGCTCATCACGGCGCAGCGTCTGGCGAGAAAGCTCTGCGAGAACTGCAAGGCGCCGGCCGACTATCCTCGCGACGCGATGCTCAAGGCCGGATTCAAGGCAGAAGACCTCGACGGCAACTGGAAGCCGTTTCGAGCGGTCGGATGCTCGATGTGCAACAACGGTTACAAGGGTCGCGTCGGCATTTACCAGGTCATGCCGATCAGCGAAGAGATCCAGCGGATCATTCTGGCCAATGGAAATGCGACCGAAATCGCGACGGTGGCGCAGCGTGAAGGGGTTCGCGATCTGCGCCAGGCGGGCCTGCTCAAGGTCCGCTCTGGCATGACGACGCTCGAGGAGCTGATCTCGGTCACGAACGAGTAGCGGCGACAATCGCAATGCGGTAAGGGGTCTCGGAGACGATATGGCAACGGCACTGGCTGCAAAGCAGCGGATCAAAGACATCGTCTTCGAGTGGGAGGGCAAGGACAAGAACGGCAAGTCCGTGCGCGGCGAGATGCGTGCCGGCGGCGAGGCCATGGTGAGCGCCAGCCTGCGTCGCCAGGGCGTGATGGTCAACAAGGTGAAGAAGCGCCGCATGAGCGGCGGCAAGTCCATCAAGCAGAAGGACATCGCCATCTTCACGCGCCAGCTCTCCACCATGATGCGCGCCGGCGTGCCGCTGATCCAGTCCTTCGACATCGTTGCCCGCGGCAGCACCAACGCGCGCATGACGCGCCTGCTCACCGACATCCGTTCCGACGTCGAGACCGGCACCAGCCTGTCGGCCGCGTTCAGAAAACACCCGCTCTACTTCGACGCCCTCTACTGCAACCTGGTCGAGGCCGGTGAAGCCGGCGGTATCCTGGAAACCCTGCTCGATCGACTCGCCGTCTACCAG
This sequence comes from Burkholderiales bacterium, assembly GCA_025350505.1. Lineage (GTDB taxonomy): Bacteria > Pseudomonadota > Gammaproteobacteria > Burkholderiales > Burkholderiaceae_C > Schlegelella_A. Next base: position 4,459 of record JANXXS010000157.1, read on the forward strand.
GAAAAGACGATGGCGATCAAGAACAAGATCAAGTCGGCGCTGATCTACCCGGTCGCCGTCATCACGGTCGCGTTCGTCGTGCTCGCGGTGATCATGATCTTCGTCATTCCGGCGTTCGAGGATGTGTTCCGGAACTTCGGCGCGGAACTGCCGGCGCCGACGATGTTCGTCATCGGCATGTCGAAGATCTTCGTCAAGTACTGGTACCTGATCTTCGGTCTGGGCGGCGGCGGCATCTACTTCTTCATGCAGACCTGGAAGCGCTCGGTCAAGATGCAGAAGTACATGGACCGCGTGCTGTTGCGCGTGCCGGTCTTCGGCGACCTCGTCAACAAGTCGTCGATCGCGCGCTGGACGCGAACCCTGTCGACGATGTTCGCGGCCGGCGTCCCGCTGGTCGAGGCGCTCGACTCGGTCGGCGGCGCTTCGGGCAACGCCGTCTTCGCCGAGGCGACCGAGAAGATCCAGAAGGACGTCTCCACCGGCTCGGCGCTGACGACCTCGATGCAGGCAACCGGCGTGTTCCCGGTCATGGTGCTGCAGATGTGCGCGATCGGCGAAGAGTCGGGCTCGCTCGACGCGATGCTCGGCAAGGCCGCCGAGTTCTACGAGGATGAGGTCGACGAGGCCGTGAAGGGCCTGTCGAGCCTGATGGAGCCCTTCATCATCGTCATCCTCGGCACGCTGATCGGTGGCATCGTCGTTTCCATGTACCTGCCGATCTTCAAGCTGGGCGCGGTGGTCTGACGGCGCCTTTCGACTCCGGAGCCCGTTGACACCGGCGGGCCCGCCCACAGCGCCCACAGGCCCTCGATGCCGCCGAACGAGATACTGTTTTCTCCCTGGGTCCTGGCCGTTCTCGGCCTTTGCATCGGCAGTTTTCTCAATGTCGTCATCCACCGCCTTCCGCTCATGCTGGAGCGCGACTGGAAGCAGGAAAGCGCAGAGTTGCTCGGCGTCGAGCTGGCGCCGTCGCCGCCCCTGACCCTGTCGACGCCGCGCTCCCGCTGCCCCTCCTGCGGCCACACCATCGCCTGGTACGAGAACGTCCCGCTGGCGAGCTGGCTCTGGCTTCGCGGCCGATGCTCGGCGTGCCGGAGCGGCATTTCGGTGCGCTATCCGATCATCGAGCTCACGACCGGCGTGCTCTTCGCGCTGGTCGGCTGGCACTTCGGCGCGCAGCCCGCCACGCTGCTCGGCTGCGGCCTCGTCGCCGCGCTCGTTGCCCTGACCTTCATCGACCTGGACACCCAACTCCTGCCCGACATCCTGACTCTGCCGCTGATGTGGGCCGGCATCATCGCCGCCGCGCGCGGCTGGATCCCGGTGACGCTCGGCGCGTCGGTCGGCGGCGCCGTAATCGGCTACCTGTCGCTGTGGTTCGTAGCGAACGCCTTTCGCGTCCTTCGCGGCAAGGAAGGCATGGGCGGCGGCGACTTCAAGCTGCTCGCGGCGCTCGGCGCGTGGATGGGCTGGCAGATGATTCCGCTGATCGTCCTGCTGTCGTCGGCGGTTGGTGCGCTGGTCGGCATCACTCTGATCGTGTTCCGCCGCCATGGCCGCGACGTGCCGATCCCGTTCGGTCCCTACCTCGCCGGTGGCGGCGTCGCCGCGCTGTTCTTCGGCGATCAGCTGATGCGTCTGTGGCTGCCGCGGCTCTGAGACTTCGCATCGGCTTGACCGGCGGCATCGGCAGCGGCAAGAGCACGGTCGCCGCCCGACTCGTCGAGCGCGGCGCCGAGCTGATCGACACCGACGCGATCGCACGCACGCTGACGCTCCCCGGCGGCGCCGCCATCGAGGCGATACGCGGCGCATTCGGCGCGGTCTTCATCGCCGCCGACGGCGCGCTCGACCGTGCGCGCATGCGCGAAGCCGCGTTCGCCGACGCCGGCGCCCGGCGTCGCCTCGAAGCCATTCTTCATCCGCTCATCGGCGCCGAGGTCGAGCGTCGCGCCGCCACCTCGAGGGCAGCGGTGACGGTCCTCGACATCCCCCTGCTCGTCGAATCGGGGCGCTGGCGCGGCCGCGTCGATCGCGTCTGGCTCGTCGATTGCGCAGAGAGCCTTCAGATCGATCGCGTCATGGCGCGATCGGGCTGGACCGAGAGCGCGGTGCGTGCCGTACTGTCGCAGCAGGCGACGCGAGCCGCGCGGCGCGCCGCGGCCGACGCCGTCGTCGACAACGAAGGCATCGGCCTCGAGCAGCTCGGCCTCGAAGTCGACGCGCTCTGGCAGCAGACGATCGCCGCCTGAAACCCGCGCGAGCCAGCGGCCACGAATCGCTGTGAAACAATCGCTGCGAACCGCGTTGCCCGGGCCAGGGTCGCGGTGTCCGCGCTGACCGATCCGACCCCTTGATCCTCTACGAGTACCCGTTCAACGAGAGCATCCGCACGATGCTGCGGCTCGAGCATCTGTTCGATCGCCTCGGTCAGCTCATCGAGCGCGACGCGCCGGTCGATCATCACTACGCGCTGGCGACGATCTTCGAGATCATGGACGTGGGATCGCGCGCCGATCTGAAGTCGGATCTGCTGAAGGAGCTCGACAAGCATCGCCAGCAGCTCGCCTCCTACCGCGGCAATCCGTCGATCTCGGAGAGCGTGCTCGACGAGACGATCGGCCGGATCGACGGCGCCTTCGGCCGGCTCAACCAGGTGTCCGGCAAGGCGGGTGCCTCCCTCGCCAGCAACGAATGGCTGATGAGCATCCGAAGCCGCATCAGCATTCCCGGCGGCACCTGCGAATTCGACCTGCCCGCCTACTACGCCTGGCAGCAGCTGCCCGCCAACCGGCGTCGCGCCGACCTGCTGCAATGGGTCGTCGCCCTGATGCCGCTGGCCGAAGCCCTGCAGGTCCTGCTCGGACTACTGCGCGATTCGGGCGCGCCGCACAAGGTCATGGCGATCGGTGGCCAGTACTCGCAAAGCCTGGCTGCGGGCCGCGTCTTTCAACTCATGCGCGTGCGCCTCGATGCCGGTGCCGAGTTGGTCCCCGAGATCAGCGGTCATCGACTCATGATCCAGGTGCGGCTGATGCGCCAGGAGCCCGACGGTCGGTTGCGCCCAACCACGGGTGACACGGGCTTCGAGCTCACTCTCTGCGCCTGAGAAGCGAGCGATGGGCGAGCCGCGCCGCGATGACCCGCCGCCGATGCGTCGCATCGTGCGCTGCCCGGGTTGCGGCGGCGACAGCGTCTACGCGGCATCGAATCCGTCGCGGCCGTTCTGCACCGAGCGCTGCCGCAACGCCGACCTTGGTGCCTGGGCGTCGGAAGGCTATCGCGTGCCGGCGCAGCCTTCGCCGGACGACGCCGAAGAAGGCGATCCGACGGCCGACTGAGCAAGCGCGCGGAGAAGATGGCTCAGCCCTCCAGCGACTTCAGCAGCTCGGCCAGGTCGGGGTCCATCTCCTCGTCAGAGGCCATCGGCGCGTCGGCCACGGGAGCGTCCTCGCTCGGCGCCGGCGTACCGCTGCCGTCGTCGCCCAGGCTGGCGAGCAGATCGTCGAGGCTCTGGTCGCCGCCGCTGTCGGCACTCGAGACGGTGTCGGCATCGCTGCTCGACGTGTCGCTCGTGACCGCGTCGGCATCCTCGTCGGCAGGGGCAGCGGCCTTGGCCTTCGCCTTCGCCGGCTTCGGTTCCCGCTCGGGATCGGGCAGCTTGCCTTGCACCGAGGTCGTGAACGACATCCGCTGCGCCGGCTTGGCCAGGCCCGGCAAGGCGATCGAATCGCCGTTCACGGTGTCGAGCCCGGCGATGCGCAGCTCGGGCTGACCCTTGTGCGCCATCAGCGCGTCGATGCCGACGCGGCGCAGCATCTCGGCCGCGGCGAGATTGATCAGGCGCTCCGTCGTCGGCAGCGCGACCTGGTCGCCGTCGCCGTCGACGACGTAGTGAAAGGGCAGATCGCCGATCGACAGCGTGCTGCCGGTCGGCGCCGCAAGGAGCGACGCGGCGAGCAACGCCGGATGGCCCCACAGCATGCCGCGCAGGCCTTCTTCCGGCGTGAATTCCTCGAAGCTGAAGGCGTTGATCGGATCGCTCTTCTTGCCGTACGGGTGGCGCAGCATGAAGCGAGGCGAGAGCAACGCGAGATACGAGGCCTCGGGCATGCCGCGCAAGGCCTCGAGGGCCTCCGTCATCAGCGGGTGCGGCGGATTGCGGCGATCGGTGAAGGCATCGCTGCTGATCGAGGTGATGAAGGGCGCGCCCGCGGCCTTCGCGATCCTGGCCACGCGGCCCAGCAACTCGGCGTGCGGCGGCGTCGGCTCGAACTGGTAGAGGCCGAGGACGAGCGAGACGCCGCCGTTCTTGTCCTGCGAAGGCCTGTCAACCAGCATCGAATAGATGCCGGTCTCGGTGAGGTCGCTGCTGCCGCTGAGGTCGGCGGCGAACTCCTCGGCCGACATGTCGACCAGCAGCACCTGCAGCGACGGACCGGTCTCGAGGCGCCTGAGCAGCATGTCCATGCCGCGCCAGAGCGCCTCGAGGTTCTGGAACTCGCTTTGATGCAGCACCGTGCGCATGGCGTCGGAGAGCGCGCTGTCGACCGTGGCGACTAGCGCATCACGCTTCGGGTCGGGCGCCTTGGTGACGAAGGGGCCGAGGATGCGCTTGAGCAAGGCGTCGACGGGCGCATCGACGTTGACCTCGGACGCGATGCCGACCAGGCGGGCGAAGTCGGAAAGCTTGGCGTCTGCCGCCGGGGCGCCGCTCTTCGATCGGCGCCGGCCGCTGCGCGAGGCGCGCCGCTGCGGGCCGCCGTACATTGCCTGCACTTCGGACGCGGCCTTCGCGAAGGTGGCGGTGTTGTTGAGGCGCTTGCGCAGGTCGGCGAGCGCCTTGAACATCGGCAGCTCGCGGTAGAGCGAGTCGGGATGAAAGCTGTCGAGTTCGCCGAACTCGACCTCGACGCCGTCGCCGCCCTCGCCGATCGGCAGCGCCAGCTTGACCTCGAGGCGGGCCAGCGTGTCTTCGAGCGTGTCGAACTCGACGGCGATCATCTTGCGGCGCGCCAGATCGTCGCCGGTCTCGAGGCGGCCGGCAGCGGCGCCGGCACTGAAGTCGCCGAAGACCGCGATGCGCACCGGACGCTTGGCCGCCCAGGGCGGCGGTGCCGCGTCGAGCCTGCCGAAGTCGGGTGTCCAGTCGTCGTCGCTCATGTCGGGCTCCTCGTGTCGCGATCGCGCGCGGCTCGCGTCAGTTGATTTCTTCGGCCGTGAACAAGGCCGCGCCATAGTCGTCGGTGCAAGGCTGCTGGCAGACCGGCCGGCCGGCGAAGATCGATGCACCCGTGCCCTGCGCCTTGGCGGCAACGCTCGCCTCCTCGGTGCTGGTCTGGGCGAAGCCGTCGCGCATCTTCAGGCCGAGACCGGAGAAGTCCCTCGGGAACTTCGAGACGATGGCGATGAAGTGGTCGACGCCCGGCGGGCCGCCAATGCCGATGTCCCAGTTGCCTTTGCCCGACGGCAGCGACAGCGTCGTGTCGCCGCGGATCTGGTTGTTCTTCGCCTCGGCGTTGGGAAAGAGCTGGATGATGTTGCCGTCGGTGCCGTGCATCAGCACGTAGAGGTGGCCCGGCTTTTCGGTCTTGACCTTGAACGTCAGCTTGTCCTTGTTGATCTTCAGGTGCGGCTTGTCGGCCGCCGCCTCGACCTTGTAGTCGGGCGACTGCGCCGTGGCGACGCGCTCCAACTCGTGCGCCGGATCGAACGGACCGGAGGGCGCCGCTTGCACGGGAGCGGCTCGCTCGGTCGGCGTCGTCGCGGTGGTCGGCGCCGCGACAACCGACGACGCGGCCTGCGTCGGTGTCGTCGCGGCCGGTGTCGTCGCGGCCGGTGGTGCGGACGTCGATGCCACGGTCGCCGGCGCGGCCGGCTTGCCACCGAGGAAGGCATAGAGTCCGCCGCCGATCGCCAGCACGACGACGCCGATCGCGGCGAAGACGCCGGTACGGCTCTTCTTCGCGGCGGCTCCACCGGCGCTCAGGCCGCCCGCCACGGTGTTCGGCGCGCGGCTGCGCCGCTCGGTCTTCGCCGGGTCGGGATCGCTCGCCGCCATGCCCAGGTCGTGGCGCAGATCGTCGATCGACTGCGTGCGCTGCTCGGGCTTGACGATGAGTGCGCGGTCCATCGCCGCCAGGAAGGCCGGGCTGTAGCGGCCCGCGCCGGCCTGCGTCATCGGCACGTAGTTGTCGTTCATGAGCCGGCCGACCGAGGTCGGCGGCGTCTTGCCGGTGATCGCGTAGTAGACGACCGCGGCGAGCGCGTAGACATCGGTCCACGGGC
>JANXXS010000168.1 GCA_025350505.1 Burkholderiales bacterium
AGCATCGCGATGACGCTATTGGGCATCGGTACCGTGCGGCTCTTTAGAACAATCCAGTTCTGAGCAGCCAAGCGCAGTAGGCTGCCTCTGCGCTTACCCTGTCCGGGCACTCAAGAAATGCGAGAAGTGAAAGTCGCCACCCGTAGACCGAAGCAAAGTCGTCACAGTTGTGAGACCAAATTTGTCACTCCGCCATTGACGACGACGACCGGTGGTGTTGGCGCCGACCGCGAATTGATCCACTTGTGAGGGTTGTGCCGATCTCAGACTTCCTGATGCGCCACGAGAAGCGGCTCGCCAAGAACGCACGCATGGCGCTGCAGGTGAAGAACGTGGTGCGGCTGAGTGCAGCCGAGCGCGAGGCCGTGGCGCAGCGCGCCGACGCCATTCGGCAAGGCCGAGTCGGCACGCCGGCATGACACCGCTGGAGATCTTCCCGCCCACGCTCGACGCGGCGCGGGCACGGATCGCCAACGTGCGCCCGGCCGACTACGCACGCAGCCGCAACGCCCTCGAAGGCGCGGTGACGCGCCTGTCCCCGTACATCACGCACGGCTTCGTCAGCCTGCCCGAGGTGCTGGCCGGCGTGGTGGCGCGGCACCGCCTGGACGTACAGCACAAGTTCGTCTTCGAGCTGGGCTGGCGCGAGTACTTCCACCACGTGTGGCAACACCGGGGCGAGCACATCCTGCACTCGCTGCACGAGGGGCCCTTGCCCGAGCGGGCCTACACGCCCGAGATGCCGGCCGACATTCGCCAGGCACGCACGGGCGTACCCGCCATCGATCAAGCCGTGCGCGCGCTGTACACCACCGGCTACTTGCATAACCACGCCCGCATGTGGCTTGCCAGTTACGTGGTGCACCTGCGCAAGGTGCATTGGCGCGCCGGCGCCGACTGGATGGTGGCGCACTTGCTCGATGGCGACCTGGCCAGCAACCACCTGAGCTGGCAATGGGTGGCCGGCACCGGCAGCCACAAGCCCTACCTGTTCAACGCCGACAACGTGGCGCGTTATGCGCCGCTGTCTTGGCACAGCGCGGGCAGCGTGATCGACACGTCGTACGAAGCGCTGGACGCCATCGCACGCAGCCCGCGGCCGGTGCCGGTGCGGCCGTTGGGCGAAGGCGTCGACGAACCACCGTTGTCGTCGCAGCCGCCTCACGGTGCAGCGCCCCAGGCTGCCGATGTCGCGGGCCGGGATGTCTGGCTGATCCACCCCTAGGCGCTGGGCGAGCCCCCGGCCGACCTGCCTGCGGGCTGCCTGCGCGTGGCTTGGTGGTCCACCGAATACCACGCGGGCTGGCCGTGGAGCGCAACGCGCAGGGGCTTCGTCGGCGCACGCATGTCAGCCCTGGCGACGCTGCGATGGGACGGCAGCCGTCAGCAGCTGGCGCAGGCGCTGGCCGCAGCGCGCTCAGTTCACACACCGGCCGACGATCATGTTGGCGCACTGCTGCCATCCGGTGTGAATTCACGCCCTGCGCTGCGCTTGTTTGCAGAGGTGAATCGCCCCTGCGCCTCGTTCTCCACCTGGTGGAACCGCGCCACGCGCGGCCTGCTACGGCTGTCGGACCTGCCAGGCCTGCAAGCGCTGGTGGAGCGAAGCTCGGCAAGGCCGTTGTTCGGTCCGGCCGCCGCCGTAGCAACCCCATCGCTGGCCGACGACAGCGCTGCATGCAGCGGGAGTACATCCTCATGAAGAGCGTGCTCGTGATCGGTGCCAGCCGTGGCATCGGCCTGGCGGTCGTCAAGCGCGCGCTGGAGCGCGGCCACGCCGTGCGGGCGTTCGCGCGTTCGGCGGCGCGGATCGGAATCGATGATCCTCGCCTCGAGCGGGTCGACGGGGATGCGCGTTCGACCGAGGACCTGCGCCCGGCGCTGACGGGGACCGATGCGGTCGTGCTGTCTCTGGGGGTGCCTCCCGGCCCCGGCTTCATCGTCGGGCGAGTCGACCTGTTCTCGTCCGCGACACGCGCGCTGCTGCCCGCGATGCGCGAGACGGGCGTGCGCCGGCTGATTGCCGTGACCGGCTTCGGCGCAGGCGACAGCCGTGCCGCCATTCCCCTCGTGCAACGTGTGCCGTTTCAGCTGGTCTTCGGGCGTGCCTATGCCGACAAGACCGTCCAGGAGCAGCTCATCCGCGACAGCGGACTCGACTGGACGCTCGTGAGACCCGGCGTGCTCACGAACGGCTGTGCCACCGGGCGATACCGCGTCTTGTCGGAACCGGGCACGTGGCGCAACGGCATCGTCTCGCGCGCCGATGTCGCCGACTTCGTCGTGGCGCAGCTCGACTCGCGGGACTTCGTGTATCGCGCGCCGGTCGTGATCGGCTAGCCGATGCTGCCCGTAGCCGCCGACACGGCGCTGCAACTCGTGTGGTTCAAACGCGATCTGCGCGTCGACGATCACGAGCCGCTGGCGCGCGCCGCGAGCCGCGGCCCTGTCGCCGCGCTTTACGTCTACGAGCCGGGCGTGCTGCATTCGCCCGAGTTCGACGCCTGCCATCTGGACTTCATCAACGATTGCCTCGCCGAACTGCGCGACTCGCTCGCCCGCCTCGGTTGCCCGCTGCTCATCCGAACCGGCGAGTGCCCCGAGGTGCTGCACGAGATTCATCGCACCTACGGCTTGCGCACGCTGTGGAGCCACGAAGAAACCGGGCTCGAGGTGACCTACGCGCGCGATCGAAGGGTGCTCGCGTGGTGCCGAGCGCAAGGCATCGAGTGGCGCGAGATCCCGCAGTGCGGCGTGATCCGGCGGCTGAAGACGCGTAACGGCTGGGCGCACCGCTGGGAGCGGCGCATGTCGATGCCGCTGGTGGCGGCGCCGCCGCGCGTGACCACCGTCGCCGCGCTGCGCGATCTGACGGGGATCGCGGCCAGTCACCCGATTCGCAGTGCTGCCGAGTTGGGCGTGGCGGGTTCGAGCCGGCCGCAGGCCTGGCGTGGTGGCGAACAGCAAGCGCACAAGGCACTGCATTCGTTCCTGCGCGAACGGGGTGTCGACTACCGCCGCGAAATGTCGTCGCCAACGACGGGCTTCGATGCCTGCTCCCGCATCAGCCCCTACCTGGCCTGGGGTGCGATGTCACTGCGAACAGCGCATCACGCCTGCGAGTCGCGCCGGCGCGAAGTCGGTGAAGCGCGCGATGCCGGATTGCCGGTCGATCCCCGCTGGTTCGGCTCGCTGCAGTCGTTCAGCGGCCGCCTGCGCTGGCATTGCCACTTCATGCAGAAGCTGGAAGACGAGCCGCGCATCGAGTTCGAGAACTTCTCGCGCGCATTCGACGGACTGCGCGAAAGGGAGTTCGATGCCGCACGGCTCGACGCCTGGTGTGCGGGCCAAACCGGGTACCCGATGGTCGATGCTTGCATGCGGGCCCTGCATGCGGGCGGCTGGATCAACTTCCGCATGCGTGCGATGCTGGTGTCGTTCGCGGCGCATCACCTGTGGCTGCACTGGCGTACCTTCGCGTCGTAACTGGCGCGCCAGTTCATCGATTTCGAGCCCGGCATCCACTACAGCCAGGTGCAGATGCAAAGCGGCACCACGGGCATCAACACCGTGCGCATCTACTCGCCCATCAAGCAGGCGCTAGATCAGGATCCGCAAGGCACGTTCATCAAGCGCTTCGTGCCAGAACTCGCGGCGCTGCCGGTCGAATACCTGGCCCGGCCGCACACGATGCCACCAGCGCTGCAGCAACACACGGGCGTGCGCATCGGACACACCTACCCCGCGCCGATCGTCGACCACGTGACCGCCTGCCGCGCGGCCCGCGAACGCATCGCCGCGATTCGGCGCACGGCGGGGGCTCTCGCCGAGGTCGATCGTGTGCAGGCCAAGCATGGCAGTCGACGCAGCGGACTGCCGCAGACCTCGAAGGACAAACCGCGGCGGGTGAATGCACAAGCCAACGTCGCGCAGAGATCGCTGTGGCCAGAAGAATGAGCGCTGCCGACCACCACCCAAGTTCGTCACTCGACCCCTACCATGAACCCATCCGTTTCTGACCCCCGGATCGCCCTCATCGCCGGAGCCCGCGGCGGCATCGGCCGCGAACTGGTGGCCCACCTGCGTGCCCGCTGCCGCCGCGTGGCGGTCGTCGGGCGGGACGCGGCCACGCTGGCTGACGTGCCGGCCGACGCCCACATCGCCGCCGACACCACCGCGCCCGAAGGCGCGGCAGCGGCAGTAGCGGCTTGCAAAGACCGACTGGGCGCAGCGCCGGCGCTGCTGGCCCACTGCGTGGGCAGCACGCTGATCGCCCCCTTGCACCGCAGTACGCCGGCGCAGATCCGCGACGTGCTGCGCGTCAACCTGGAAAGCGCGCTGTTCGTGCTGCAAGCCTGGGTGGAGGGCCTGCACGCGGCCGGCCAGCCAGGCGCCGCGGTGCTGGTGTCCAGCGTGGTGGCGCGCATCGGCGTGGCCAACCACGAGGCCATCGCCGCCGCCAAGGGTGGCATCGAAGCTCTGGCCCGCAGCGCCGCGGCGACCTATGCGCCGCTGGGCCTGCGCATCAATGCCGTGGCGCCCGGCATGACGGAGACGCCGATGACCGCAGGCATGCTGCGCTTGGACGCGATGCGCGAGGGTGCGGGCAAGCAATATTCCTTGGGCGGCGTGCAGACCGCGGCCCAGGTGGCCGATGCGATGGCTTGGCTGCTGTCGGACGCCGCGGCGCGCATCACCGGGCAAGTGATTGCCGTCGACGGCGGATTCACATCCGTACGACCTCTGGTCAAATGATCGGACTCGGCGCCATCCGGTCTCACCGCGGTGTGCGCACCCCTTCGCGCGACCCACTTATGTAGCGGCCTGCACGCTCTGCACTTGATGAACAGGCCAGCATCCCAGTGCGGCGCGACCGCTTTCAGACTAAAGGGCAGCTGACAGCCCGATCTGTCGTCCAAACAACCTTCTGGGAAGGACCGCATCGGGGTCGTTTACGGGCCTACGCCGGCGCGAACTAGGGTGTGGCGCGGAAAGACTCCTTGCCCTCGCTGGGTACCATCGGCTCTGGATGTAACCATCCCAAGTACCAAATGAACGTAGTGGTCACCGATCTCCTCGGGCGTAAACCGGCCGCGCGGCGAATACCACAGCAGCGTCGAGCGACACAGCGACACGACGGCCATGCGCGTCAGCGAGAGGTCGTCGAAGCTGAACTCACCCGACGCCTTGCCCGCCGTCAGGCAGTTGCCGACGATCTCTTCGAGCTCGTCGCGGATCTTCACGATCTGCTTGCGTTGCGACGCGGTAAGGGAGCTGAACTCGCGATTCGCGACCAGTGAGGCCTTGTACATGCGCGCCGGCAGGGCGACGTAGGCATGCACGAGGCGGATCAGCAACTCGGTCGGATCGCCGCCCTTGTCGGCCGCCTCGCGCAATCGGTCGCGCAGGTGCTGGGCGACGTACCGGATGATGTTGTAGAGCAGGTCTTCCTTCGCCTTGAAGTGCACGTACACCGCCGCGGGACTCAGTTTCGCCCGCTTGGCGATGTCGCGCGTGCTCGACGCATGGAAACCGTCGCGCCAGAAAGCCTCCACGCCGGCGAGCAACAGCCGGCGAACCGTGAGGCTTTCCACCCGGCCCTGAAAGACATCGTTCAGCGTGACGTACGTGGCCATGCCCCGATTGTGAAGAAATTCATCGCCGTTAGAAGGCGCTATGCGTGGGGAAGTTGGCCTTGCGCTTCTCCCGGATCGAGGCGAGGCCTTCGGCGAGTTCGGGTCCGGTGAAAGCGTGGAATTCGAAGGCGAGCGATGCATCGAAGATCGGCGCGGCCATGCGCAGCCAGTGGTTCATCGTGTACTTCGTGAGGCGGATCGCGGTTGGCGGGCCCTCGGCCAGCTGGGACGCGATCTCGAGTGCCTTCTGCTGCACGGCGTCGTCGTCTACCGCCAGCGAGACGAGGCCGATGTCGGCGGCTTCCTGCCCGGAGAGCGTCGTGCACATCATCAGGTGGTACTTGGCACGCGCCATGCCGCAGAGCAGCGGCCAGATGATGGCGGCATGGTCTCCGGCGGCCAGCCCGAGCCGGGTGTGTCCGTCGATCAGCTTGGCGGTGCGGCTTACCACTGAAATGTCCGAAAGGATGGCGCAAACCAGGCCGCCGCCCACCGCCGGGCCGCGCACCGCCGCGATGATCGGCTTGGTGCAGTTGATCATGTTGTAGACGACGTCGCGCGCCTCGCGCAGGTTCTTCATGCGCACCTCGTGATCGGCGACCATCTGGTCGACCATCTCGAAGTTTCCGCCCGCGCAGAAGGCGTCGCCGGCGCCGGTGAGGATCACCGCCGCCACCGAGTCGTCGTACGAGATGTCGTGCCACACCCGCACCATCTCGGGATGCATGATCTCGTCGATCGAGTTCTTCTTGCCGGGGTTGTCCATCGTCACGCGCAGCACGCGCGGGTGAGGGCGGTCGAAGCGCAGGCGCTGGTAGCCGTCGTAACGGGTCTCGGGCATCGGGTTCTCCTCTCGGTCTCTTCGGGTCAATCGTCGGGCGGTTGACGCATCCCGCCGTCGAACCTATTATAAGCACGCGCTTAGCAATCACTGAGCGTTCGCTTAGGAGAAGTGCAGGATGGTAGTGACCGTCGTTAACGACGACCTGTTGGACGACGAGATCGTCCAGAACCCGTCTCCCTACTACGCTCTGTTGCGCGACCAGCATCCCTGCTACTGGAACGAGCGCTGGCGCGGCTGGGTGCTGAGCCGCTACGACGACGTCTACAGCGCCATGCACAGCCAGACGTTCCTCGCGGACCGGATCACGCCCTGGTACCGCGCCCGGCTCGACGACGAGGAGCGCGAGCGTTACAAGGTGACCTACGAGGCGTTGCACTCGTTCGTGGTCTTCACCGATCCGCCGGACCACACGCGCCTGCGTCGCATCTTCAGCAAGGCCTTCACTCCCAAGGCGGTGCAGACGATGCGCTCGATCACCGAGGACATGGTGACGTGGCACCTTGACCAGTGGGATCGCGGCATGAGCGTGGACCTGAACGCGCAGTTCGCCTACCCGCTGCCGGCCAATGTGATCTCCACCATCATCGGCGCGCGGCACGAAGACCTCGACAAGCTGCAGCACTGGGCCGAGGCGATCACGACCTTGCTGCTCGCGGGCGTTGGTGACGACACGCGGCTCGACCGCGCCCAGGCCGCGCTGATCGAGTTCAAGGCCTATCTCAAGGAGCTCTACGACGAGCGCATCGACAACCCGCGCAACGACATGATGAGCTGGCTCATGGAGGTCCAGCGCACCGACCCGCTGCTGTCGGAGGACGATGTGCTGCACTCCTGCATCATCCTACTTAACGCGGGCCATGAGACGACGCAGACCTTGATCTGCAACACCCTCACGACCTTGCTCGGGCTGCCCGAGCAACTCGAATTCCTGCGCAACACGCCGGAGGCGATGCGCACGGCGATCGAGGAGGGGCTGCGCTACAACGGGCCGCTCAAGGGCACCATCCGCCTGGCAGGCGAAGACATGGCGCTGCACGGGCAGCAACTGCGCAAGGGGGATCGGGTGCTGCTGCTAATGGGCGCCGCGAACCGCGACCCGGCGAAGTTCCAGGACCCCGAGACGTTCATTCCGACCCGGGATCCGAACCCGCACCTCTCCTTCTCGCACGGCATCCACTTCTGCCTGGGCGCGCCGCTGGCCCGCATGGAGGCAGAGATCGCCTTCAACGAACTCCTGCGTCGCTTCCCGAAGATGGAGGTGAAGAACGAGATCCGCTGGGAGCCGCGCATTCTCGGGCGCAGCATCGAGGCGCCGATCCACCTGAATCTCGGCTGAGCATGGCGCACAAGCGGCTCGTCGCGGTGCGTATCGACAACAACCTGTGCGTCGGCTCGGGCACGTGCGTCGCGTCGCATCCGGCGAAATTCGCCTTTCAGCCCGACGGCCACGCCAAGTACGTGGCCGAAGTGCCCGACGAGGCGGCCGCGCGCGAGGCCGAGGAGCTGTGCCCGGTTTCAGCCATTTCCCTGGTCTTCGAAGAAGAGGAAGAGCAATGAGCGCGACCCGCGACCAATGGCGCACCGCGATCGCGTGCGGCGACAAGCACGCGGTGACGCTGCGCGGCTACAACCTGCAGGAGCTGGTCGGGAAGGTATCGTTTGCCGAGGCGTGGCTGCTGCTCGCGACCGGCGAGCTGCCGCCGCCCGGGCACGCTCGGCTCCTCGACGCGATGATGGTCTCGGTGCTCGATCACGGCATCGTCCCCTCGAGCATCGTCACCCGCTACCTCGCGTCGGCCGGCACGCCGATCCAGGCGGCGGTCGCCGGCGGCGTGATGGCGTTCGGCGACACCTACGGCGGCGCCTGCGAGCAGCTCGGCGAGCAGCTCGCCGGGCACGTGCCCGAGATCCGCGCCGGCCGCGGGACCCCGGCCGAGGCCGCGGGTGAGATCGTCAAGCACTTCATGGCGCTCGGTCGCAAGGTGCCGGGCTACGGCCACGCCCTTCATCCCGAGGGCGATCCCCGCGTGCCCCGTCTCTACCAGCTCGCCGATGCCAACGGCGTCACCGGCGAGCACTCGCGCCTCGCCTTCGCGGTGCAGGACGAGCTGTACCGCGCCAAGGGCCGGAAGCTGCCGATGAACCAGGACGGCGCGCTCGGGGCGCTCGGCCTCGACATGGGCCTGGACTGGCGGCTGCTGCGTGCGCTGGCGTTCGTGCCGCGCAGCGCCGGCCTGGCGGTGCACGCCCTCGAGGAGATGACGCGCGAATCGGGCTGGCGCCACGTGCCCGACGAAGAGATCACGTACGACGGGCCCCCGCCTCGTTCGCTGCCGAAGGATTGAGCATGGCCGCGGTGCTGGAGGGGCTGAAGGTCGTCGAGTTCACGCACATGGTCGCGGGGCCTTCGTGCGGCCAGGTGCTCGGCGACTTGGGCGCGCGCGTCATCAAGGTCGAGCCGCCGCAGGGCGACGTGACGCGGCGCATGGGGCCCATGGCCGGCGACGTGGCGGCGCTCTATGCCTCGACCAATCGCAACAAGGAAGTGGTGTGCCTCGACATCACCCGGCCCGAGGAGGCCGCGCAGGCCCGGGCGCTCGCCTGCGATGCCGATGTCGTCGTCTCGAACCTCGCGCCGGCGATGCTGGGCAAGGCAGGGCTCGGCGGCCGGGAGCTGCGGCAGCTGAACCCGAGGCTCATCGTCGTTCTCGTCACCGGTTTCGGCGCCGGCGGCCCGGCCGGTACCGACGGCCTGGCCCAGGCGTCCAGCGGCCTCATGGCCGCGACCGGGTCCGTGCAAGGTCCCGGCTTTCGCACGGGGGCTTCGGTCGTCGACGTGTCGACCGGGGTCTGGGCGGCGCTCGGCGTCCTCGCGGCGCTGGAAAACCGCCGTCAGACCGGGGAGGGCGACTTCATCCGGATCTCGCTCGCCGACACCTGCCTGTACATGCAGTACGCGCAGATCGGCCTGTACGACGCAGACCCCTCGTTCGCACGTCGCAACGGCAACCATTCGACGGTGTCGTGCACGCCGATGTTCGAGACGGCGGACGGTCGTCTGCTGACCACGATCCTCACCACCAGGCACTGGCAGGCGCTGTGTCGCACCGCAGGCCCGGCGCTCGAAGGCGATCCCCGCTTCGAGACGAACGAACAGCGCTGTGCCGCCCAGGCCGACATCGAGGCGCTTTTCGATGCCGCGATGCGGCGCAAGACGCGCGCCGAGTGGACCGAGCTGCTGCGCGCCGCTGGCGTACCGTGCGGGCCCGAGCGCCCCTATGCCGAGGTCGTGGCTGACCCCGAGCTGATCGCCCGCGGCATGCTGTTTCGCCTTCCCCAAGGCGAGGGCTCGAGCCTGCAGGTGCGCATGCCGCTCGAATTCGAGACCACGCAGCGCTCGGCACCGAAGCCGCCGCCGGTGTTGCCACGGAAGGGCTGATCGTGGACGTGGTGCGATTCGATCGCTCGCCGAAGGAGCGCGCGTTGCTCGAGCGGGCGCAGGCGATCGCGGCCGCGCATCCCCGGCCGCCGGATCGGCCGTTCGACGCGAGCGAGCTGCGCGCGATCTTCCGGGCCCTCGCGCCGACGGGTTATCTCGCATCGACGCTGCCTGGGGAAGCGGGCGGGCTGGGCTTGACCGGTCTCGAGTTCTCCGCCCTCTGCGAAGGCCTCGCGCCGCAGCTCACGCTGCTCGGCAACCACAGCGTGCAGCGCTACCTGCACCAGTTCGCGAGCGATCCGCAGCGCCAGCGCTTCCTGCCGGCGCTGCTCGAGGGGGAGGGCATCGGCGCGATCTCGATGACCGAGGCGCGGGCCGGCTCCGACCTCGAGCGCATGACGACCACCGCCCGCCGCGTCGGCAAGGCCTACGTCATCGACGGCGAGAAGACCTGGGTGACGCACGGGCTCGATGCGACGCTGATCGTCGTCCTCGCCAGAACCGAGACCGGGCTGACGCGTTTTCTCGTGCCGGGCGACACGCCCGGCCTGGAGCGCGAGGCGCTCGATCCGGTGGGCCTGAAGCACCTCGGGTTCGCGCGGCTGACGTTTCGCGGCTGCGAACTGCCCGTCGAGCTGCGGTTCGGCGAGGAGGGCGATGGGCTCAAGGGCGCCAAGGCGGCGTTTCCGATCGCCCGCGTCCTCGCTGCGCTGCAGGCGGTGCGCATCGCCCGAGCGGCGTTGGCGATCGCGCGCGACTACGCCCGCGAGCGCATCGCCGTGCGCACGCCGCTCGCGACGAGCTCGCTCGTGCAGCAGGGGCTCGGCCAGCTGTCGGCCCGTTGCGAGGCCGTGCGCCTGTTGAGCCTTCGCGTCGCCAGCGAGTTGCAGGCCGACGATGCAGTCGCCAACGCCTCGGCCGCGAAGGCGCTCGCCGGTGAGCTCGCGCTCGACGCCTGCCGCTGGACCGAAGACCTGCTGGGCTCGGCGTCGCTGCATGCATCGCACGCGCTGGCATCGCTTTCCGGCGACGCGCGCATGATGGCCGTCGTCGACGGCACGTCCGTCCTCAACCATCTGATCGTCGGCCGGCGCATGCTGCCGCCGACCCGAAGCGACGCATGAGCGAGCCGCGCGTGGTCATCGGTGCGAGCCACGCCGGCTCGGAGCTGGCCGCGCGGCTGCGCCAGCTCGACCCGTCGACGCCGGTCATGCTGCTCGGCGAGGAGCCGGTGCTGCCCTACCAGCGGCCGCCGCTCTCCAAGAGCTGGATCGGCAATCCCGTCGCCGGCATCGAAGGCCTCCTGATCCGCAACGCCGAGGCCTACGCCGCCGCGGGCATCGAGACGCGGACCGGTGCGCGCGTCGTCGAGATCGACCGCTGCGGGCGACGCATCCGGCTCGAATCGGGCGAGTCGCTGCCGTATCGGCAGCTGGCGATCGCCACCGGCGCCCGCGCCCGCAAGCTTCTCCTGCCGGGCTCGGAGCATGCCGAGCACGCGCCCAATGTGCATTGCGTGCGCACGCTCGCAGACGCACAGCGCCTGCGCCCTCAATTCGTCCCCGGCGCGCGGATCGCCATCATCGGCGGCGGCTACATCGGCCTCGAGCTCGCGGCGCTCGCCGTCAAGACCGGTCTGGCGCCGACGGTACTGGAGGCGCAGCCCCGCGTGCTCGCCCGCGTCACGGCGCCGCAGGTATCGGCGTTCTACGAGCAGGTCCATCGAGACGCGGGCGTCGACCTCCGGTCGGACGTCCGGATCACCGGCTTCGAGCTCCGGGCCGACGGCGCCGTCGGCTCGGTGCTGTGGCAGGACGCGAACGGCGTCGATCAGCGCACGCCGACCGACATCGTCATCGTGGGCGTCGGCGTCGAGCCCAACATCGAGCTGGCGGAGACGGCTGGGCTCGCCTGCGGCTCCGGCGGCCTGATCGTCGACGAGCATTGCCGGACGTCCGATCCCGCCATCGTGGCGGCGGGCGACTGCACCAGCCGCCCGGTGCCGGGACAGGCGGGTACCGCGCGCATCGAGAGCGTGCCCAACGCGGCCGAGCAGGCGCGGACCGCGGCCGCCACGCTGTGCGGCGAGCTTCAGCCCTGCAACTCGGTGCCGTGGTTCTGGTCCGACCAGTACGACCTGAAGCTGCAGACGGTCGGCCTCTCGCGCGGCCACGACGAGGTGGCGGTCCGCGGCGACATGGCCGGGCGCAGCTTCACCGCGTTCTACCTCAGGGCGGGCGTGCTGATCGCGACCGACTCGGTGAACCGTCCGGCCGACTTCATGGTCGCCCGCAAGCTCGTGGCCGCGGGCCTGCACATCGACGCGGCGGCGCTGGCCGACGCCGACGCCCCGCTGAAGCGGCTGGTCGCCGCCTGAAGGCTTTCCGGGTTCCCGCTGTTGACAGTCCGCAAGCTCGCTTCCCAGAATCGACAGGGCTAAGCGAGCGCTTAGCAAACGATCCTCCATGCTTTCCAACGTCACCTGCCTCGCCGATCTCGTCCGCAACGCGGCGCAGCGCGATCCCGCTGCGGTGGCGATCGAGCACGACACTGGCCGGCGGCTCACCTATGCCGAGGTCTGGGAGCGCTCGCGGCGCCTGGCGAACGCCCTGCTTGGGCGCGGCGCGAAGCCGGGCGATCGGGTCGCGCTGTTCGCGCAGAACTCTCCCCAGTTCCTCGAGAGCTACATTGGTCTGCAGCTCGCCGGGCTCGTCGCCGTGCCTGCGAACTACCGGCTGACACCGCCGGAGCTTTCCCACCTGCTCGACAACTCGGGCGCGACCGCCCTGCTGATCGGCGCCGAATATCTTCCCCACCTCGACGCCTTGCGTCAGGCCGGCAAGCGCGTGCCGGGTTTGGTCATCGTCTACGGTGCGGCCGCCGATCACGAGCAGGCTTACGAGCGCGCGATCGAACGGGCGCCGGCCACCCTGCCGCCGCGTACGTTCGGCGTCCACGATCCGGCAGCCATCTTCTACACCTCGGGAACCACCGGCTTTCCGAAGGGCGCGGTTATGAGCCACGCCGTGATCCTCTCGCGCTTCGGCTCCTGGGGCTGGCGCTACGGCATCACCGAGGAGGAAGTGACGCTCGTTCCGGGGCCGATCTTTCACCAGTCGTTCGGCTCGATCGCGCTCATCACGCTGTGCGTCGGCGGCAAGGTCGTGCTGCGCCGGGACTTTTCGCCGGAGCGCGCCCTCGGCGACCTGCAGGCGCACGGCGTGACGTGGGCCTTCCTCGTGCCGACGATGCTGGCCGCCGTGGTAAAGGAGGCGAACGGGCTCGGCCGCACGCTCGAGTTGCCGCGCCTGCGCGGCCTCATGAGCTCTGGCTCGCGCCTGCCGCTGGCCACGGTCGAGGGCTTCGAAGCGGCGTTTCCCAAGGCGCGCCTCGCCGACACCTACGGATGGACCGAGAGCGGCTGGATCACCTACTGCAAGCACGAGGACATCCTCGCGAGCGACCGCTCGGTGGGGCGCGCGTCGTTCGGGTGCGAGATCGCGATCCTGGACGAGGCCGGTGTCGAATTGCCGCGCGGCACCGAGGGCGGCATCTACGCCTGCAATCCGGTGCCGTTCCTCGGCTACCACGCGAACCCGGAGGCGACGCAGGCGATGCGAACGGGCAAGTGGGAGACCGGCGGCGACGTCGGCGTCATCGACGAGCGGGGCTTCCTGCACATCGTCGATCGCCGCAAGGACCTGATCATCTCCGGCGGCGAGAACATCTATCCGGCCGAGATCGAGCGCGTGCTTGCCGAGCACCCCAAGGTGTTCGAGGTGGCCGTCGTCGGCGTGGCCGACGAGAAGTGGGGCGAGTCGCCACGCGCCTGCGTGGTGCCTCGCCCGGGAGTCACCGTCTCCATCGAGGAGCTCGCCGCGTTCTGCGACGGCAAGCTCGCCCGCTACAAGCATCCGAGGTCACTGTTCACTCTGGATGTACTTCCCCGCAGCAGCATGGGCAAGGTGCTGCGCCGGGAGCTGCGAGAACAGTTTTCGAAGCCTGAAAGGAAAACTGAGACATGAACCTTCGCTCAACCCAAACGGCCGCGCGCGCCGCCGTCATGGCGCTCGGCGGGCTGGTGCTCGCGGGCTCCTGCCTGGCGCAGACGATCAAGCTCGGCATGGTCAACAGCCTGACGGGCCCGCATGCGAGCTTCGACCTGCCCGCGAGCGAAGGAGTGCTGATGGCGGTCGACGAGATCAACAAGCGCGGCGGCGTCAACGTCAAGGGCAAGAAGTACACCATCACGGTCGAGTCCGAGGACGCGCAGTCGAAGCCCGAGTTCGCGGTCGGTGGCGCCCAGCGCCTGCTGCGCGACGATGATGTCAAGGTGATCTTCGGCATCCTGACCAGCGGCCCGGGGATGGCGGCGGCGACCGCGTTCGGCAAGAGCGACGTGCTCTACATCGGCGGCTTCACGCTGCTCGACACGCTGCTCGGCAAGCCCGGCGGCGAGCTGATGATCCGCACCCTGAACAACGACGCGACCGTTGCGAAGTCGTTCGTGCCGACGAGCGTCAGCGAGCTCGGGGTCAAGAAGGTCGGGATCATGCTGCCCAACGAGGACGTGAGCAAGAGCATCGTTGCGGTCTACAAGCCGCTGCTCGAGGCGAACGGCGTGCAGGTGCCGATCGTCGAGTACTTCCAGCCCGACACGCAGGATTTCGCCCCGGTGTTGCGCAAGTTCCAGAACCAGGGTCTCGACGGCATGCTCACCGGCACCAACGACGCGCTCGTCGAGGCGATCCTGCGCCAGGCGACCGAGCTCGGCGGGCTGCCGCGCAAGTTCATGTACCGCGGTGGCTCGGGCGCACCGGCGCTCAAGTATGCGAAGGCGGTCGACGGCTTCACCTGGCAGATCCTCTCGCGCGACCTCGACAACATCGCCGACCCCAAGGTCAAGGGCTGGATCGAGCGCTACAAGGCTTTCACGAAGAAGGATGTGTCGCCCAACACCTACTGGGCGCTGACCTTCTACGACACCGTGTTCATGGTGGCCAAGGCGATGGAGGAGGTCGGCTCGATCAGCGACGTCGGAGCCATCGCCACGAAGGTGAAGGCGACGAAGTACGAGGGCGTGCGCACGATGCGCTTCGACAAGGACGGCCATGCGCAGTCCGATATCGACATCGGCATCCTGAAGAGCGGCAAGGTCAGCTCGATGCGGGCCAGCGGCTCCTGAGGCCGATCGCCGCTGCGCCGTGGACCTGATCCAGACGCTCCTCGACGGCCTGATGGTGGGCGGCCTGTACGCGACCGTCGCCATCGGCATCACGCTAGTGTTCGGGATCATGGGCATCCTCAACTTCGCCCACGGGCAGATGGTGATGCTCGGCGCGTACACGGCCTTCTTCGTCGTTTCCGCGGGCTTCGGCTTCTGGCCGGCGCTGCTGATCGGCATGGTGGCGATGGGTGCGCTCGGGCTGCTGCTCGAGCGCGTCGTCTTCCGGCACACGCTCGGCGACCACATGCAGGGCCTGACGGCGTCGCTCGGCCTGATCATGGTGATCGAGAACCTCGCGGCCGCAGCTTTCACGCCCGATCCGCGCACCTTCGAGCCACTGCTGCCCGGCAGCTTCCAGATCATCGGTCTCACGCTGTCGTCGCAGCGCATGCTGGTCCTGGTGCTCGTCGTGCTGCTCGTCGTCGCCTGCCATCTCTTCCTGCAGAAGACGCGCATCGGCAAGGCGATCCGGGCCATGGGCCAGAACCGCACAGGCGCGGCGCTCGTCGGCATCCGGACCTCGCAGGTGACGGCGGTCGTCTTCGTGCTCGGGAGCGCGATGGCCGGCGCGGCGGGCGTGCTCTACGCCAGCCTGTTCGCGATCACGCCGTACATGGCGGCCGCGCCGTTGATGAAGGGTTTCATCCTTACGGTGCTCGGCGGGCTCGGCAGCGTTCCGGGCGCCGTGCTCGCCGGCTTTCTGCTCGGCATCGCAGAGAGCCTCGGCTCACGCTATCTGTCGGCGTCGTTTCGCGACGGCTACGGCTTCATCCTGCTGATCATTGCGCTGCTGTACTTCCCGCGCGGGCTGTTCGGACAGCGCGGAAAGCTGCGGGTATGAGCGCGAGCGCGCCGGCCGCACCGGTGCCGACGACCGAACCGGATCGCGTGACGAAGCGCGATCGCATCGTCGCGGCGATACCGTGGGCCGGCTGGCTGGTGCTGGCGGCCCTTCTGGCCGTGCCCGCACTGGGCGGCGGCCGCTACCTGGTGTACCTGGGCACCCTCATCGCCCTGCAGGCCGCGCTGGCGACGTCGCTCAATATCGTGATGGGCTACGCCGGCCAGTTCGCGATGTCGCACTCGGCGTTCTACGGCATCGGCGCCTACGCCTCGGCGATCCTCGTCACCTCGCTCGGCCTGAGCTTCTGGGTGGCGGTGCCGATCGCGATGGTCGGCGCTGGCGTGCTGGCGGCGGTGATCGGCTATCCGGCGCTCCGCTACACGGGGGGCGTGCATCTGGCGCTGATCACGTTCGCGTTCGGCGAGCTCGCGCGGCTCGTCGCGGCGAACTGGGACACGCTGACCGGCGGGCCGATGGGCATGCGGGTGATGTACACCCCGGGATCCTTCTTCGGCATCGAGCTGGCTTCGGCGAAGGGGCTTTATGCGCTCGCGGCAAGCATGCTGCTCGTCTGCCTGCTCGTGACCGAGGTGATCCAGCGCTCGCGCTTCGGACGCGGCCTGGTCGCGGTGCGCGAGGACGAGACGCTCGCGTCGTTCCTCGGCGTGAACGTGGTCGGCTACAAGGTCGCGGCCTATGTCATCAGCTCGATGCTGGCGGCGATGGTCGGCTGCGCCTACGCGCCGATCATGAACTTCATCTCGCCGGATCTGCTGTCGGCCCACGAGACGATCTCGCTCATTGGCGTGCTGATCCTGGGCGGGATCGGCACGATCGCCGGCCCGATCGTCGGCACGCTCCTCTTCTTCGGCATCCCCGAGATGCTGCGGGTCGCGCGCCTCTACCGTCTCGTGGTGCTGGGCGTCGTGATCGTGCTCGTCGCCCTCTTCATGCCCAAGGGCATCGCCGGCGTGCTGCGCGACCGCGTCGAACGATGGAAGTGGCGGCTGCGATGAGCGACGACGTTCTTCGCATCGAGGGCGTGACGCAGCGATTCGGCGGCCTGGTCGCGGTGCGCGGCGTGAGCCTCGCGCTTCAGCGGGGCGCCATCACGGGCCTGATCGGGCCCAACGGCGCCGGGAAGACGACGCTGTTCAACGCCGTCAGCGGCTTCAACAAGCCGACCGAAGGCAGGATCTTCTTCGAGGACCGCGAGGTCACCGGCGCTCCTCCACACCGGCTATCGCGGCTCGGGCTCGTGCGGACCTTCCAGGGCGCGCGAGTGTTCCCCAAGCTCACCGTCGAACAGGGTTTGCGCACCGCAGCCCACCTTCCTTCGGCCGGCCCGTCCGCCCGGCAGCCCGTGATTGCCGACGCGATGCACGAGCTCGGCCTGGACCGATACCGCCATGAGCTGGCCGGATCGCTTCCCAGCGGCGTCATGCGCGTCCTGGGCATCGCCATGGCGATCCAGACGGGCGCAACGATGCTGCTGCTGGACGAGCCGGCCGCGGGGCTCAGCGCCGAGGAGTTGATCAACCTGCAGCGGATCATCCGCAACGTCAATTCCGCCGGCGTGACGGTGTGGGTCATCGAGCACAACCTGCACTTCCTCATGGGACTGGTCTCGCGCACGATGGTGCTCGACGCCGGTGCCGTCATCGCCGATGGATCGCCTGCAGAGGTGACGCGCGACCCGCTCGTGATCGAAGCCTACCTCGGAGCGGCGACCGATGCTGTCGGTTGAAGACGTACGCGTCCGCTACGGCGGCGTGCAGGCGGTGCGCGGCGTGTCGCTCAAGGTGCGGATCGGCCAGGTGGTCGGGCTCATCGGCGCCAACGGCGCGGGCAAGACCAGCCTGCTCAATGCGATCACCGGGCTGGTGGCGCGCACCGGCGCCATCTCCTTCGAGGGCAGGGACTTCGCCGGCCTCGACACCGCGGAGATCGTGCGCCATGGCGTGATCCAGGTCGCGCAAGGACGACAGCTGTTTCCCGACATGACCGTGCTGGAGAACCTCGAGCTGGGCGCGTTCCTGCAATCGCCGCAGGATGCGAACGCCACGCTGGCGCAGATGTTCGTGCGATTTCCGGTCCTGAAGACCCGCGCCGCTCAGCGCGCCGGAACGCTCTCGGGCGGCGAGCAGCAGATGCTTGCCATGGCGCGCGCGCTCATGGGGCGCCCGAAAGTCCTGCTGGTCGACGAGCCGTGCCTGGGTCTGTCGCCCAAGATGGTGGGCGTGATCGGCGACGTCATCCGCCAGATCAATGCGGAGGGCATTTCCGTGATGGTGGCGGAACAGAACACGGCGTTCGTGTTCGGGCTCGCGCATCGCGCGTACGTGGTCGAGAACGGGGAAGTCGTGCTCGAAGGGGAACCGGACCAGCTGCGCCGCGACGACCGCGTGCGCAGCGCCTATCTCGGGATCTGACATGGTAGCGAAGGTGGAATGCGTTCGCGATGCGGACGGTGTCGCGGTCTTGCGCGCCTCGGGCGTGCTGTGCGGGCCCGCAGGGCTCGGTGCGCTCGAATCACGCATCGCCGAATGCCTCGCGGACGACCGGACGATCGGCGTCGTGCTGGCATCGGGCGCCGACGGGTCGTTTCCGGGCGACCTGGACCTCGCCTGGCTGGCGGAGGCCCAGCAGGGCCCGCGCGAGGCGCTCGCGGCCTTCGTCGACGCGGCGTCCGCCCTCGCGGCGCGGATCGACGTCGCCGCCAAGCCGTTTGCCGCGGCGATTGCGGGCGATGCGCACGGACCCGCGCTCGAGCTCGCGCTCGCCTGTCACCGCCGGATCGGTGCCCGCGGTGCCAGCTATTCGCTGGGCTTCACCGCGCTCCGGCTCGGCCTGCCGCCGATGCTCGGGACGTCGCCCCGCCTCGCCGCACGCATCGGCGCGGAGAAGGCCCTCCAGTTGCTCGGCGATGCCACGGCGCTGACGCCGGCCGCGGCGTTGAAGGCCGGCCTGCTTGACGAGCTCGTGCCGGCCGACGCGGTGCTGGCGTCGGCCGCGCGCTGGGTGGTCCTGGCTGCGGCAAGGCGCGCACAACGCCCCGCCGACGCGGCGACGGCGGCGTCGTTGCGGCGAGTGCCCGAGGCGGCGCTCGAGGCGGCGGTGCGCGCCTGCGTCGAGGTCGTGCGCGGGCCGGTCGCGCAGGACTTGGTGCGCACCCTGGGCCTGAGCGTCTCGGCCGCCAACCGCCTCGCCAGCCGGCCGGCAGGTGTCGAGACGCGCACGTTCGAACGGGTCGGCGTGCTCGGCGCCGGACTCATGGGCAGCGGCATCGCGCTCGTGTGCGCGCGCGCCGGCATGCAGGTGACGCTGATCGACACCAGCATCGAGGCCGCGCAGCGCGGCCTCGATGCGCTCGCCAAGCAGGAGTCTTCCGGAGTGGCCTCGGGTCGGCTCGACGCTGCCGAGTCGCAGTCGACGCTCGAGCGCATCCGACCGACGTCGCGTTACGAGGACCTCGCGGGCGTCGACATCGTCGTCGAGGCGGTGTTCGAGGACCGCACGGTGAAGGCGACGGCGACGAAGCGGGCCGAGGCCGCCGCGGGCCCGCACGCGCTGTTCGCCACCAACACGTCGACCTTGCCGATCACCGGGCTCGCCGAGGCGTCGGCGCGACCCGCGCAGTTCATCGGCCTGCACTTCTTCTCGCCGGTGCCGCGCATGCCGCTGCTCGAGATCATCCGCGGCCGGCAAACGAGCGGGCCGACGCTCGCCCATGCGATGGACTTCTCACGCGCGATCGGCAAGACGCCGATCGTGGTGAACGACTCGCGCGGCTTCTACACGACGCGCGTGGTGATGGCCTATCAGGCCGAGGCGTTCGACATGCTGGCGCAGGGCGCCGACCCCGAGGTGATCGAAGCGGGCGGCGTCGCCTCGGGCATGCCCGTTCCGCCGCTCGCCCTGTCGGACGCCGTCGCGCTCGATCTGATCCATCAGATCAACCTCCAGGCCGCGCGCGATCTCGGCGAGGCCTACGCCTTCACGCCCGGTTACGAGATGGTGGGCCGCATGGTCGAGCAGCAAGGCCGCAAAGGCAAGAAGACGGGGCAGGGCTTCTATGACTACGCGGCGGACGGCAGCAGGAGCCTCTGGCCGAAGCTGCGTCCGTTCGCCGCGGGCGAACGCAGCGTCGCCATGAGCATCGCCGATGCCCGCGACCGCTTGCTGGCGGTGCAGGCGCTGGAGACGGTGCGCTGTCTCGAGGAGGGCGTCATCACCGATCCCTCGCAATGCGATGTCGGCGCCATCCTCGGCTGGGGCTTCGCGCCATGGACGGGCGGGCCGCTGTCCTGGATCGACCGGATGGGCGTCGCGGCCTGCCTCGCCCGCTGCGAATCGCTGTCGGCTCGCTATGGCTCCGCGCGGCTGCAGCCGCCGCGCTCGCTGCGCGAGCTGGGCGCGCGCGGCGGCTCGATCTACGCGACGACGTGGCCGCTGGGCTGAATCGCGGGCTCCAGACGAACTCCCGGCGGTCGCCGTCCACCGGGAGCAGGACGCTCGTCATGTACGAGGCCTGCTGCGAGCACAGGAACACGACGGCGGCGGCGATCTCGTCCGGCTCGGCGGGCCGGCCGAGCGGGTTCTGCGCGCTGACGCGAGCCTGGAAGTCCTCGGGCAGCTTGGTCAGCATCTCGGTGCGCACGAACCCGGGGCGACCGTGTTGACCACGACGCCCTCGGCCGCGACCTCCTTCGCCACGGTGCGCGCGAACGCGGAGATCGCACCCTTCGCCGTGGCGTACGACGAGAGCCCCGGCCGGCCGCCGCCGGTGTGATTGATCGAGGACGTGTTGACGATGCGGCCCCAACGCGCGGCGCGCATGGCCGGCAGCGCGGCGCGAGTGCAAAGCCAGGTCGCGCGCAGGTGGCTGTCGATAGCGGCGTCCCAGTCGTCCTCGTCGATCTGGTCTGCGGGTTTTCCCAGATGCCGGCCGGCGAGACCGGCGTTGTTCACGAGGATCGCGCACTCGCCCATGCGCTCGCGGATGCTCGCGAACAGGGCGGCGACTGTCGGCCGCCTGCGTGATGTCGGCCGGGAAGGCCAGGGCGTCGCCGCCGCCGGCGCGGATCGACGTCGCGGCCTCCTCGGCGCGCTCGGGGTTCACGCCGTTGATCGCGACGCGCGCGCCCTCCCGCGCCAACAGCCGGGCTTCCGCCAGGCCGATCCCGCGGCTCGAGCCGGTCACCAGGGCCACCTTGCCCCGCAGGCCCAGATGCATCGATTGACACCCCCGACGGCGCCAGCCTACACTAAGCGCGCGCTCAGTGCGAATTGAGCGGGCGCTTAGCGAACTACCGTGCCGAAGATAACCGCCCGAGGAAGGACCCGTGGCCCAAGACGTGATCTCCGTAGACGACGACTTGCTGGACGCGGCCCTTCTCGAAGACCCGTTCCCCTACTACCGCGAGCTGCGCGAGACGCGGCCGGTGCACTGGAACGAGCGCTGGCGCGGCTGGATCGTCGCGCGCTACGCCGACGTCTACGCCGGGCTGCATGACCCTCGCCTGCTCGCCGACACCATCACCCCGTATTTCGAGACGCGCCTGTCGGAAGAGGACCGCAAGCGCTTCAGCCTGACCTACGAGGTCCTCAACAGCTGGCCGGTGTTCGTCGATCCGCCCAAGCACACGCAGCTGCGCCGGATCTTCTCGCGATCGTTCACGCCGAAGACGGTGCAGACGATGCGTGGCATCGTGCAGCGATTCGTCGACGAGTTCCTCGACGGCTGGCAGGACAGGCGCGAGGTCGACCTGATCACCGACTTCGCCTCCCTCGTGCCGGCGAACGTGATCGCGACGATCATCGGCGCCCCGCGCGAGGACCTCGACCGCTTCCATGCCTGGTCGTGGGAGCTGAACGAGCTGGTGCACGGCGGCGTCGGCACGCCCGCCCGCATGGAGCGCGCGCAGCAGTCGATCGTCGAATTCAAGGCTTACCTGCAAGGCCTCTATGCGCAGCGCCTGAAGGAGCCGCGCGACGACATGATCAGCTGGCTGATGGAAGTCCAGCGCAACGACGGGGCGCTCACCCCCGACGACGTCGTCTACTCGTGCATGCTGATGCTCAACGCCGGCCACGAGACGACGCAGATCATGATCGGCAACACCGTGGCGGCACTGCTGCAGACCGGCCAGTGGCAGCGGCTGCGCGAGCAGCCGCAGCTCATCAAGACCGCGATCGAGGAGTGCCTGCGATTCAACGGCCCGATGAAAGGCACGATGCGGGCGGCGGCGGAAGACATGGTCATTGGCGGCATCGACGTGAAGAAGGGCGACCGCGTGATGCTGCTGATGGCGTCGGCGAATCGAGATCCGGCGCAGTTCCCCGACCCCGACCGGCTGGACCTCGCCCGCAATCCGAACCCGCACATGGCCTTCGGGCACGGCATCCACTTCTGCCTCGGTGCGCCGCTCGCCCGGCTCGAGGTGGAGATCGGCTTGCTGGAGATGACGCGGCGCTATCCGAACCTCGAGTTGACGAGCCCGGTGAAGTACGAACCGCGCATCCTGAGCCGCGCTATCGAGTCGCCGCTGACCCTCAGCCTCGGCTAGACGACAGACAGGACCAGAGGAGCAGAGGATGACCGTCGCCGCCTGGATACGACGCTGCGCCGAGCGCTGTCCGGACAAGCTCGCGTACGTGGACGGCGAGCGCCGCTACACCTTTGCGCAGTACCAGGACCGGATGCGTCGCCAGACCAACGGCCTGTACGCGGCAGGTCTGAAGCGCGGCGACCGGATCGCGACGCTGACGAACAACCACGTCGAATGCGTCGAAGCCCTGGGCGCGGCGGCCACGGGCGGGTTCGTGCACGTGCCGGTCAACTTCCGCAGCGTGCCGCGCGAGATCGCCTACGTCGTCAACCATTGCGAGGCGTCGCTGTTGTTCGTCGAGAAGGAGTACGCCGGGAGGGTCAGCGAGGCCGGCGAGATGCCCTCGCTCCGGAAGGTCATCGTGATCGACCCTGGCAACCCCGACTCGGAGTACGAGCGCTGGCTGGCGCAACAGAGCGCCGCCGATCCGGCGGTGGACGTCACCGGCGAGGACCACTTCTTCATCTGCTACACGAGCGGCGCGACCGGCACCCCCAAGGGCGTGCTGCACCAGCAGCGGCAGAGCGTCGCGCACGCGCCGGTCGTGGTGGTCGGCTACGAATTCGACGGCGACACCAAGGTGCTGCTGGTCTACCCGCACAACTCGATCGCCTCGATCAACATGTTCTACGTGCCCGCCTGGGTGGTGGGCGCCTGCGTCGTGTTCACCGATCAACGCAATTTCGACGCCGACCGCTGGCTCGCGCTCGTGGAGAAGGAGCGCATCACGCATTCGCACCTCGTGCCGACGATGCTGTTCCGCGTCCTCGAATCGCCGCGGCTGCGCGCCGCCGACACGAGCAGCATCGTCACGATCGGCTACGGCTCCGCACCGATGCCTACCGAGCGGGTCGAACGGCTGCAGCAGATATTCGGCAACGTCCTGATCCAGGGCTACGGAATGACCGAGATCTCCTCGATCGCCGCCTACCTGGACAAGCAGGACCACCTCGAAGGGATGAAGGGCAACCGCGCGCTCCTGAACTCGTGCGGCCGCGCCGCCTTTGGCACCGAGCTGCGCGTGGTCGACGACGACGACCGTGACGTCGCGGCGGGCGAGGTCGGCGAGATCGTCTTCCGCGGCCCGCAGGTGATGACCAGCTACTGGAACGACCCCGAGAAGACCGCCGAGACGATGCGCAATGGCTGGATGCACAGCGGCGACATGGCCACGCTCGACGAGCGTGGCTACCTCACGATCGTCGACCGCAAGAAGGACCTCATCATCAGCGGCGGCGCCAACATCTCCAGCCGCGAAGTGGAGGAGGTGCTGTACTGGCATCCCGCCGTGCGCGAGGCTGGCGTGATCGGCAAGCCCGACGAGGAATGGGGCGAGCTGCCGCACGGCTTCGTCTCGCTGCATCCCGGGAAGACGGTCGGCTCGGACGAGCTGGTGGCGTTCTGCCGGGAGCGACTCTCGGCCTACAAGTGCCCCCGCACCGTCGACATCGTCGACGACTTGCCCAAGAACGGCCTGGGCAAGATTCTCAAGGCAGACCTCCGCTCGCGCTTCTGGATCGGTCACAGCAAGAAGGTGAATTGACGATGAAGGAATACAAGACGTTCGACGTCCACTACGAGGACATCGGGTTCGAGAAGCGCGGCCATGCCGCCTGGATCACGATCAATCGCGAGAAGCGCGGCAATTCGTTCCGCCGCGAAACGCTCGACGAGATTCGCGATGCGGTCGAGCGCGCCGGCGACGGGCCGGGCATCCGCAGCGTGGTGATCACGGCCGCTGGCAGCCGCTTCTTCTCCACTGGCGGCGACGTCGTCGACTACAACACGCGCTACACCGACGACCTGATCGGCATGAAGTCGTACGAGCGCGCGATGGAGCGCACGTTCTCGGAGATCATGCACTGCCCCAAGCCGGTAATCCACCGCGTCAACGGCGACGTCGTGGGCGGCGCGAACGCCTTTCACCTGGCGGCCGATTTCGTGGTGATGAACCGCACCGCCAAGTTCCAGCAGGTGGGCGTGGGCGTGGGCAGTGTCGCCGCGTTCGGCCCGACGCAGTGGTGGCCCCTGATGGTGGGCGACCGCCGTGCGCGCGACATCCTGATGGCGCTCAAGCCGGTGACCTCCGATCTCGCCGAGCAGTGGGGCGTGGCCAACGTGGTGTGCGACTACGAGCAGCTCGATGCCGAGGTGGAGAAGATCGTCGCGAACCTCGCCCGCATGTTCCCCGACGCGCTGCGCTACACCAAGGTCACGCTCAATCACCAGAAGGAATTGCTGTTCCGCGAGATGACGCAGGCGCGCGAGTGGTGCACGCTGCATTTCCCTTCGATGGAGTCGCGCTCCGGATTCGGCGCCTTCTTCCACAAGAAGCCGATCGATTCGAACCCGAGCTGGCAGGCGCAGGACACCGGCCACAACACGGTGGCGCCCTACGGCGGATACAGCGTGCTCTGCACCGCCTGCGGCGCCGATCACCTGCCGGAGGACCACAAGTTCTGCGGCGTGTGCGGTGCCGACCTGAAGAAGAAGGTCGCCGCGTGAGCCACGCGCAGCGCAGCTACCTCGTCACCGCCGCGGCGGGCGGCATCGGCGGCGAGCTCGTGATGCTGCTGCTCGAGGCGGGCGCGAGCGTGCTGGCCTGCGACATCAGCGGCAAGCGCCTCGCCGTTCTCGAGGAGCGCGCCGGTTCGCGGCGCGAGCGGCTCGCCGTGCTGAAGGTCGACGTCGCCGAGGAGAAGGGCGCGAACCAGGCCACCGAGGCGGCGATCGAGCGATTCGGGACCTTGCACGGCCTGGCCAACGTGGCCGGTGGCATCGCCGGGATCGGCGAGGACATCATCGATCGCCCGATCGACCGCATCACGCCCGAGGAGTACCAGCAGACCGTTCGGCTGAATCTCGACAGCGCGTTCTTCATGACGCGCGCGCTGGTGCCGCACTTCCGCGCCCAGCACTACGGCAAGGTCGTCAACGTCGCGTCGCTGGCCGCCTTCGGCAACTTCGACCACATGGGCAATGCCGGCTACGACGCGGCCAAGGCGGCGGTCGTCGGGCTGACGCACACGCTCTCGCGCAGCCTCGGACC
The DNA here is from genome assembly GCA_025350505.1 of Burkholderiales bacterium. GTDB lineage: Bacteria > Pseudomonadota > Gammaproteobacteria > Burkholderiales > Burkholderiaceae_C > Schlegelella_A. Next base: position 25,651 of record JANXXS010000168.1, read on the forward strand.
CGACGGCATCCGCGTCAACGTGGTCGCGCCGGGGTCCGTCTACACCGAGAAGGTCAAGCAGGCCTTCAGCGCAGAGTTCCTCGAGCTGCAACGACGGCGAATTCCGCTGCGCGAGCACGTCGGGCCGCTCGACGTGGCGAAGGTGCTGGCGTTCTTCCTCTCGCCCGACTCCGACGCGGTCAGCGGCGAAGTCGTCCGGGCCAGCAGCGGGCTACGCTGACAGATCACCCATGACAACAGCACCGCAAAGGTGAAGGAGACAAGCATGCACTCGATCAGGATGGGGGCGCTCGCCCTGCTGGCGGCCACGGCCGCGATGTGGACCGTGCCGGGCCGCGCCCAGGACAAGCCGCCGGTGAAGATCGGCGTCGTGCTGAGCATGAGCGGACCGGCCGCGGTGTTCGGCATCCCGGAGCGCGACTCGCTGAATTCGATCATCAAGGAATTCGGCTCGACCATGGACGGGCGCAAGGTCGAATTCGCGTTCTGCGACGACAAGACCAATCCGACCGAGGCATCCCGCTGCGTCACGCAGCTGATCAGCGACGAGAAGGTCGTCGCGATCATCGGGCCGGGAACGGGCAGCGGCATCCTCGCCGCCGGTCCGGTGGCTCAACGTCTGCAAGTCCCGCTGCTCGGCCCGGCCGGAACGGTCGCGATCACCGACAAGGCGAATGCGTTCTTTCCCTGGATCTTCCGCATCGCGCCGAACGACACGGCCGGGATGGAGAGCTTGTGGAAGCAGATCGTGGGCAAGGGCGCGAAGAAGGTCGCGATCATCTATCAGGAAGACGCGTACGGAAAATTCGGCGCGGAGTTCGCACAAAAGCTCTCGAAGGACATGGGCTTCACGATCGTCGAGTCCATCGGCGTCCCCTACACCGCGACCGACCTCACGCCGCAGGTGACGAAGTTCCGCAACGCGGGTGCCGAGGCGATCTTCATGCAGCTGTCGGTGACTTCGCTGGGCGCCAGCTTCCTCAAGGCCGTCAACGAGGTCGGGCTGAAGGTGCCGCTCTATGCCAACAGCGGTCTCGCGCAGAAAGGCTTCATCGACGCCGCCGGCCCGCTGGGCGAAGGCGTGCACGTGCTGTCCATCGGCAACATCGTCTACGACCCGACCTCGCCCGAGCAGAAGCTTGCGGCCATCATGGCCAAGAACGGCTTCAAGCCCCAAGGCTGGGGCGATCTGCTGGCTGGCAACGGCTACATGACGATCAAGGCCGCGCTGGCCAGGATCAGCGGCCCGGTGACGGGCCAGGCGATGCGCGACACGATCGAAGCGCTGTGCGGCTTCGAGACCATGAGCATGGGCAAGGGCTGCTTCGGCAAGGACAACCACGACGGCTGGGCCGCCGATGCGACCGTGCTCACGACGATTCGCGGGGGCCAGTTCCGCTCGGACGCGAAGTAGCCGGTCGACCCGTCGGGGCAGGTTGCGATGCTGGAGTACGTCTTTCGCGGCCTGCTGAACGGGTCGGTGTACGCGCTGCTCGCGTTGCCCATGACGTTGTTCTTCACCACCGCGGCGACGGTGGACTTCGCCATCGGCGCCTACGCACTGCTGGCCGCCGCCGTCGCCACTGCGGTGGCCGGTCCGCTCGGCATCGCCGCCGGGCTCGCCAGCGCCGTCGCCGCGTCGCTCGTGATGTGCGCGATCTACGTGCTGCTCAAGCGCACGAGCAGCGAAGGCATCCGGGTCGCGCTCGCCAGCTTCGGCCTTTCGCTCGCGATCTCGTCGATCGTGCTGATCGTCTGGGGCACGAAGCCGTTCGTGCGCCAGACATTCACCACCATGCTCGAGATCGGCGGTCTGCGCGTCAATCCACAGGGCCTGTTGAACGTGGCGATCTCGGTCGGGCTCGTCGCGGCGACGTGGCTGGTGCTGCAACGCACCCAGCTCGGCCGCATGATGCGTGCCGCGGCGGTCAACGCACCGGGCGCGGAGCTCGCGGCGATCCCCGTGATCGGCGTGCAGTGCGGTGCATTGATGGCAGGCGGCATGCTTGGCGGTACCGCCGGGCTTCTCATCCTGCACAGCTCGGGCATGGACTTCACGGCCTCGCTGGGCCTCACCTTCATCGGCTTCGCGGCGGCGATCATCTTCGGCATCCGCAGCCCCCTGCGCTGCCTGGCGGGCGGTCTGGCCATCGGCGTGATCGAGGCGCTGGCGGCGGGCTACACGAGCGGCATGGTCACGTCGATGGTGCCATCGCTGTTCATGCTCGTCGTGCTGCTTTCGGGCCAGCTCGGTGCCGGTCGCTACAGCGGGGACCGGCCATGACGTGGGGCCGCCTGCAACGCCCGAATACCTGGATCATGGTGGCGATCGCGGTCGTCGCCTGTGTCGTGGCACCGTTGAAGGCGGTGTGGCTGGACACGGCAGTGCTCACCGGCATCATGGCGCTGATCGCGCTGTCGGCCGGGCTGAGCTTCGGCCAGGCCGGCATCCTCTCCCTGGCGCAGGGCACGTTCGCCGCCATCGGTGCGTACGCGACCGCGGTCTGCACGACCCGCTTCGGGCTGCCCGCGTGGGCCGGCCTGCCGCTCGCCATCCTGCTCCCGGCGGCACTCGCGTGGCTGCTCGCGCGCATGGTGACGCGGATGCCTGAGCTGGCCACGGCGCTGGCGACGCTCGCGCTGGCCACGCTGCTCGAGATCGTGGCGCGCAATTGGGATGCGGTGACCGGCGGTTACGTCGGCATCGCCGGCATTCCTCCGGTCGAGGGGATCGGTGTCGGCTGGCGCTTCAACGTCCTCGTGTGGACGTTCGTCGTGCTGGCGGTACTGGTCTACGAGAACCTCATGAGGTCGGCGCACGGTCGGGCGCTCAACATCGTGCGTCACGACCGCACGCGCGCCATGGCCGACGGCATCGCGGTGGCGCCTCTCCTCTCGGCGATGTTCGCCACCTCGGGCGCGATGGCCGGGGCCGGCGGCTGGCTCTACGCGCACTACATCACCTACATGAGCCCGCAGTCGCTGGACACGGTGGCGTCGATCTCGGCGCTGTTGATGGCCGTGGTCGGCGGCGTCGGCTACATCCTCGGGCCCGTGGTCGGCACGTTCCTGCTCAATCTGCTCGGCAAGCTGCTCCCGGCCCAGGAAGCGCAGGGCCTGTTCTACGGCGGGGCGCTGATCCTGATCCTCGTCATGGCACCCGAGGGCCTGCTCGGCTGGATCCATCGGCGCCTGGAGAGGAGCGCGGCGCGCAAGCCCGCGGCGGTCGTGGAGAGCCCGCCCGAGCCGGAGCGTCCCGCGCAGGCGCTGGAGACGGGGCCGTGAGCGAATCGCTGCTTGCCGCGCGGGACGTGCGCATGGCGTTCGGCGGCGTCGTCGCCCTGGACGGCGCGAGCGTCGAGGTGAGGCCCGGGTGCGTCACCGGCCTGATCGGCCGCAACGGGTCGGGCAAGAGCACGCTCTTCAACTGCCTGACCGGCTTCCTGAAGCCGACCTCGGGCGTGGTGGAGCTCGACGGCCGCGACATCACGGGGCACGCGCCGCACGAGGTGATGCGCGCGGGTGTCGCGCGCACGTTCCAGACCCCGCGCATCGATTTTCAGACGACCGGTCGCCAGGCCGTGCTGTGCGGGCTCTACCCGCGCGTCAGCCACGGCTTTGTCGCCTCGCTGCTCGGGCTGCCGCGGGCGGTGCGCGAGGAGCAGGCGCTGCAACGGCGTGCCGACGAGGTGGTGGAGCGCATGCGCATGCAGGCGTGGGCCGATGCCAAGGTGAACCAGCTCTCGATGGGGCGGGTGCGCACGGTCGAGGTCGCGCGGGCGATCGCCGCCGACACCCGCTTCGTGCTGCTCGACGAGCCGGCCGCCGGCATCGGCCGGGACGAGATGCGCGTGCTGGCCGACGAGATCCGTGGCCTCGCGGAGCGTGGCATCGGCGTGCTCCTGGTCGAGCACAACTTCTCGCTGATCCGCGTGCTCTGCGAAGACGTGACCGTGCTCGATACCGGGGCCGTGATCTTCCGCGGCACGCCGGAAGAGGCGCGCCAAAACGACCAGGTGAAGCAGCTCTATCTCGGCGCCGCCGCTGCGGGAGAAGCCGCTTGACGCTGGCCCTGTCGAAGCTGCATGCGGGCTACGGCCGGATCGAGGTGTGCCGCGAGATCGATCTGGTGGTGGCGGACGGCGAGTTCCTCGCCGTGCTTGGTGCCAATGGCGCGGGCAAGAGCACGCTGCTCGGCGCCATCGCCGGATCGGTCGTGTCGCGCGGCCGCATCGAGCTCGACGGCAAGCCGCTCGAGGGACTGAACGCGCGCGACCGCGCCCGCCACGGGCTTGCCCTGGTGCCGGAAGGGCGGCGGAACCTGTTCTCGCCGCTGACCGTAATGGAGAACGTGCAGCTCGGCCTGCGTCTGCTGCCGGCGGGCGACCGCGGCCGCACGCTCGACGAGCTGTTCACGATGTTCCCGATCCTCGCGACCCGCCGCGCCCAGCCCGCGGTGCTGCTGTCCGGCGGCGAGCAGCAGATGCTCGCGCTGGCCGTGGCGCTCGCGCGTCGGCCGTCGCTGCTCCTGCTGGACGAGCCCTCGCAGGGCCTCGCGCCGCTGGTGCTGCAGAACCTCGTCGAACAGATCGGCGAGCTTCGCAGGATGGGCGTGGCCGTGCTCCTGGCCGAACAGAACCACCGGTTCGCAGCACAGCTGTGCGACCGGTACCTGGTGTTGTCGTCCGGCGAGATCGTCGACGGCGGCGATGGCAACCAACTCCAGGATGCAGAGCACGTCGCTCACGCCATCATGGCCTGAACATGAACCTTGCAGATATCAAGCACCTTCAGACGATGACCCGCATCCTCTTCATTCAGCCCGACGGACGGCAGCAGACGGTGGAGGCCACGCCCGGCCAGTCGGTGATGCAGGCGGCCATCGGTGCCATGGTGCCGGGCATCGTCGCCGACTGCGGCGGCTCCTGCAGCTGCGCGACCTGTCACGGCTACGTCGATGAAGCGTGGGTCGATCGCGTGCCGCCTCCTTCGCCGGACGAGGCCGAGATGATCGATGCCGGTTGCCTGCACACGCAGCCCAACAGCCGCCTCACCTGCCAGATCAAGGTCGCTCCCGAGTACGAAGGTCTCGTGATCCGCATTCCGCTGTCACAAGGCTGAGTGATGGAGACGAAGGCGGTCGGCCGCCGCGAGATGCACCTGCGGCGCATCGAGATGCGCGCCTACGCACGCGACGGCGGCCTGTGGGACGTGTTGCTTGTGGGGCCTAACGTTCGACATGAGCGGCGGGCCAAAGGGCGCGAAGCGGCCTTTGGAACGTCCGCTCGATGGAGGGGTTAGGTGCCTGCCGGAGGAACGCACCGAATTCGCCACGCACGTGACCATTGTGCTCGGAGGCGAACAACGCAGGCTTGTTGCTCGCGTGGCCGTGCGTCGCCGAAGCGTAGCGGGCGTGGGCGCTTGCGCCGACGCCCGCGGTGGCGCGAGACGAGCGTAGGCGCTGCGCCTTGGCGCCGGGCCGGGGCTGATGGCTGACCTGCGGTAGTAAGGTGCCGACATGCCTTGGCGTTCCACTGGCTCGGCCTGGCACTATGCCTTCGATGCCTGCGCTCGCGCAGCACTTCGTTCGACGCCCTGTCGCCGCTCCTGCGGCGACCTTCACCAACTGACTGCCCGGCGCAGCACGGCGGCGCGGAGCGCCCTCAACTGAACTGGTCCCCGAAAAGTGGACGCCACGAGGTCTGTTATTTTTGACCTTGTGGAGGACATATGAAGTCAGGACCAGATCGGCGATACACGCTGGAGTTTCGGGACGCGGCGGTCAAGCAGGTGGTTGAGGCAGGACG
>JANXXS010000172.1 GCA_025350505.1 Burkholderiales bacterium
ACGCGAAAGACATGCCAAGAGAATGACCAAGTCCCTGATCATTGCCGAGAAGCCTTCCGTCGCGCAGGACATCGTCCGCGCGCTCACCTCCAGCGCGGGCAAGTTCGAAAAGCACGACGAGTTCTTCGAGAGCGAGCGCTATCTCGTCACTTCCGCCGTCGGCCATTTGCTCGAGATCAAGGCGCCGGAGGAGTACGACGTCAAGCGCGGCAAGTGGAGCTTTGCCCACCTGCCCGTGATTCCGCCGCACTTCGACCTGGCACCGCTCGACAAGACGAAGAGCCGGCTCAACGCCATCGTCAAGCTGGTCAAGCGCAAGGACGTGAGCGAGCTGATCAACGCCTGCGACGCCGGCCGCGAGGGCGAGCTGATCTTTCGCCTGATCCAGCAGCATTCGAAGTCGAAGCACCCGGTCAAGCGCCTCTGGCTGCAGAGCATGACGCCGGCGGCCATCCGCGACGGCTTCGAGCACCTGCGTAGCGACAAGCAGATGCTGCCGCTGGCCGACGCGGCGCGCTGCCGCTCCGAGGCCGACTGGCTGGTCGGCATCAACGGCACGCGGGCGATGACGGCCTTCAACTCGCGCGACGGCGGCTTTTTCCTCACCACCGTCGGCCGGGTGCAGACACCGACGCTCTCGATCATGGTCGAGCGCGAGGAGCAGATCAGGAAGCACGTCTCGCGCGACTACTGGGAGGTGCGCGCCACCTTCGCGGTCGGTGCCGGCGAGTACGAAGGCAAGTGGTTCGACCCGGCCTGGAAGAAGAATCCCGACGACGCCGAGCTGCGCTCAGACCGTCTCTGGAACGAGGCCGCTGCGCTCGCCATCGCCGCAGCCGCGCAGGGCGAGCCGGCGTCGGTGACCGAGGAGGCCAAGCCGAGCAGCCAGGCACCGCCGCAGCTCTACGACCTGACCAGCCTGCAGCGCGAGGCCAACTCGCGCTTCGGCTTTTCGGCGCGCACCACGCTCTCGATCGCCCAGGCGCTGTACGAAAAGCACAAGGTGCTGACGTATCCGCGGACCGACAGCCGCCATCTGCCCGAGGACTACGTCGCCGTCGCCAAGGACACGATCGCGATGATCTCGAAGGAGGACCTGCCCGGCCCCTTGCGCGCGCTCGCGGTGCACGCCAGGACGGCGCTGAAGGAGGGCTACGTCAAGCCGATCAAGAAGATCTTCGACAACGCCAAGGTGTCGGATCACTTCGCCATCATCCCGACGCTGTTGCCGCCGAAGAGCCTGTCGGAGATCGAGGCCAAGCTCTACGACATGATCGCCAAGCGCTTTCTCGCGGTGTTCTTCCCATCGGCCGAATTCATGGTGACGACGCGCATCTCGAGCGTCGCCAAGGCCGGCAAGGACTACCGCTTTCAGACCAACGGCAAGGTCATGGTCAAGCCCGGCTGGTTGGCGGTCTATGGCCGCGAGGCGCAGGAGGACGACGCCAACCTCGTCGCCGTCGCGGCCGGCGAGCTGGCGCGCACCGAGAGCGTCGACGTGAAGGCGCTGAAGACGCGGCCGCCGGCCCGCTACACCGAGGCGACGCTGCTCTCGGCGATGGAAGGCGCCGGCAAGCTGATCGACGACGACGACATGCGCGAGGCGATGCAGGAAAAAGGCCTCGGCACGCCGGCAACGCGCGCCGCCATCATCGAAGGACTGATCTACGAGAAGTACATCCACCGCGAAGGCCGCGAGCTGGTGCCCGGTGCCAAGGCCTTCCAGCTCATGACCTTGCTGCGCGGGCTCGACATCGAGGACCTGACCCGGCCCGAGCTGACCGGCAACTGGGAGTACCAGCTCGCCGAGATGGAAAAGGGCCACCTCGAGCGCGAGACCTTCATGAAGCGCATCGCCGAGATGGCCGAGCGCATTGTCCGCAAGGCCAAGGAATACGACCGCGACACCATTCCTGGCGACTACGCGACCCTGGCCGTACCGTGCCCGAACTGCGGCGGCGTCATCAAGGAGAACTATCGCCGCTATGCCTGCACCGGCATCCCGGGCAAGACCGAAGCGTGCGGCTTTTCGATCAGCAAGATTCCGGGCGGTCGTGCCTTCGAGCTGCCCGAGGTCGAGGCGTTTCTCCGCGACAAGAAGATCGGTCCGCTCGAAGGCTTTCGCTCGAAGGCGGGCTGGCCGTTCACGGCCGAGATCAGACTGGTGCGCGACGAGGAGTTGAACAACTGGAAGCTCGAATTCGACTTCGGCGAAGACGCCAAGCGCGAGGGCGAATCGGGCGAGCCGGTCGACTTCTCGGCGCAGGAAAGCCTGGGCCTGTGCCCGAAGACGCAAGGCAAGGTCTACGAGTTCGGCAGCAGCTACGTCTGCGAGCACTCGGTCGGCGCCCACGTCATCTGCGACTTCAAGAGCGGCAAGGTGATCCTGCAGCAGGCGGTCGCGCGCGAGCAGATGACCAAGCTGCTGGCGACCGGCGCCACCGACCTGCTCGAAGGCTTTGTCTCCAACAAGACGCGCCGCAAGTTCAAGGCGCGGCTGGCCTGGGACGCGAAGGAAGGCAAGGT
>JANXXS010000179.1 GCA_025350505.1 Burkholderiales bacterium
TGCGGCTGCGCCTGGCGGTCGAGAACGCGGCCAAGGCGAACATCGGGCAAGGCCTGGCGGCGATCGGCGAGCTCAATCTCTAGCCGGCGCAGGCGGACAGGCGGCGAACCTCGCGTTCGTCGCTAAGGACTTCACGAATTGGCCGGCCGTTACAGGCATGACTGGATAAGCGGCTGGCCCTGCCCGTTCATCGTCAGAGCGGCTGCGCGAGACTTCCCGTTTTCCACGCAGCTCGCCCATCGCCGATGAATACCTCGTTCGATCAGACCAGCCCCACCCCTTCGCGTTGGGACCAGGAAGGCGTCGAATACGTTCGCTCGAACATGGACTGGTGCGCGCGCTGCTCGAGGCGCATGGTCGGGCTCAACCCCGGCCTCACCGCCGAACAGGCGCTCGACCTCGCGCACGAGCTGAGCCTCGACGACTCGATGCGCTGCAAGTCCCCCGAGCGGGTCGCCGAGGACCTGCACCAGGTGCAGCTCGAAACCGACGACTAGGCGCCGCTAGCGGCCGGCGGCCACGACGCTGACCGCCGCCTCCGTCCAGCCGCCGCCGAGCGCGCGATAGACGCCGACCAGCGCCGTCGCCTGCCCGACCTGCGCCTGCACCAGCGCATCGCGCACCGTAAGCGCCTGGCGCTCGGCGTCGAGGACGACGAGCAGATCGACCGCGCCGGCATCGAAGCGAAGCCGCGACAGCCGCGTCGCCTCTTCGGCGTGACGCGCCGCGCTGGCGAGCTTTTGCGCCTGCTCGGCGTTGCGCGTGAACTGCGTCAGCGCGCCTTCGGTTTCCTCGAGCGCGACGGCTACTGTCTGCTCATAGTTGGCGAGCGACTGCTGCGCCCGCGCCTCGCTCGCGGCGATGCGCGAGCGAACGCGGCCGAAGTCGAGCAGCGGCCATGTCAGGCCGGCGTTGAAGGCGTATTGCTGCGAGTCGCTGTCGCCGAGCAGCGTCAGGCGGTTGCTGGCAAAGCCGATCAGGCCGGTGAGGCTGACGCGCGGAAAGAGGTCCGCCGTGCCACGCCGATGCCCGCCGTCGCCGCGGCGAGCTGGCGCTCGGCGACGACGAGATCGGGCCGACGCCGCAACAGCTGCTCGGGCGTGCCGACCGGCAAGGCGCCGAGATCGACGACAGGCAGGGTCGGCAGCAGCTGCGGCGTGGCGAGCTGACTCGCGACGACGCGTGGCGGCTGCGCCGTCAGCGTCGCCAGCCGGTAGGCGGCGCGCGTGATCGCCGCCTGCAATACGGGCAGGCTCGCCTCGGTGCTGTCGTAGAGACTTTGCGCGCGCGCCACGTCGAGGCGCGTGCCGCGGCCGGCATCGAAGCGCTTGCCCGTCAGGCGCACCGTGTCGCCCTGGTTGGCAAGCGACTCGTTGGCCACGACCAGGCGCTGCTGCAGGCCGCGCAGCTCGAGGTAGTTGCGCGCCACCTCGGCGGCGATCGAGGTCTGCGCCGCGTGCACGCCGGCCTGCGACGCGTCGAGCTGGGCCGACGCCGACTCTCGGGCGCGTCGGTTGCGGCCGAAGAAGTCGAGCTCCCAGCTCGCCGTGAAGCCGGCGTCGAAGGCATTGCTGGTGCGCTGGCTGCGGCTCGCGCCGGGCAGTTGGAACTCGGGCGTCAGGGCGCGGCCGGCGTCGGCCGAGACGCCGATCCCGGGCAGCAGCGCGGCGTCGGCGCCCTGCAGGTTGGCGCGCGCCTCCTGCAGGCGCGCCTGGGCGATGCGGATGTCGCCGTTGGCGGCGAGCGCGCGCTCGACCAGCTGCGTCAGCAGCGGGTCGCTGAAGCCGCGCCAGAAGACGGCGATGTCGGCGCCGGGCGCACTGGCGTTGCTCGATGCGCCCGCATTGACGAAGCCGGCGTCGAGACCGAGTGCAGGCGCTTGGTAGTTCGGCCCGACGGCACAACCGGCGAGCGCGAGCAGCAGGGCCGAGCTGCCGATGACGCGATCACGCATGGCCGTCTCCTTGCGTCGGCGCGGGCTCCGGCACTGCCAACGGCATGGCTGCTTCGCGCGCCAATCGTCGCGACCTTCGCGTGCGCAGCAGCACGTAGAAGACCGGCGTGAGGAAGATGCCGAACAGCGTCACGCCCAGCATGCCGGAGAACACCGCGATGCCCATGGCACGGCGCATCTCGCTGCCGGCACCGCTGCCGAAGATGAGCGGCAGCACGCCGGCGCAGAAGGCGATCGAGGTCATGAGAATCGGCCTGAGGCGCATCCGGCAGGCGTGGATGATCGCGTCGAGCAGCGCCTCGCCGCGCTCCTCGAGATCCTTCGCGAACTCGACAATCAGGATCGCGTTCTTGCACGCCAGGCCGACCAGCACGACCAGCGCCACCTGGGTGAAGATGTTCAGATCGCCGGGCTGCCCGAACGGCGGAAAGTGCGAGAGCCAGACGCCGAACAGCGCCGCCAGCACGCACATCGGCACGATCATGACGATCGCCATCGGCAGGCTCCAGCTCTCGTACTGCGCCGCCAGCACGAGCACGACGAGCAGCACCGCGATCATCATCACGGCGGCGAGGATGGGCAGCTGCGTGTTCGTGCCGGGCAGCGTGATGTCGCGCGTCAGCCGGTCTTGATAGGTGAGCTCGGTCCACTCGTAGCCCATGCCGCGCGGCAGCGTCTTCTTGAGCAAGGTCTCGATCTCGGCCTCGGCCTGGCCCGATGAAAAGCCAGGGTTCGCCGCACCGTTGAGGTCGGCCGAGGGATAGCCGTTGTAGCGCGTGACGCGGGTCGGGCCGAAGGTCGGCTCGACCGTCATCAGGGCGCTGAGCGGCACCATCTCGCCGGCCGAGTTGCGCGTCTTCAGCGCGCCGATCGCCTGCGCGTCGGCACGGAACGGCGCATCGGCCTGCACGATCACCTGATAGGTCTTGCCGAACTTGCTGAAGTCGTTAACGTAGAGCGAGCCGAGGTTGACCTGCATCGTGTCGTAGATGTCGCCGAGGTTGACGCCCATCTGCTTGGCGCGGACGCGATCGACATTGGCATAGAGCTGCGGCACGTTGATGTCGTAGGTCGAGTACGGCGTGCCGATGCTCGACTTCGGGTTGCCGTAGACCTGGCCGAGCGTGCCCCACACCGCGCCGAACAAGGCCTGCTCGCCGAGGCCGTCCTTGTCCTGCACCTGGATCTTGAAGCCGCCGGCGTTGCCGAGGCCGTCGACCGCCGGCGGTGGCACCACGAACATGCGCGCACCCTGGATCTCCTGGATCGCGCCGTTGACGCGGCCGAGGATCGCGAACTTGGAAAGATCGGGCGTCGTGCGCTCCTCGAAGGGCTTGAGGCCGAAGAAGACGATGCCTTCGTTCGGCGCCGCCGAAAAGCCGGCGATCGAGAGCCCCGGGAAGGCCACCGAATCGACGATGCCCGGCACCTTGAGCGCGATCTCGCTCATGCGCCGGATCACCGCGTCGGTACGGTCGAGCGAAGCGCCGGCCGGCAGCTGGGCGATGCCGATCAGGTACTGCTTGTCGGGCGCGGGGACGAAGCCGGAGGGCAGGCGCGTGAAAAGAAATGCGGTCAGCGCCAGCAGCACGGCGTAGACGACCATGGCGATCGACTTGCCCTTCAGGATGCGTGTCACGCCGTGGTTGTAGCCGACGCTGCGCCGGCCGAACCAGCCGTTGAACCAGCGAAAGAACGGGCCGAAGACGCCGTCCATGGCGCGTGTCAGCCAGTCTTTGGGCGCGTCGCGCGGGCGCAGCAGCAGGGCGCTCAGCGCCGGCGAAAGGGTCAGCGAATTGAAGGCCGAGATCACCGTGCTGATGGCGATCGTCACCGCGAACTGCTTGTAGAACTGGCCGGTCAGGCCGGGCACGAAGGAGAGCGGCACGAACACCGCGCAGAGCACGAGGGCGATGGCGATGATCGGCCCCGACACCTCCTGCATCGCCTTGACCGTGGCGTCGTGCGCGCTGAGGCCGCTCTCGATGTTGCGCTCGGCGTTCTCGACGACGACGATGGCGTCGTCGACGACGATGCCGATCGCCAGCACCAGGCCGAACAGGGTCAGCGTGTTGATCGAGTAGCCGAGCAGGAGCAGGAAGGCGAAGGTGCCGACGATCGAGACCGGCACGGCGATGAGCGGGATGATCGAGGCGCGCCAGGTCTGCAGGAACAGGATGACGACGAGCACGACCAGCGCGACGGCGATGAACAGGGTCTCGATCACCTTCTGGATCGAGGTCTGTACGAAGCGCGTCGGATCGTAGACGATGCTGTAGCTCATGCCGGCGGGAAAGTCGGGCTTGAGCTTTTCCATCGTCTTGCGCACGTTGTTCGAGAGCGCCAGGGCGTTCGAGCCGGGCGCCTGGAAGATGGCGATCGCCGCCGCTTCCTTGTTGTTGAGCAGGCTGCGCAGCGAGTACGAACCCGACGACAGCTCGACCCGGCCGAGGTCGCGGATGCGGATCAGGCCGCCGGTCGAAGGCTCGGCGCGGACGATGATGTCGGCGAACTGTTCCTCGTTGACCAGCCGCCCCTGCGTGTTCACGGCAAGCTGGAACTCGGTGCCCTTGGGCGACGGCGGCCCGCCGACGGTGCCGGCGGCGACCTGCGCGTTCTGCTCGCGGATCGCCGCGATCACCTCGCCGGTGGTGATGCTGCGCGCGGCGAGCTTGGCCGGGTCGAGCCAGACCCGCATCGCGTAGTCGCCGGCGCCGAACAGGATCACCGAGCCCATGCCGGGAATGCGCAGCAGCTCGTCGCGCACGTTGAGCTGACCGTAGTTGCGCAGATAGAGCGCGTCGTGGCTGTTGTCGGGGCTGACCAGGTGCACCACCATGGTCAGGTTCGGGCTCGACTTTTCGGTCGTCACGCCGATCTGGCGCACGATGTCGGGCACGCGCGGCAGGGCCCGGTTGATGCGGTTTTGCACCGCCGTCTCGGCAACCTCGGGATTGGTGCCGATCTTGAAGGTCACGGTCAGCGTCAGGCTGCCGTCGGCGCTCGCCTGCGACTCGAAATAGAGCAGGTTCTCGACGCCGTTGATCTGCTCCTCGAGCGGTGTCGCTACCGTCTCGGAGATGACGCGCGGGTTGGCGCCGGGGAACTGCGCACGCACGACGATCTGCGGCGGCGCGACCTCTGGATATTCGGAGATCGGCAGCTGGAAGATCGAGAGCACGCCGATCAGGAAGACGAAGATCGAGAGCACGCCGGCAAAGCGCGGCCGGTCGATGAAGAAGCGTGAGATGTCCATGCCGTCGTCCGCTCAGCCCTTGCCGCCGGCGCCGGGCGGCCCGGGCGGCGGCGGAAAGATCGGCATGCCCAAGCCATCGACCTTGAGCACCTGCGGCGCCACCGGCACGCCGGGGATGACGCGCTGCAGGCCGTCGACGACGACGTTCTCGCCGGCCTTGAGGTTGCCCTGGACGACGCGCATGCCGTCGAACAACGCGCCGGGCTTGACCTCGCGGAACTGCGCCTGGCCGTCGGCGCCGACGACGAAGACGAACTTCTTCGTCTGGTCGGTGCCGATGGCGCGCTCGGGCACCAGCACGGCGTCGTACGAGCTGGTCCCTTCCATGCGCAGCTTGGCGGCGAGGCCGGGCGTGAACTGGCCCTTGCTGTTGTCGAAGCTGGCACGGATGCGGATCGCGCCGGTCTGCGGATTCAGGCGGTTGTCGATGAAGTCGACCCTGCCTTCATGCGGAAAGCCTTGCTCGTTGGCGAGCCCCATCAGGACCCGAGGCGCCTTCTCGCCGGCCTTGGCCGACTTCAGGCGCAGGTAGGTCTGCTCGCTGCCGTCGAAGTAGGCGTAGACCTTGCTCACGCCGGCGATCGAGGTCAGCACCGACTGCTCGGTGACGAGATTGCCGACCGTGATATTGGCCCGCGAGGCGCGGCCGGCGATCGGCGCCTTGACCTGCGTGTAGTCGAGGTTGAGGCGGGCCGTGCGCAACGCCGCTTCGGCGCCCTGGATGTCGGCCTGCGACGTGCGTGAGCCCGAGCTCAAGGTGTCGTACTCCGAACGCGACACGGCCTGCGACTCGAGCAGCGTCTTGGCGCGAGCGAGCTCGCTTTGCGCCAGGTCGGCACGCGCCCTCGCGGCGACGAGTTGGGACTGGGCCCGCGCCAGCTCGGCCTCGAACGGCCGCGGGTCGATCGTGAACAGCAGCTCTCCCTTCTTCACCAGCGCACCGTCGACGAAGTGGACCTGGTCGATCGTGCCCGAGACGCGCGGCCTGAGCTCGACGTACTCGGAGGCCTCGAGCCGGCCGCTGAACTCCTCGCTGTCGGTGACCGAGCGTTGCACCGCCGGGGCGACGCTCACCGGCGGCGCGTGCGGCGGCCCGCCTTGTGCGTCGGCCGACTGGCTGCAGCCCCCGAGCGCGAGCGAGCCCGCGACGAGCACGCCGGCGCAGGCGAGCATGAACAAAGTGGCAGGCACGACCCGGCGATCGGGCGACGCGGCGGCAAAGGCTGTCATGAAAGACTCTCCCTGAAGATGTCGCGAATCGAACGATCGCGCCGGCTTGTCTTCCCGGTCGACCACCGCCCTTCGCCCGCGCCTGCCGGTGTGCCGGCGGCGCGCTTCGTTGTCGTTGTCGAGCGCGGCATATTAGTGAAGCGCCGCGCATCGAACCGCGTCGGGCGAATGCCCTTGCGCCGGGAAAGCCCAAGCGCAAGATGCGTGCCCTCGACCGTGTGGTAGATGCGCGCCGCGACCGTTTCCGTGCTCGACGCCAGCCCGCGACAATGCGCCATGCGAAGCCGCGCCACATCAGCCGTTCGGGGCAGGTTCGCTTCCCTGCCATGAGCTGGGAACGCTGGCGCGCCGACAACCTCGCCGGCTGGGAAGATCGCGTGCCGATCCACCTCGGTCCCGGCGGATACGACATCGACGCCCTGCTTGCCGACCCCCGCCGCCTGAGCCGAACGGTGCAGCACGACGCCGACGCGCTCGGCTCGCTGGCCGGGCGCAAGGTGGTGCATCTGCAGTGCCATCTCGGCACCGACACGCTGTCGCTGGCCCGGCTCGGCGCGGCCACGACGAGCGGGCTCGACTTCTCGCCGACG
>JANXXS010000180.1 GCA_025350505.1 Burkholderiales bacterium
GTGGTCATGGGCTCCAGCAGCGACTGGGAAACCCTGCGCGCCGCCACCGAGATTCTCGCCGAGTTCGGCATCGCCCATGAGTCGCGCGTCGTCTCGGCGCATCGCATGCCCGACGAGATGTTCGACTATGCCGAAGGCGCCGCCGCACGCGGCCTGAAGGCGATCATCGCCGGCGCCGGCGGCGCCGCGCACCTGCCCGGCATGCTCGCCGCCAAGACGACGGTGCCGGTGCTCGGCGTGCCAGTCGCGAGCAAGCACCTGCAAGGCGTCGACTCTCTCTACTCGATCGTGCAGATGCCGCGCGGCATCCCGGTCGCCACCTTCGCCATCGGCAGCGCCGGCGCGAGCAACGCGGCGCTGTTCGTCGTCGCCATGCTCGCCAACGACGACCCCGCGTTGCGCGCGAAGCTCGAGGCGTTTCGCGCCCGTCAGACCGATGCGGCACGGGCGATGTCGGCCGACCTGAAGTGACGCCGTTCATCGCGCCGGGCGCAACGCTCGGCGTCGTCGGCGGCGGCCAGCTCGGGCGCATGTTCGCGCATGCTGCGCAGCAAGGCGGCTACCGCGTCGCCGTGCTCGACCGCGATGCGACGAGCCCGGCCGGCGCCGTCGCCGACGAACACTTTCGCGCTGCCTATCTCGACGCCGAGGCCCTGGTGCGGATGGCATCCCTCTGCGCCGCGATCACGACCGAGTTCGAAAACGTTCCCGCCGAGACCCTGCGCGTGCTGGGCCAGACGCGGCCGGTCGCGCCCGGCGCGGCGGCCGTCGCGATCTGCCAGGACCGCGCCGCCGAGAAGGCCGCTTTCACGCGCGCTGGCGTCGCCTGCGCGCCGCATGCCGTGCTGACCGACCCGGCCGACCTCGACGCCGTGGCGGCGGAGCTGCTGCCCGGCATCCTCAAGACGGCGCGGCTCGGCTACGACGGCAAAGGCCAGCGCAGCGTCGCCGACCGCGCCGGCCTGGCGCGCGCTTTCGCCGAGCTGGGCGGCGTCGCCTGCGTGCTCGAGAAGCGACTGCCGCTCGCGGCCGAGATCAGCGCCATCGTTGCGCGCAGCGACAGCGGCGAGATGGTCGCTCTGCCGGTGCAGGAAAACCTGCACCGCGACGGCATCCTCGCCGTCACCCGCGTGCCGGCGCAGGCAGTCGGCGAGGCCACCGCGGCGCAGGCGATCGTGCTGGCACGGCGCATCGCCGAAGCCATCGACTATGTCGGCGTGCTCTGCGTCGAGTTCTTCGTGCTCGCCGATGACCTGCTGGTGGCCAACGAGATGGCGCCGCGGCCGCACAACTCCGGCCACTACAGCATCGACGCCTGCGACCTGTCGCAGTTCGACCTGCAGCTGCGCGCCATGACCGGCGCGCCGTTGGTCGCGCCACGCCTGCATTCGCCGGCGCTGATGCTCAACCTGCTCGGCGACCTGTGGTTCACAGGTGGCTCCGGCGCGGCGATCGAACCGCCCTGGGCGCGCGTGCTCGCCCTGCCCGGTGCGCACCTGCATCTCTATGGCAAGCGCGAGGCGCGGCCCGGCCGCAAGATGGGCCACCTGACGCTGACCGCCGACAGCGCCGACAGCGCCGAAGCGATGGCGCGCGCGGCGGCTGCGATCCTCGGCATCGAAGGGTGGTGAAGCGTGCTGCTCGATGGACGTGACGCGGCCGCGATCGCCGAAGGTGCCCGGCGCCTTGCGGCGGGCGAGCCGGTCGCCTTTCCAACCGAGACGGTGTACGGCCTCGGTGCGCGTGCCGACGACGATGCTGCGGTCGCCGGGATCTTCGCGCTGAAGGGCCGCCCGGCCGGGCACCCGCTCATCGTCCACGTCGCCGGCCGCGTCGAGGCGGCTCGCTTCGGCGTGCTGTCACAGCTTGCCGAACGCCTGATCGATGCGTTCTGGCCGGGGCCGGTGACGGTCATCGTGCGCCGCCTGCCGGGCATGGCCGAGGCGGCGGCCGCCGGCCAGCCGACCATCGGCCTGCGCTGCCCGGCCGATCCGGTGGCGCATGCGCTGCTCGTCGCCGCGCACGCCGCCGGCGTCGCCGGCGTGGCCGCGCCGAGCGCCAATCGCTTCGGCCGCGTCAGCCCGACGACGGCCGCGCACGTCGTCGAGGAGTTCGGCGACGAACTGCTCGTGCTCGACGGCGGCGCAGCGCGGCTCGGCATCGAGTCGGTGATCGTCGACTGCTCGGGCGAGCGGCCGGCGCTGCTGCGCCCGGGCGTGTTGACGAAGGAACGCCTCGCCGCCGCCCTCGGCGTGCCGCTGGTGGCGGCCGACGCCGACTCGCCGCGCGCCCCGGGCACGCTGATCGCCCACTACGCGCCACGGGCCAAGCTGCGCCTGATGACGACGATCATGCTCAAGACCGCCCTCGAAGTGCTCGGATCGGACCCTTTGAAGCTGGCGGTATATTCCCGGTCGGTGCCTTCCGGCGTGGCGACCGGCGTTCGCCATCGGCGCATGCCGGCCCGGCCGGAGCAGGCGGCGCACGAATTGTTTGCCGTCCTGCGCGAACTCGACAGCACCGGCGTGCATCTGATCTGGGTCGAGGAGCCGCCGCCCGGTCCCGAATGGGACGGCGTTCGCGACCGGCTCAGCCGCGCCGCGGCGACTTGATCTCCCCTGTTTCCTGGAGCGATGAATGAGATTGAATGCGAGTGAAGTGCGCCGTACGGCGCTGCGCTGCGGCGTGCTGGCGGTGGCGATGCTGGCCGTGTCCTGCGGCGGCGGCACCGCTGCGAACAGCTTCGTCGCGACGCGCATCCTTGCCTTCGGCGACGAGACCAGCGTCATCGTCGACAGTCGGGGCGACGGCAACGGCAACAAGTACAGCGTCAACGGGACCGTGTCGGCCACCGATCCGACGCTCGCCTGCCGCTCCAACCCGCTCTGGATCCAGGGCCTCGCCAGCATCTACAGCGGCCTCGTGTTCCCGCAGTGCAACCCCGGTCCCACACTGGTGACCAACCCGCCGAGCCGGATCCGCGCCGCCTTCGGCGCGCAGGCCGCCGACGTCTCGGCGCAGATCGACGCGCAGATCGCCGAAAGCGGGGTCCAGGCGGGCGATCTTGCGACCGTGCTCGTCGGCGCCAACGACGTGCTGAACCAGTACGCGCAGTACCCGACCGCCAGCGAGGTCGAGCTGACCGCCAACGTCAGCGCCGCGGGTGCCGAGACCGGCCGCCAGGTCAACCGCCTCGCCGACCTGGGCGCCAAGGTGATCATCTCGACGATTCCGGACGTCGGTTTCTCGCCTTACGCGCTGGCCGAGAAAGCGGCGCATATCGATACCGACCGGCAGCAACTCATCATCCGCCTGACCAAGGCCTTCAACGATTCGCTGCGTGCAACGATCGTCAACGACGGCCGGCGCATCGGCCTGGTGCTGATGGACGAAATCGTCGAAGGCGTGGCCAAGTTCCCCGGCCTGAACGGCTTTACCAACGCCACCACCGGCGTCTGCGACCTCACTCAGTCGGCCCTCGTGCCGCCGTCGATCCTCGACTGCACAAGCTTCACGCTGATCTCCGGCGGCAGCGCCAGCGCCTTTCTGTGGGCCGACGATCGCCATCTTTCCTCCGGCGGGCAGAACGCGCTCGGCATCCTTGCGGTGTCGCGCGCCAGGAACAACCCCTTCTGAGGCGGCAGGCGTTCGACCGCGCCGCGCTTCAGGGCCGGCGCGGCGTCGATGCCGGGTGCAGCGCGTCGTCGGCGGTCCACTCGACGAGCGCCTCGAGCGCCGGCCGCGCCGACTCGGCCTTCGCATGGTTGACGATGGCGACGACGACGTAGCGCCGACCGGAATCGCCGAGCACGTAGCCGGCGATGCCGACCACGCCGTTGAGCGAGCCGGTCTTCAGATGCGCGCGGCCAGGACCGCCCTTGTACTTGCGCAGCGTGCCGTCGACACCGGCGACCGGCAGCGAGCTCATCAGCTCGGGCATGACCGGGCTGGCCCAGGCCGCCTGCAGCAGCCGGCCGAAGGTGCGTGCCGAAAGCCGCGACTCGCGCGACAAGCCGGAACCGTTGGCGATGACGCTGCCCGCCGAGCCGGAGCCGGTGCGGGCGCGCAGCCAGAGCTTGACCACCTCGCGCGACGCTTCCGGCGTGCCGGCGCCGCGCTGCGTTGCGCCGAGCGTCAGGAAGAGTTGCTGCGCCATGACGTTGTTGCTCAGCTTGTTGATGTCGCGCACGATCTCGGCGAGCGCCGGCGAGCGCAGCTCGAAGCTCGGCGGGGTGGTCGGCGCCGGGCTTTCGCGGTAGCCGCCGGTGATGCGGCCGCCCAGCTCCTGCCACATGCCGATCAGGGCGCGCTCGCTGTAACTCTTCGGGTCGGCGTAGGCGACCGCCCAGACCTTCTCGCCACAACTGGCCTGGAAGGCGCCGCGCAGGGCGAGCCGGGTCGGGTCGGCGAACTCGGCCTTGAGCGCGCCGCGCCAGTCGTCGCAGGCCCCGCCGGCGAGCGGCACGGTGGCGTCGGCACGCACGCCGGCGAGCGGCGGGTCGACGCCGACCGTGGCGATGCCGCGCGCTGCGTCGGGCGCGATCGTCAGCAGCACCGAGCGGTAGTTGAGGAGCAGGGCGTCGGCGCCGGCGTTGTAGGGGCGCAGCGGCTCGCCGTCGAAGTCGGCCGGGTTCGATTCGCCCGGCGTGAAGGCGCTGCGGTCGACGACGATGTCGCCGCGGATCTCGCGCACGCCCGCCTGCTGCACCCGCCGCATGAGCAGCCACATGCGCTCGAGCACGAGCTTGGGATCGCCGGTGCCCTTGATGACCAGATTGCCGTTGAGCGCGCCGTCGGCAATCGTTCCCTGCAGCCAGACAGGCGTCGACCAGGTGAAGGCCGGCCCGAGCAGTTCGAGGCCGGCGTAGGTCGTGACCAGCTTCATCAGCGATGCCGGATTGGCGGGCCGGTCCGGCTGCCAGGCGAGCCGCGGGCGCGTCGCGCCGACTTCCTCGACCCAGGCGACCATGGCCTCGCGCGGCACGCCGAGCTGCGCCAGCGAGGCCTCGACGTCCGCGGGCAAGGCGCGCGGCGCCGCCGCCGGCACGGTGCCGCGCGCGGCTGTCGGCGCCGGCCCGACGGCGCAGACCAGCGCCAGTGCGATGACATGCAGGCGTCGGAGCGGGCGCTGCTTCATGGGGTCGCATCATTGCATGGCGTGAACAGGCCGCAGGCGCCGCTAAACTCGGGCGATGGCGCCGCGACGGACAAAGGCTTGGAGCGACGCATGACGGCCCTGCTCGCCTTCGACACGGCCAGCGAACGCATGACGATTGCCCTCTCCGACGGCCGGCGCCGCTGGTCGCGACAGGCCGCTGGTGGTGCCAAGGCCTCGGTCGGGCTCGTACCGGCGCTGCTCGGCCTGCTCGGCGAAGCCGGCCTCGCCTTGCGCGACCTCGACGCCATCGCCTTCGGCCGCGGGCCGGGCGCCTTCACAGGCTTGCGCACCGCGTGCTCGGTGGCGCAAGGGCTGGCCCTCGGCGCCGGCAAGCCGGTGCTGCCGATCGACAGCCTGCTCGCGGTGGCCGAGGACGCTCGCGCCGGCGCGTCGCCCTGTCGCATATGGGCTGTCGTCGATGCGCGCATGGACCAGATCTACGCTGCCGAGTACGCCTTCGCCGCCGGTCACTGGACGACGCTCGTCGCGCCAATGCTGACCGACGCCGAGCCACTCATCGCCCGCTGGCGCGACGCGCCGCCGCAAGCGGTCGCCGGCGACGCCTTGCTGGCCTTCGGCGCGCGCCTCGAGACCGGCGCCGCGCATCGTGTTGCCGACGCGCGGGTGAACGGCGAGGCCCTGCTCACGCTCGCCGAAAGCGCCTGGCACGAGGGCGCGGCCCTCGACCCGGCCCGCGCCCTTCCGCTCTACGTGCGCGACAAGGTCGCTTCGACGACGCGCGAGCGCGACGAAGCGCGGGCTGCGCTGGCCCAAGTCAGATGAGCGCGAACCCGAAGGCGGCGACAAGCGGGCTCGGCGTGCTGATGCGGCCGATGTCGCTGGCCGCGCTCGACGGTGTGGTCGCGCTCGAGGCCGAGGTTTATCCGTTCCCCTGGACGCGCGGCAACTTCGTCGACTCGCTCGCCGCCGGCTACCCGGCCTGGACGCTCAACGGCAGCGGCGGCGAGCTGATTGCCTACTGCGTGGCGATGCATGGCGCCGGCGAGATGCATCTCTTGAACATCACCGTCGCTCCCGTGGCGCGTCGCCGCGGCCATGCGCGCCGCCTGCTCGGCGCCCTGGTCGCGCTCTGCCGAGAAAAGGGCATCGATCGGCTCTGGCTCGAAGTGCGCCTGGCCAACGTCGAGGCGCAGGCGACCTATCGTCATCTCGGATTCGAGCAGGTCGGCGTGCGCAAGGGCTACTACCCGGCGCCGGCCGGCAGCCGCGAGGACGCCGTCGTCATGAGTCTCGGCATCGATGCCGCGCGGGGGTTCGATGCGATGGAGTGAACGCCAGGTGGCGATGCTGCGCGAGATGGGCATCCGCGTCTGGTCGCGCGATGCACCCGACGCGCCTGCGGTGGTCGAGGCGGGCGCAGCGGTACTGGTCGCCGAAGAGCCGCGGCCGCACGAGGTCGTGCGGGTCGAAAGTGTCGCGACGCGATCGTCTGCGCTTGCCTCGGTCGCGTCGCCCGTTATGCCGACGCCGACGCCGGCCCTGGCCAGCGCCGAGTGGCTGATCGTCGGCGATCCCTTCGACGCGATCGGCGGCGCCGCCGACGCCACGGCGGCAGACCAGGAGCGGCTGCTCGACAACATGCTGCACGCCATCGGCGCTTCGCGCCATGCGCCCGCACGCGAAGCGCGCGCCTGCCATCTGGCGGTCGTCGAAGGCCGGCCGGTCGACCTCGGCGCGGCCATCGCCGAAGTGGCGCCGCGCTGCATCCTCGCCCTCGGTCGCGCCGCGGCGATCGCCGTGCTCGGCCTCGACGACCCGATCGGCCGCCTGCGCGAGCGCGTGCACCAGCGCGACGGGGTGCCGGTCGTCGTCAGCTTCGCCTTGCCCTATCTGCTGCGCCATCCGGCCGACAAGGCCAAGGCCTGGGCCGACCTCTGTCGCGCCGTCGGCGCGCTCGGCTGACGCCGCTCCGGCGCCTCAGCGCTTCTTCGTCGGCCGCTTCCAGCCGGCCAGGCTGGCCTGGCGCGCCCGCGCCACGGTGAGCTGGCCTGCGGGCGCGTCGCTCGCGATCGTCGAGCCGCCGCCGATGGTCGCGCCTTCGCCCACCGTCACCGGCGCCACGAGCACGACGTTGCTGCCGATGTGCGCATCGGCACCGATCGTCGTGCGGTGCTTGTTCGCGCCGTCGTAGTTGGCGGTAATGCTGCCGGCACCGAAGTTGACGCGCGCGCCGACGTCGGCGTCGCCGAGGTAGGCGAGATGATTGGCCTTGGCGCCTTCGCCCAGGGTCGAGTTCTTGACCTCGACGAAGTTGCCGATGTGCACTGCGGCGCCGAGCGCCGTGCCGCCACGCAGGCGCGCGAACGGCCCGACCGTCGCGTTCGCGCCGACGGTCGCGCCGAGCGCCTCGCCGTCGATGTGCGTGTACGGGCGGATCGTCGCACCGGCGGCGATGCGCGCGTTCCTGAGGATGCAGTGCGCGCCGATGCGCACCTCGTCGCCCAGGTCGACCACGCCCTCGAAGATACAGCCGACGTCGATCTCGACATCGCTGCCACAGCGCAGCTCGCCGCGCAGGTCGAAGCGCGCCGCGTCGGCGAGGCGCACGCCCTCGTTCATCAGGCGTTCCGCCGCGCGTCGTTGAAAGCGCCGCTCGAGATCGGCGAGCTGCGCCGCGCTGTTGACGCCGAGCACCTCGGTTTCGCCGGCCGCGGCGACGCCGACCACCGGTGTGCCGTCGCCGACGGCCAGGCCGACGGCGTCCGTCAGGTAGTACTCGCGCGCCGCGTTGTCGTTGCCCAGGGCGGTCAGCCAGCGCTTCAGCGCCGCTGTCGGCGCCGCCATCACGCCGGTGTAGATCTCGGCGATGCCGCGCTGCGCGTCGGTCGCGTCCTTCTCTTCGACGATGGCTTCGATCGCGTCGCCCCGGCGCACGATGCGGCCATAGCCCTTCGGATCGGCGAGCGAGATGGTGAGCAATGCGAGCCGTTGGCCGGCGCAGGCCGCGACCAGCGCCTGCAGCGTCTCGGCCTCGATCAGCGGCACGTCACCGTTGAGGATGAGCGTCGTGCCGGCGTCGTCGAGCAACGGCGCCGCCTGCTGCATGGCGTGGCCCGTGCCGAGCTGCGGCTCCTGGCGCACGAAGGCCAGGCCCGGCGCCGCCGCGGCGCGCTCGACCTCGGCTGCGCCGTGTCCGGTGACGACGATCGTGCGCAACGCCCCCAGGCCGGCCGCGGCCGCCAGAACATGCTGCAATAGGTGGCGGCCGGCCAGCGTGTGCAGGACCTTCGGCCGCGCCGAGCGCATCCGCGTTCCCTTTCCCGCAGCCATGATCACGACGTTCAACACCATGCCGCCACCTGTTTCGCGCCGTCTTCGTCGGCCGTCGATTATCGCGGCGCTGCTCGTGCTGGCCCTGGTCCTCTCCGGCTGCGGCCTGGCGGTCAAGATCGGCTATGGCCAGGGCAGCCCGCTTGCCTTTCGCTGGCTCGACAGCTACGTCGACTTCGACGACGCGCAGTCCTTGCACGTGCGCACCGGTCTCGACGAATGGTTCGCCTGGCATCGGCGCACCCAGCTCGTCGACTATGCCGACCTGCTGGCGCGGGCCCAGGCCGAACTGGCGGCGCCGGCCACGCCCGAGCGCATGTGCAGTTGGGCGCGCGACATCCGCGCCCGCATCGACACCGGCTTCGGGCACGCCGCGCCGGTCCTGGCCGAGGTGCTGCCGACGCTTTCGCTGCAGCAGATCTCGAACGTTGAAAGGAAGTACGCCGAGAGGAACGCCGAGTACCGCGACGACTTCCTGGCGCGCGAGCCGGCCAAGCGACGCAAGCAGGCGATCAAGCACGAGGTCGAGCGCGCCGAGATGATCTACGGCCGGCTCGACGACGCGCAGCGTGCCTTCGTGGCGCAGTCGGTGGCGCGCTCGCCGTTCGACGGCGAGCTGGCGTATTCGGAACGACTGCGCCGGCAGCAGGACGCGCTGGCCATGATGCGCCGCCTCGTCGCGCGCCACGCCGGCCCGGCCGAAGCCGACGCCGAGATCCGCGCCTATGTGCAGCGCCTCGACCGTTCACCCCGCGAGAACTATCGCCGCTATACCGAGACCTTGATCGAATACAACTGCGGCTTCGCCGCCGCGCTGCACAACCTGAGCAGCGCCGAGCAGCGGCGGACGGCGGCGCGCAAGCTCAAGGACTACGAGGACGAGTTGCGCTCGCTGGCGGCCGACGCCTCGACCTGAGCCGAGGCGCACGCCTCATTGGGTCGTCGTCGAGACGCGCACCCGGTGCGGATTGCTGACGCCGCCGTTCGGGAATTCCTTCAGCGCGGCGCTGAACATCGCGGGCAGCAGGCTCGTCACCGCCATCGACGCGCCGTCGCTGTGGGCGCGCGCCTCGTAGAGCGGCTCGCCGCTCTTCTTGTCGCGGATCAGCACGGCGACCTCGCGCTCGTAGTAGGGCAGGTCGTAGTAGCCGGGGCCCCAATAGCCGAGACGCGGCCCCCAGAAGGGCCGGCCGTAGCGGCCGTACAGGACCGATCCACGAAACGGGCCGACGCCGCCGTACCAGTACGGATCGTCGAAGGGCGAGCGGTCGGTCTCGGTGATGCGCGCGCCGATCTGGACGCTCACGTCGGGCGCCGTGCCTTCGGGCGCGGCGACGAATCCGGCGTCTTCGATGGCGCGCCGTGCCGAATCCTCGAGCACCTGGGCCTGCTGCGGGTGCGCCTGTTGCGAAGGCAGTCGCTCGAAGCGATAGCTCGCCGGCTGGCGGCCGGCCGGCCAGTGGCTGTAGGTCGAGACGTCGCTGTCGA
>JANXXS010000181.1 GCA_025350505.1 Burkholderiales bacterium
CGAGAGCGACGCCGGCGTCGAGACGCTCGGTCGATAGGGTGTGGTCGACGGCTCGGCATCGTCGGCCAGCGCGGCTTGCGAGGCGAGGGCGAGCAGCGAAAGAACAAGGGCACGGGTGCGCATGCCCGATGCTAGCCGCACTCGTTGCGGGCGGCAGCCTGCGGGCGCGCCGTTCGTGCCATCGCGTAACCTTCGCCCCCAGCGCATGAAACCAGAGACCGTTCGCACCGCCGCCGTGCTCGCCCTGTTCGCGGCTTGCCTCTGGCTGCTGCACAGCTTGCTCGTGCCGATCGTCTGGGCCTGCCTGATCGCCGTCGCCACCTGGCCGCTGCACGACCGCCTGCGAAGTCGCTTCGGCCGGCGCGCCGAGCCGGGCAGCGCGATTCTGCTCACGAGCGCCGTCGTCGTCTTCCTGCTCCTGCCGCTCGGCTACCTGTTCTATCGCGGCCTGCGCGAGATTCCGGTCCTGGTCCATTTGTGGACCTCGAGCCGCGAGGCCGGCCTGCCGGTACCCGATTGGCTGGCCTCGGTGCCGGGCATCGGTGCCTGGGCGGCGCGGCAATGGCAGGACACGCTGGCCGAGCCCGGCGCCTTGAGCGGCTACGCCCATTCGTTGACGGGCGGCCTCGACTTCGCCGCCGGTCGTACGCTCGTCGCCGTCGTCAGCCGCCACGCGATGTCGATGTTCTTCTGCATCGTCTTGCTGTTCTTCCTCTACCTCGGCGGCGACGCGCTCGGCGTGCAGATCGACGCGGTGCTGGCGCGCCACCTCGGCCCCGCCGGTCTGCGCACGCGGGCCCTGGCCGTGCAGGCGGTGCGCGGCGCGGTCAACGGACTGGCACTGGTCGGCCTCGGTCTGGCGCTGCTCATGAGCATCGCCTATGCGGTGGCCGGCGTGCCCCATGCGGCCGCTTTCGGTCTGGCCACCGGTGTGCTCGGCATGGTGCCCTTCGGCGCCATGCTCGTGCTCGCCGGCGTGCTGCTGTTCCTGGTCGCCGCCGGCGGCGCGACGACCGCCATCTGGCTCGGCATCTTCGGCGCCGCGGCGATCTTCATCGCCGATCATTTCGTGCGGCCGCTGTTCCTGGCAGGCGCCGCGCAGCTGCCGCTCGTGCTGGCCCTGCTCGGCATCGTCGGCGGGCTCGAGACCTTCGGCGCGCTCGGACTTTTTCTCGGCCCGACGCTTCTTGCCGTGACGGTCGCGGTCTGGCGCGAGCTGGCCACCGAGGACGCGAAGTGAGCGGCGAGGCGGCCGCGCTGGCCGCCGCCTTCGACCTGAAGCGCCTGCCAGCGTCGTTCTACGACGATCCCTTCTCCACCTACAAGGCGCTGCGCGAGCATGCACCGGTCAAGCGCCTGCCCGACGGCGGCGTCTTCCTGACCCGCCACGCCGACATCGTCGCCGTCTACAAGGATGTGACGACCTTCAGCTCCGACAAGCGCGAGGAGTTCTTCCCCAAGTACGGCGCGACGCCGCTGTTCGAGCATCACACCACCAGCCTCGTCTTCAACGACCCGCCGGCGCACACGCGGGTGCGGCGACTGATCGCCGGTGCGTTGACGCCGAAGCACATCGCGGCGATGGAGGCGCGCCTGATCGAGCTGGTCGATGGCCTGCTCGATGCGCTGGCAGCGCGCGGCGCGGAACGGGAGATCGACCTGATCGAGTCCTTCTGCGGCGCGATCCCGGTCGAGGTCATCGGCAATCTTCTCGGCGTGCCGCGCGACGAGCGCGGTCCCTTGCGCGCCTGGTCGCTGGCCATCCTCGGCGCGCTCGAGCCGGTGCTTTCGAGCGAGCAGCACGCGCTCGGCAACGCCGCGGTCAGCGAGATGCTCGCCTATCTCGAAGGGCTGGTCGCTCGGCGCCGCGCCGCACCCGGCGACCCGGAGACCGACGTCCTGACCCGCCTCATCGAAGGCGAGGCGGGTGGCGAGAAGCTGCAGCCACGCGAGCTGCTGCACAACTGCATCTTCCTGCTCAACGCCGGTCACGAGACGACGACCAACCTGATCGGCAACGGCCTGCGTCTGCTCGCCGAGTGGCCGGGCGAGCGGGCGCGACTGCTCGCCGAGCCCGAGTTGATCCGCAGCGCGGTCGAGGAATTCCTGCGCATCGAAAGCTCGAACCAACTCGGCAACCGGATCACGACCGGCGCGGCGAACATCGGCGGCGTCGCACTCGCGCCGCGCACCCAGGTGACGTTGTGCATAGGTGCCGCCAACCGCGACCCGGAGGCCTTTGCCGAGCCCGATCGCCTCGACATCGGGCGCCACCCGAACCGGCATGTTGCGTTCGGCTCGGGCATTCATCAATGCGTCGGCATGGGCCTCGGCCGGCTCGAAGGCAAGGTCGCGATCGGCCGCTTCGTCGCCCGCTTTCCCGGCTATGCGCTTGCGGATACGCCCGTGCGCGCACCGCGCGCGCGCTTCCGCGGCCACCTGCGATTGCCGGCCGTGTTGCAACCCGTTTCCCGCACAACGACCTGACAGGAGCGACTCGAGCGCGGCGTTTGTCAACACCCGAGAGCTGATCAGCGAGAACAAGGCCGACGTCATCATCGGCGCGACCACCACGCCGAACACGCTGGCCATGATCGCACCCTCCAGCGCTTGTATTCGAGCGGCCCCATCCTCCAGCGTCACCGCGGGCACGACCCCGTCGTCCGAGCTGGTCGGCATCGTGCCGGGCTACGGCACGGTCTATCGGCTCAAGCTGGACGACGACTGATCAAGGTTCGGGACCCTGGCGTGGGCTGAGCGCGAGGATGCGCCGACAGTGCGCGAAGGCGGCCTCGATCAGCCGCTCGTTCGCCTCGGGCGTGCGGAAGCCCGAATGCGCGGAGAGCGTGACGTTGGGTAGCGTCGCGAGCACATGGCCGGCTGGCAGCGGTTCGATATCGAACACGTCGAGCGCGGCGTGGCCAATCTGGCCGGAGCGCAGCGCCACCACCATCGCCGCTTCGTTGACGAGCGCACCGCGCGCCGTGTTGACGAGGATCGCACCCGGCCGCATCGCGGCGATGCGAGCACGCGAAAGAAAGCCGCGCGTCTCATCGCTGAGCAGCAGGTGCAGCGAGACCGCGTGGCTTGCGGCGAGCAGTCGCTCGATCGGCACGAACGCCACGCCATCGTGCGACCTCGGCGTGCGGTTCCATGCCAGCACCTTCATGCCGATGCCGAGCGCCAGGCGTGCCACCTCGGCGCCGATGCCGCCGAAGCCGATCAGGCCGAGCGTCTTGCCGGTGAGCTGCGTGCCTTCGCTGCGCAGCCACCGTCCGCCGCGCATGCCGCGGTCCATCGCCGCGAAGCCGCGCGCCGCGGCGAAGAGCAGGCCGATCGCGCACTCGGCGACCGCGGTGTCACCGTAGCCCTTGATGATGTGCACCTCGATGCCGAGTCCGGCGAGCGCTTCCGGGTCCATGTAGCTTCGCGCGCCGGTGCCGAGGAAGACGACGTGGCGCAGGCCGGCGCAGCGCCGGGCGACCTCGATCGGCAAGGCGGTGTGATCGATGACCGCGATCGGCGCGCCGGCGAGGAGTTCGGGGAGTGCTTCGGGAGCGATCCCGGCGCGGCCGAACGCCAGGCCGAGACCCGGTGTCGCGATCGGACCGAGGCGTTCGGCGATGCCCCGCAGGGCGGGATTGGCATCGACGAAGACGGCGCGCATCGGCCGATTCTGCCTCCGGCGCGCCGCCTTGCCGCGGCTCAGGGCGTGGGCACCACGTGGATCGTGAAGGCGGTGCCGAAACCGGTCATGCTACCGCTGGGGATTATCTGGATCGCCTGGAAGAGGACGGTCGTGCCGGCGCTGACGTCGAAGCTGTCCGCGGGGTAGTCGTGGGCGTTGGAGCAAAGCACCGAGCCCACCGTGCCCGTGCTTCCGGCGCGCTGTCTTCCCGGTTCGAAGTACGACTGCAGGATGTTCTCGCCCGAAAAGTCGGGCGGGCAGGCCGTGCTCTTCACCCATCCGGGATTCGGGGTCATCGTCACCCGCCCGGCCTTCGGGAACGTGACGTCGAAGGTCAGCACGAAGACCGCGCTGCCGGCTGCGGCGTAGTCGCTCGAGAGCGTGAGGGTGTCGGGATCGGTCGCCTCGAGGCGAGCCTGCAGGCTGAGACTGGCGCACCCCAGGTTCAGGGCGAGCGGAAACGCCGCAGGTACGTCGACTGCGTCGCAGCTGGTCTTGTAGGTCAGATTGCTGACCCGGAGCGGCGCATTGCGGAAGTCGAGCGTCACCGTGGCAAGCAGGTCGTCGGCGATGCCGAGCGCCGCGGCGCAGGTGCTGCCGGCGCGGCGGATGGTGAAGATCGCCTGCGTTGCGTTGGCGGGAACGATGCCGGCGGCGGCAAGCAAAGGCGGCAGGCCGTGGCTAAGCGTCTGGCCGGCGCCGAGCAGCGCATCGCCGAGGCTGGCGACGCCATCGACGTCGATCGACTCGAACTGCGTCTTCAACTGCTCCGAGGCCGGGCCCGGGCAATGCAGCACGGCGACGGCGCCGGAGAGCTCGACGCTCCCGCCGACGTCGGCCCTGAGCGTGACCGCCGTCACCTCGCTTCCGGGCGAACCACCGCGTCCGAACGTCGCCGTGTCGATCACGACGCCTGCGGCGTTCATCGAGACCATCGTGAAGCTCGTGTCCACGAACTGCGCATCGCGACGCAATTCGCTCACGTCCGGCAGGGCGCCGAGCAGCGGCAGGTAAGCCTGCTGGTCGCCGCTCTGCACGGCGGTGGCGAAGGCGGCGTCGCGCAGCGGTTGCACGACCGGCTGGACGAGCAGGCTGACGGTGTGCGCCTCGACGCCGGCGACGCCGAGCGTCGTCGCTTCCTTGCCGAGTTCTACCGCGGCGTTGATCTCGTTGGCGAGGGGCGGGTACGCCGTGGCCGGCGGCGGCATCGCCACCTTGCCGGTCAGGTAGCCGGCGAGCTGCGAGAGCATCGCCTGCATGATCGTGTCGGCGCTCGGCCCGGGGCACGGGTCGCCGCCGAGCCGCTGCACGATCCCATCCCAGTACAGCACGCCGCGGCCGAACAGATCGTAGTCGCCGAGGTTGCTGATGGTCTGCGCGCTGGCGCGCTGCGAGGCCTGCGCGAAGGCGGCGCAGGCGCTGAGCTTGGCGCTCTCGAGCCACGGCTCAGCCTGCGCGACGTAGCCGTCGAGGCCGGTCGACTGCAGCAGCTCGGCGATCGACAGCTTGAGTACGATGGCCTTGTCGAACTCCTGGTCGACCTGCAGGTCGACCAACGCGGCCTGCGCCTCGGCGACGCGCGCCGCGACGTCGGCCTGGTCCTGCAGGCTGAGAGTGCCGTCGGGTGGCGTGTCGGGCGCGCTCGCGGCCAGCGCGTGGGCACGCACCGAGGATGCGGCGCTCGACTTGTTGAACTGCCCGAGCACGCCGATCTGTGCGCTGATCGTGCGCGCTGCTGCATCGACCTGCGAGGCGTGGATCAGAGATCGGCCGTTCAGCCGCTGCACGACAGCTGCGGCCTTGTTCGGTGTGCGACCGGCGGGCAGCTCGAAGGTCACCGTGGCGGGCTGCGCGAAACGCAGGTTCGAGGGCGTGACGGTCACCCGCGCCGACTCGCCCGGCAGCGGCGCCACCGGCGTGACGGTGATCGAAGTCGGCGCAGACAGGGCACCGGCGGGGATATCGAGCGTCGTCCTGATGCCGCTCGCCGTGAGCACGATCCTGCCGCCCGTCGCGTCGAGGCTCTGCGTGGTCGGCGGGCCCGGAGGCACCGGTGCAGCGTCGTCGCTGCCGCCGCAGGCGGTGACGAGCAGCAGAGTCGCCAGTGCGATGGCTGGCCAAAGAAGGATCGGTTTCATGCGTATCTCCAAGTCCAAGGCGAGGATTCGTTCGCGTCTACGGCAGGTCGTAGCGGCAGGTCGCGCTGACCGAGCCCGGCGTCGAGCCCGGCGTCGAGCCCGGGTCGTACGAGGGGTCGGTCTGGATGGTTCCGTCGAGGTGGCGCTTGCCCTGCGCATCGATCGTGAAAGCGAGGTTCAGGATCAGCGGCGTGCCGTAGAAGCTGACGTGGGCGTCGGTCAGCCGTGTCGATTCGCTCGGCCATCCGAGCGCCGGGTAGATGACGTTGTCGAGATGGAAGTCCGCGGCGAGGTTGCGCAGGTACAGATAGCTCGTGCCGTTGCCCTGGCGCGCGATCTCGTAGGTATCGGCGCGGAACGGGTCGACCGGCAGCACGTTGCCCTGCACGTAGTAGCAGCCCTCGAACTTCTTCAGCGGCGGCTCGGGCGCGCCGAAGTCGAGCGTGACGGTGGCGAGCACGTCGTCGGTCAGGCCCAGCTGCGTCGCGCAGACGCTCGCCGTGCGGCGCAGGAAGAGGGTGTGCTTGCCGGTGTCGTTCGCACGCGGCGAGAAGGGCGCTTGCCAACGCGAGCGCCGGCCAGAGTCGGATCGCGTTCATCACGCGTCTCCTGAAGTGTTCGCGACGATGTCGGAGCTGCGTGGCGCGACCGCGACCGGCGCTTCGGTGAGGTAGCGCGCCAGCGCGTTGGCCTCGGCGAACAGGTGCGCGTCCTCTTCGTCGAGACGGCGCGCCGAAGCGCGAAAACCGGCCTGGCCTCGATGCCAGACGCGGACCAGGAACAGGGTGGCGTCGTCCATTCGGTTCGCTCGCTGGGACGCACCGTTGCGCCCTGCGGCGAACCTTAGGAGGGGGGCGTTTCCTTGCCGTTTCCCGGTGCGGCGCTGACGCCGACGGCGAGCATTTGCGCGACCCACTCGTCGAGCGTGCGCGCGCGGTGCGCCGCCGTGTCCAGCTCTGCCGAAGGCGACAGCGACGCCAGCCGCGATGCCGTTTCGATACGGGTCGCGGCATCCAGTTGGGGTTGGGCGAGTGCGAAGCGCCAGGCCCTTGCCGCCAGGTCCGCGTTGCCTTCGGCGGCCAGCAGCTCCGCGTACACCGCCAATGCGCGCAGCCGGTCGGAGGCGAGCGCGTCGGCGCGCGCGAGGTCGAGCATACGGTGCAGTCGTTGCCTCGCCTCTTCTCCGTGTCCTTCGGCAATCGCGGCGCGCGCCAGGTCGCGTTCGCAGTTGAGCTCGAGGCTGATCAGGCCGAGGTCACGCGCGCGCAGGCCGGCGCGGCCGAGATGGCGGCGAGCCGCCGCGATGCTGCCGAGGTGGAACAGGGCGTTGCCGAGGTTGGCCTCGGCAAAGATGCCCATCGACACGAGACCCGCTTCTTTGCACAGCCGGGCGCCCTGTTCCAGCACTTCGCGGGCCGCTTGCCATTCGCCGCGCCGCATGCGGATGCCGCCCAGGTTGCAGATGTGCGCGGCATGGAAATAGCGGTTCTCCATCTCGCGCGCCAGCACGATGCCTTCGCCGAGATTGGCGATGGCCTCGTCGCCGCGGCCGAGCGCGTACTGGCTGATCGCCAGCTTGCCGAGGGCAAGGCCGATGCAGTGCCGATCGCCGTGGCGGCGGGCCACTTCGAGCGCGCGTTCGTCGAACGCCAGCGCTTCGCCGTGCCGGCCCTGATGCCACTGCACGCTGCCAGCCGCGGACAGGCAACCGACATAGGCCTCGAGGTCGCCGCAGTCTTCGCCGCCTTCGATGACGGCGCGCGCCAGCGCGTCGGCGCCTTGCAGGTCACCGGTGACGATGCGCAGCGTGGCCAGGCCCAGGCGCAGCCGCGCCAATGCGCGCGTGGCCGCGGGGCTGCCTTCGCGCAGACCGAGGGCCGGACCGAGCAGGGCGATGCCCTCGGCGAAGCGACCGGCATTCTCGAAGTAATGCCAGAGCGCCGACACCATCACGTCGACAAGATCGGCGCGGCCGAGACGCACCGACGCACTCCAGGCGGCGCGCATGTTGGCGTACTCCGCGTCGACGCCGGTCTGCAGCAGGCGCATGTCGCCGCGCACATGCGGTGCAAGGGCATCGAGCGCGCGCGCATAGAACTCGGCGTGACGCCGCCCGGTGTCGCTCGCGACATTCGGCGCCTCTGAGAGTCGTTCGGCCGCATACGAGGCGAGCACCGGATGCAGGCCGAAGCGGCCCTGGCCATTGCTGGCGACGAGGCTCTTGTCGACCAGGGAAGACAGCAGCGGCAGCGACGCCGCCGCGACCACCTGCGCCGCGGCGCGCGTGAAGCCGCCCTTGAATACCGAGAGCCGGGCCAGCGCCTCGCGCTCGCTTGGCGCGAGCAGTCCGAACGATCGATCGATGACGGCACGCAGGCTTCGATGCTCGGGCCGCTGCAGGGGCACCGGCGCGGCCGGATCGTGCTCGAGCACGTCGATCGACTGCGCCAGGTCGCGGGCGATCTCGGCCGGTGGCAGCAGGCGAACCCAGTTCGCGGCGAGCTCGATGGCAAGGGGCATGCCTTCGACGGCGTCGACGATGGCGATCACCGCGCCGAGATGCTGGCCCAGATCGAAGCCGCGTCGGGCGATGCGGGCGCGGCTCTCGAACAGGCGGATCGCGTCGAACGGCGCGGCCGCCTCGAGGTCGCGGCTCTCGTCGTCGGGACGGTCCAGGCCGGCCAGCGGCAACAGCGTTTCGCCGGCGGCGAGACTGCGCGCGCGCGACGTCACGAGCAGGCGCGAATGGGCGCTCGCTGCGGCGATGCGATCGATGACCGCGCGCAGCTCCGGCAGATGCTCGGCGTTGTCGAACACGAGCAGCGCGCGGCGGTGCCTGAGCCAGGCCAGCACCGGCGCCACGGGGTCGCGCGCATCGTTGATGTCGACGCCGATGCGCTGCGCCAGGCGGGCGATCGCCTCGGCGGGCGTGGCGAGGTCGTGCAGCTCGATCCACCATGTTCCATCGTCGAACCCCGCCGCAAGGCGCGGCAGCGCTTCGCGCACCAGCCGGCTCTTGCCGATGCCGCCCGGGCCGACGACGGTAAGTACCCGGCATTCCGGCGTGGCGAGCAGCGACGCGAGTTCGGCGAGCTCGCCGCGCCGGCCGATGAAGGCGTCGACCTCGCTGGAGGCCGGCGCGGGTTCGACCGCGGGTACATCACCGCCGGCCGGCAGGAGCGAGCGCAGGGCGTGCGAGGGTTCGATGCCGAGCGCTTCCGCGAGGCGCTCCGCGTAGGCGACGTAGGCCGCGCGCGCGGCGGCAGGTCGTCCCTGCGCCAGCTCGGCGCGCAGGGTCGCTTCGACGGCTGCTTCGTCCAGCGGATCGACCGTGAGCAGGCGCCGCGCCAACGCGATGCGATCGACCGGCGATTCGAGCCCGACCAGCCGCTCGCTGCAGGCGCGCTGCCATTGCGCCGTCAGCTGGTCGCGTTCGCCGCGCAGCCACTCGGCCAGGAGGTCGCTGCAGGCGGCGTCGAGGCCTTCGCACAGCGTCGCGAACGGCAGCGCGATGGCGTCGCCGCTGCGGCCTTCGCGAAGGGCGAGCCGGAAGTCGAGCACGTCGCTGGCGACCGGCCAGCGCAGCGCGTTGTCGTTCGCTTGCAGGCCTTCGGTTCCGGGCAATTCGTGGGCGCGGAACAGCACCTTGCGCAGGTTGCGTCGCGCTTCGCTCAACGCCCGGTCGGGCCAGAGCAGGCCGGCCGCCCGATCCCGCGCCACCCAATCGCCGCCGTGCACGGCAAGCAGCACGAGCAACTGGTCGCGCCGCTCGCCGGACAAGGGCAGTGTCGTGTCGCCCGCGGTGAGTGCGGGTGCCCCGAACAGCTTCAGTCGCGGCTCGCGGCGGTCGGGCATCGCGGCCTCAGCGCAACGCCGCCATCGCCTCGCCGAGCCGGATCGCCCGCGCCGCTTCCCAGGCCGGATTGAAATCGAGTCCGGCGCTCTTGCTGAACAACAGCACGACCGTCGAGCCGAGCATGAAGCGGCCCATCTCATCGCCCTGCTTCAGCGCCATCTTGCCGTCGCCGTAGTGCCATTCGCGCACGCGGCGCACGCGCGGCGGATTGACGACGCCGTGCCACACCGTCGCCATGCTGCCGACGATGGTGGCGCCGACGAGCACGAGCACGAATGTGCCCACCGCTCTGGACTCGAACACGCAGACGACGCGCTCGTTGCGTGCGAACAGGCCGGGCACGCCGCGCGCCGTGGTCGGGTTGACGGAGAAGAAGGCGCCGGGCACGTCGATCATCCGCGTCAGCACGCCGTCGCAGGGCATGTGGATGCGGTGGTAGTCCTTCGGGCTGAGATAGAGCGTGGCGAAGCTGCCGTCTTGAAACCGTTCGGCCAGCGCGTGGTCGCCGCCGACCAGCGCCGTCGTCGAATAGCGGTGGCCCTTGGCCTGCAGGATCTGGTCCTTCTCGATCGCGCCGAACTGGCTGATCGTGCCGTCGACCGGGCAAACCAGGTCGGCTTCGGCGAGCGGCCGCGCGCCGGGCTTCAGGGCACGCGTGAAGAAGTCGTTGAAGCTGGCGTAGGAAGCGATGTCGGGGTCGGCGGCCTCGCTCATGTCGACGCCGTACTTGCGCACGAACCAGCGCACCAGGCGCGTCGTCGTGGCGCCGCGTTCGCGCGACGCGACCCGGCCGGCAAAGGCGGTCAGGCCGCGCTTGGGGAACAGGTATTGCGGCAGGACCTTGCGGCGATCGGAGAGCAACGGAGGCACCTCGGAGAAGGCGCGAATTCTATCGACCGGGGCGCTCTGGCTATCCTTGGTCGATGGCCGCCATCGACTTCGACCTACCCTCGATCGAAGTGGCACGCGCGCTGATCGGCGCGAGCCTGTATGTCTCGGGTGTCGGCGGCCGGATCGTCGAGACCGAGGCCTACGACCAGAGCGAGCCGGCCTCGCACACCTTCGGCGGCCAGACGCTGCGCAACGCCGTGATGTTCGGTCCTTCAGGCCGCGCCTACGTCTATCGCTCCTATGGCCTGCACTGGTGCCTGAACGTCGTCTGCATGCGTCCCGGCCACGGCGCCGGCGTGCTCATTCGCGCCATCGAGCCGACGCGCGGCATCGCCGCGATGCGCGAGCGGCGCGGTCAGCAAGAAGTGCGACTGCTTTTCTCGGGGCCGGGCCGTCTCTGCCAGGCGCTCGGCGTCACCCATGCGATGAACGGGCTGCGCTTCGACCGGCCGCCGTTTCGTCTCGTGCCGCAGGGCGATGACGCCACGTTCAAGGTGGCCAGCGGCACGCGCATCGGCATCACGAAGTCGCGCGAGCTGCATTGGCGCTTCGTGCTCGCCGGCTCGGCGTTTCTCAGCAAGCCGATGCGTGAAATCCCCCCCCCCCGGCGCGGCGCCCGCAGCATCAAACACACGTACTGTAAAAAGATCCAGCAGTTGGTCGTGATTTGCGTATCATCGTCAGCCATGCTGACCAATGCCGCCGCCGACTTCAACACCTTCGTCGCGGGGCGACGATTCAAGACCGTCCTCGCAGATCCGCCATGGCAATTTCAGAACAAGACCGGCAAGGTCGCACCGGAGCACAAGCGCTTGGCGCGGTACGCGACGCTCAAGCTCGACGAAATCAAGGCGTTGCCCGTCGAAGATGCGGTCGCCGATAGCGCCCACCTTTATCTTTGGGTTCCCAACGCACTACTTCCCGAGGGCCTTGCGGTCATGCAGGCTTGGGGCTTTCGCTACAAGGCCAACATCGTCTGGCAAAAGATTCGCAAGGACGGCGGACCGGACGGTCGCGGCGTGGGATTCTATTTCCGCAACGTCACCGAGTTGCTGCTGTTCGGTGTTCGCGGGAAAAACGTTCGAACCTTGGCGCCGGGCCGGACCCAAGTCAACACGATCGCAACGCGAAAGCGCGAGCACAGTCGTAAGCCTGACGAACAGTTTCCTCTCATCACGAGCTGCAGTCCCGGACCCTATCTGGAAATGTTTGCCCGTGGCGAGCGACCCGGTTGGGCAATATGGGGCGATCAGGCGGGCGGGAGTTACGTTCCCGATTGGCCTACGTACGCCAATCATTCGCAGCGAGACCCGCAAACGGCGACGCTCGAGTTTTAGAGCGCCTCGCCGCTTTTCGGATCGTCTTCGGAAAGCTGCTCTATCGGTGCAGTGTCGAAACTGATGATAGAGGCGGGCAGGCCGATCAACAATAAGGGGCAGGGGTTGCCGACTCCTCGGTCTACCCTGTGCATCAGCTTGGCCCAGTGTGTCGTGGCCTGACCGAACTTGTTCGACACGAAGTTGTCTGTCCAGGCGTCGGCAAACGCCCTTGGATCCCTGTCGCGCTGCACACGCTTGAGGACGTTGTCCCTTTGTTTGGGTGTCGGCGCGTATCCGTTTGCCAGCAGGTCTTCGAAGCTGCCGATATTGCGGACTTGAGCGAAACGGCGCACTGCCTTCCATAGTGCATCCTGCAGCGAAGCGCCCCGCGTGATCAGCACACCGACGCTGACACCGCCTTCGGCATGCAAGCGCTTGAAGTTCTCGAGGTCTCGATCGAAGAATGGATCCTTGTTGTTCCACTCGATTTCGAGGGCGACGACGCCAGCGTCGAATTCCTTGACGTGGTCCACCTCGTGCGACGTCGATTCTCGCGGCACGCCGTCAATCGTCTTTGCGATCTCGAAGATGTGCTTGCGCCAGCCTTTCGCCGCGAGCGAGCGGCGCAAGCGCTGGGTGAACTTCGTTTCCCCTCCCCCGCTGCCGATGATTTCGCTGATCGGGAGATCGAGATTGCCAAGTGCGCTGCCGATGTCGACGAGGGCTTCTGCAAACTCGCCACGGATGATCGACTTTGCGTGCCCCAAAAAGCGAGTTTCGAAGCCCTTTGCTTCGAGCAAATCGAACGGATGGGGCGCAGTCGGCTTCTTGGGCATGGCGCACGATGATATCGACGAGCTTCTTCAACGATGTTCTCCGCACACGAGAGGAGCATGGCCACCATGACGATCGAGATTTCCAAAGAAGCGCGCAAGGAGGCGGTGGCCTCGATCGAGCGCTACTTCCAGGAGAACATGGAAGAGCGCATCGGCAACATCGCCGCGGCGATGTTGCTCGGCTTCTTTCTCGAGGAGATTGGGCCGCTCGTCTACAACAAGGCGGTCGCCGAGGTGCAGGAGCGACTGCAGGCGCGCGTCATGGAGCTGGACATCGAACTCCATGAAGACGAGTTCGGCTACTGGCGCAAGTTCGACAAGCAGAAGACGCGGCGCGCGTCAAGGTAGTTGTCGCCTGAGTCACGCAGCTTTCTGTTGAGTATGTTGAGCGTTGGCAGCGATGTTGATCACCGGGTCGCGCTCTGGATTGAGAGTGACCACACCGATGTGCGACCAGTCGCGCGTGTTGCC
>JANXXS010000187.1 GCA_025350505.1 Burkholderiales bacterium
GCCCCTACAGTGCACGCCAAGCCTGATTGCACGCCCCCATGTCGCCCTCTTCGCCTCCCACGCCCCCGTCCGCGCCGCCGCCCGAAAGCGGCCGGCAGCGCTTCACCGCCAGCGCCGTCCGCCTCTTCCACGCCTACGGCAACTGGCTCGTCGGCATCACCTGGATGCGCTTTTTCCTGCTCTCGGTGCTGCTCCTGATCAGCGCCGCGATCCTGGCCAAGCTGCCGCCGTTCAACCTGCCGATCGCCGGCACCGAGGTGACGACCATCACGACGCCGAAGGTGCCGTCGGCGCCGACACCGCCCAAGTCCGGCAAGCACGAACCGATGGTGCGGATCGACAAGCAGGATTCGCAAGGTCGCGACGTCACCATATCGATCGACAAGGACGGCGTTCGCATCACGCCGCGTGCCCGTACGACCGCTACCCCGACAGCCGCGGGCGGCACCGCCGCGTCGGCAGCATCCGACGCGGCCTCGGGGACCGGCAGCAGCACCGGCCCGGCGGTCTCGATCGGCGACGGCGGGGTCGAGATCAAGCTGCCTCCGGGCGCCGACAGCGAGGCAGTGCGCGAGGCCGTCGAAGAAGCGAAGGCGGCGGTCGTCGAGGCTATCCGCGAGTCGCAGCGCAGCGCCGAAGAGGCTGCCGCCGAGGAGGCCGATGCGAGCACGAAGGGATCGGTGACGTCGATCCGCCGCGTCAAGACGACGACGATGGGCGACTCGTTCACCGACATCGCCTTCCTGCTCATCGTCGCCTCGGCGATCCTCAAGGTCAGCTACAAGGGAACCATCCAGGCCGAGGTGAAGGCCGCCGAGGCGACCGAAACCGCCGAGTCGGAGCAGCTCAAGCGCCAGGTCGTCGAGGCACGCATGGCGGCGATGCAGGCGCAGGTCGAGCCGCACTTTCTGTTCAACACGCTGGCCTCGATCGACCACCTGATCGAGACCGATCCGCCGCGCGCCAGCCAGATGCAGAAGAACCTGATCGCGCTGCTGCGTGCCTCGATGCCGTCGATGCGCGAATCGACTCCGACCTCGCACAACCTCGGTCGCGAGATGGCAGTGATCCGGCCCTATCTCGAGATCCTCAAGGTGCGCATGGAGGATCGCCTGCAGACGAGCATCCAGGTGCCCGAGGGGCTGCTCTCGGCCGAGTTCCCGTCGATGATGATCCAGTCGCTGGTCGAGAACGCCATCAAGCACGGCCTCGAGCCCAAGGCCGAAGGCGGCCAGCTCGCGGTCTCGGCCGAGATCGTGCATGGCAAGCTGGCGGTCACCGTCGCCGACACCGGGCTCGGCTTCGGCAAGGCCGAGACGGCCGGCACCGGCATCGGCCTGGCCAACATCCGCGAGCGGCTGAAACTGCTCTACGGCGACCGCGCCTCGATGGTCGTCGCCGACAACGCGCCGAGCGGCACGGTGGTCACGCTCACCGTTCCCTACCAGGCGCAGACGCGCGAAGGAGTCAGTGCATGAAACACGGATTCGGCTGGGGCCGCGCCATTGCGACATTCCTGCTGCTCGCCTTCGTCGCCATCGTCGTCGGGATGGCGATCGGCTGGTCGCTGCTGCCGCTCGACCACACGACCCTCTCGATCGACGACGAGACGATCCAACTGTCGGGGATCGATGGCTGGCGTGTCGCGCTGGTGATCGCGGCGACGGGCGCCGGTGTTCTGATCGCGCTGATCGTCGGCGTGCTGGCGGTCGTCTTCGCCTTGCTCGCCGCCGCCTTGTCCATCGCCGTGGCACTGGTCATCGTGATCGCGGCGCTGGCGCTCGTCGCTTCGCCGATCCTTCTCGTCGTCTGGGCGATCTGGCGAATCGCCCGGACGACGAACGACACGCGGCCCCCCGCCGCATAGGCCCCGGGGCCCGCGCGGCGATACTTCGGGCCGAACACGCACCATGACGACCGCCCTGATCGCCGACGACGAACGCCTGCTGCGCGAGCAGTTGCGAGCGCGCCTGGCCGAGGTCTGGCCCGAGCTCGAAATCGTGGCCGAGGCGAAGAACGGCACGGAGGCGGTCGAGCTGGTCGATCGCCTGCATCCCGATCTCGTGTTCCTCGACATCCGCATGCCCGGCATGAACGGCATCGAGGCTGCGCGCGCGATCGCCCAGTTGCCCGCCGACGAGGACGGTGCAGCCGAAGGAGGCGAC
>JANXXS010000217.1 GCA_025350505.1 Burkholderiales bacterium
GTTCTTCTCGAACAGGCCTTTGGCCACGTCGGGCTTGAACTGGTCGTCGCTCACCAGCACCTCGGCCGGCAGGCCGCCGAGCTTGCCGCCGTTCAGCTTGACCGCGAGCAGGAAGCCGTCGCGGATGTCGACGCCGAGCGCCGCCGAGGGGCCGGAGAGCGTGCTGACGAAGCCGACCTTGACCTTGTCGGCGGCCTGCGCGGGCGCGGCGACCAGCGAGAGGGCTGCAGAGCAGGCGAGTACGAGGCAGCGGGTGGTGATCGGCATGGCATTCCTTCGAAACGAGACTATGTCATTCTGAGCGCCAGCGAAGAATCTCTTCCGCAGACGCCGGGATCCTTCGCTTCGCTCAGGATGACAGAGGCCAAGCAAGGCTCAGACCCAGATCTGCAGGACGTAGTCGAACGAGGCCTGGCCGTTGAACAGGTCGACGCGCTGCAGCGCGATGCGCAGAACGCCGTCGTCGCCGCGCACGAGCGTGTGCGTGTAGCGGCCGCCGAAGTGGCGGATCGCGTCGCGGCGCAGCTCCATCATGTGGAAGCGCGAGCGCACGACGATCGTCGAGCCCTTCATCGACTCGATCGCGACGTGGCTCACCAGGTGATTGGTTTCCCACTGCGGCGCCTGCGACCAGGCGTTCGGGTGCGAAACGCGGCCCTTCCTGATCTCCATCATCAGCTTGTCCTCGATGAAGATCGAGGGCGAGCTTTCCCACTCGGTCTGCTCGGGCGCCACCGGCATCCAGTAGATGCCTTCGGGCGCGAACAGGTCGATCCAGGCCTGCCAGTGCTTCGCGTCGAGCAGCTCGGCCTGCAGGTAGAGAAACTGCTCGACCTCGCGGTGCAGGTCGGGCGAGGCGAGCGTTTCCGGGCGCGGCAACGGCCGCGGCTCGGCGGGCTGGCCGGCCAGTGTGGCGCGCGGTGAATGCGAGGGCTCGATGCGCTGCGCGCCGGTGGCCGGGCCGGCGGTCTCGCCGTCGATGACGACGTCTTGCGCCAGCAGCCGGCCCATGTCGGCACCCGCGCTCGGGATGGTCTTGGCATCGGTGCTCACGACGCGTCTCCCTGCATGTATTTCGACCAGGCCTGGAACTGGCTGCGCATCACCACCTCCGACGTGCCGTGGTTCGAGTACGAGACGCCGTTCTCGACGCGGTCGTCGCCGTGGTTGCGATGGAAGCTCACCCAGTCGCCGCCGTTCGAGGTCAGGCCCCACTGCGCCTTGGTCCAGTTCTCGAGGTCGTCGGCATTGATCATCGTCGCCGGCGAGTTGACTAGGTTGTAGTACCAGAGGCTTCTCCGGTAGATCGCCTCGGGCGCGCCCTTGAGGCGAAAGTGCCAGATCTCCGAAAGCGTCTTGTCGGGCGAGATAGGGCGCAGGCAGCGCAGCTGCTGCAGCGGCGACTGCACCGAGAGATACGGATAGACCAGCACGTGGTGGATGCTGCGCGAGAGATATTCCTCGGTCTTGGCCTCGCCGTAGGCCTTTTGCAGCAGCGCCTCGTACTCGAGCGTGTCCGGGTCCTTCGGGCGCAGCCCCATGTAGGCCTTGAGGATGCCGTGACCGCGCGGAAAGTTGATGGTCTGCACGCTGTCCCACTGCTCGAAGCTCGAGGCGAAAGTGGACAGGTAGTGGTAGTGCAGGGGCGCCGAGCCGTTCTGCTCCTTGATGCGCTTCTCGACCCTGCCTGCCGAAATGCCGGTCGACTGGTGCGTGACCGAAGGATGCAGCGCGTCGAGCTGGTTCTCCATGAAGAACTTCCAGTTCGACTGCTGGACCATGCGATGGCAGTAGGGCACGACCTCGACCTCGCCGAGCGGCGAGCGGTCGCACATGTCGTCGAAGGCGATCTTCGCGTCGCCGAGGAACTCCTGCAGGGTCGGCCCGTCGGCGGCGAGGCTGGCGAAGACGAAGCCGCGATAGCTGTCGACACGCGCCGCGCGCTTGACGTTGCAGTCGGGGTTCGACTTGTTCATCGCCGTGCCCTCGTAGCCGCGCGCGAGCGGGATGGCGCGGACCTTGCCGTCGAGCTGGAAGCTCCAGGCGTGGTACGAGCAGACGAACGCGCCGCCGGTGTTGCCCTTGAGGTTGCCCACGAGCTGCACGCCGCGGTGCGGGCAGCGGTTGTGCAGCACGTGGATGCCCTTGTCGGCGGCGCGCACCATCATCATCGGCTGGCGGCCGATCGTTACCGCGTAGTAGTCGCCGGGGTTGGGGATCTGCGACTCGTGGCCGCAGTAGACCCAGATCTTCTCGAAGATGTTTTCCATCTCCGCGTCGAAGATCTGCTGGTCGGTGTAGACGGATTTGTGGACGCGGTCGGGTTCGACGAGGGGAGCGACGTTCATGGCGCGTGTTTGGCGATTTGGCGGGGTGCGGTGTAGTGTGCACAAAGCGGCCGGGACCACAAGTCAAACGGACGCAGGCAGCTGCGAGCGGCTCCTCGCTGGCAGCAATCGGCCCAGGAGCGGCCGCTCGCCAGCGGCAGCTTTCCGGCGGTCCACTTGAGACGGCCATCGGCTCTCGCTGCAAAGCGGAAACCTCGCAGCAGCGCTACCCAGCGCCACCATCGCGGATGCGCACTCGGGGCGCCACGCAATCTCGCACCTGTTCATAAATGGGCACCTGGACACCTTCCGCGACTTCCAGCGATACGCATAAAGCGAATGCGATCGGGTCCACGATGCGACCGGCATCTGCAACACAATTGAC
Organism: Burkholderiales bacterium; assembly: GCA_025350505.1. Lineage (GTDB taxonomy): Bacteria > Pseudomonadota > Gammaproteobacteria > Burkholderiales > Burkholderiaceae_C > Schlegelella_A. Next base: position 2,713 of record JANXXS010000217.1, read on the forward strand.
GCGAACGCTGAGGTAGGTGTCGTTGTCGACAGGGACAGCGCGGGCACCCTCAAATACTTCATGGTGGACCGTTCCGAGCCGAAGCTGCCGCATCTCCCCCTCGGCGCGGTCGCCACGCAGGTCGCCGTCAGGCAGGTCGACCCATAACCGAGCGACACGGTATTTTGAATGCCTCGGATTGATCGGTGTCATCCACGCCAGTGTCGCCGTTACTCGACGGCCAACAACGGTCGCGTGGAGCGCCCGCGGAATGGGAACTCGAAACTCCAGCGCTTTGTCGTTTCGCAACTGGCCAACGCCAAGAAGCGTCGCACGCTGTGCCGAGCAGGTCAGTGCCCGCTCAACATCTGCCACCCCCAGTCCTGCGTAGCGGCTCACCAACCGGCGCTGGGCAAGCCAGTCAGCAACGTCAGGCCGCGCATCAAGTATCTGGGCCTGCAGGCTACCGAGCCTCGCTCCATGTGCCAACAGAGCCTTGATTAGCACCGTGTCGTACTGTGCTTCGAGCGCGGGGTTCCCGGCTCGCAAAACCTCAAGCACCGAATGCGCGCGGGCCGCCCAGCGCGTTCCAAGCGCGCACGCGTTGCTTGTGCCACGCGTAAAGACTGTCGTCCCCTGAGGAGTCGGATGCGCCGCGACAAGCTGGCCGGGCGGTTGAACGGAGTCAATCGGTTGTAGCTTCGTTCGACCTGCCGGTGAGATCGTAGCCTCTCGGTATAGGACGCGTCCACCGGGCAACAAGATGTCTGGCTTGACTGCGCGCCGGAAGCCGGGGCCGATGCTGGAGTATGGAGCCAAGCCGCCATCAGCGAACAATTGGAATCGCCCGCCAGCCGGCACCACCGTCGAAGCGTCGCTGTGGCTTGCGCCTACAGTCAGCGCGTTTACAGACTCGGCCGGCGCCAACACCCGCCGATGCATGTCGTCGCCACAAATGGCGCGAGTCGCCAACGCCGACCGCTGCGCCAGTGTCATCCCAAGCAAAGTTCCTGCGGGCGTGTCCACCAGCAGATCGTCCATCTGATTTCCCGCACTGACGACGAACAACACGTTGTACTTGTGCTGCAGCCAGTCAAGCAGTCGCGCCCAGGGCGACAGCTCCCCGGTGAAATTGCGATAGGGATCGCCAACCGAAAGGTTGACCACTTTTACATCTGGCGCTGCGGCAGGTCGGCCGGGTTCACGCTCAAACATTCGCCGTACCGCCACGTGCACCAAGTCAATCAGCAGTCTGTCGTCGGGCGTGCGCTCCTCGCGCTGGCCGCCATGGTCCGTCGGACGCATGATCGGCCTCGCGTAGATTGGCCGAGTTAGGGGCGATCCAGGCGCACTAATGTCACCTAAGGCGATGAGCGACGTCATCGCCGTACCGTGCATGCGCTCGGCAGCCGGATAGTCATCCGCCCATGAATCGGGATCATCCACGATCACCCGCCCCTGCAAAAGCGGGTGGTTTGCGATAGGCAATCCGTCTAGCAAGGCAACGATCGGCGTTCCGTCCGTACGCTGCGCTGACGGCTGCCCAGGAACCCGTTCAGCCGCCGCAACAACCGGCATAACCACCTGCCCGTGAGGACGGAAGAACATCACCCGGTCGGACTTCAACAAGGGCGACGCGTCATCGGCTAAGACTTGCGCCACTCCAGCGGAAGGCACGGATACGAGAAAGCCGTGGTAAGCGATTTCGTCGATGAGACTTTCCGAATGCACGACACCACCGAGCTGCGCCACTAACGCGCGGATTTCGGCGGCCGCCGCGGCATTCTTTGCCGAGGTTTCAAAGTGCCAAGCATCGATCTCAAACCGCAAGGTCGCGTCGCCGTGCTCAATCCTGAATCGCCACGCGTCACGCAGGCCTAGCTCCAGCCGGTCGGCTGGCCCCCAGAACCTCGCGTCCTTGAGGTGTTTGAAAACTTCTTTCCAGGCTTCGAGTTTGTCGCGCCGATCGCCTAACTTCGCGGTCGGATCAGCGTTGAACCTCTCCCACAGGCGCACCACATCGTCCAAAGCCGCGCGATTGCTGCCGACGAGGAAAACTTTGCCGCCCAGCGCCTTGTCGCCGTCTTCGTTGTCGTAAAAATCCTCGTCGGGATCGACCTTGCCGTCCATACCGGCAAGCCACTCCAATCCTGCAACGCCTCGCGCCGCGGAAATGAAGTCAGCCACCGTACCCACGGTTTCGAGAACCAGCACCAAGTCTGGGTCGTCATTCTGAGCGCGCGCTCGAAGCTCAAGGCGGCGTGCATCGAACGCCTGCTTCAGACGTGTAAACCGCGCGCCGAGGCGAATTCCCTGGCGAGCGTGACTCGGAAAATGCATGGACGACGGGAAGCCCTGGCCGCCTTCACGCTGCACAGGCGTCGGCTCCGCGAAGATCAGCAGGGGTAGCGTCTCAGGGGCGGCCGTGGCCACCGGTCAATCCTTCGCAGCAGTTGCTGGTCCAACTCGACCCTTCCACTGCGCCAGACGATCGGCCACGATCCGCTTGATGTCAGCGCCAGGCAGCGCCAAGACGTAGCGCCTGCGCACGTCGAGGCAGAACTGCTCCAGTTCTGAAAAGTTCTGCGCGACAAAACGGCTGGCGAGGGTCTTGACTGAAATTCCAAGCGCCATGCCGACCTCGCTCTCAAACCGCTCGAACCAAGCAACTCGCTGCGCCAATGTCGGAGCAGGTAGATCTAGGCGAAGCTGGAAGCGACGCCACACCGCACGATCAAGAAGCTCTGCGTGGTTTGTCGCGGTCACGACGACTACATGACTCGGCAGCGCATCGATCTGCAAAAGCAACGAACTCACCACGCGCTTGATCTCGCCTGTTTCGTGGGTATCCCCACGTTCCTTGCCCAGGGTGTCGAACTCGTCGAAAAACAGAACACAGTGGTGTGTGCGTGCGAAATCAAATAGGCGCTTGAGCCGGCCACTCGTTTCCCCAAGGAAGCTGCCAACGACAGCTTCGTAACGAACGACGAACAGGGGCACCATTAGCTCGAATGCGATGCCCTCCGCCAGCGTGGTCTTGCCGTTGCCGGGTGGGCCCGCCAACAGCACGCGATGGCGAGGCTCGATTCCGTACGACCGCAATAGTTCGGCTCGCTGCTGCTCTTCAACCAGCTCGCGCACAGGCTGCAACACGGTCGAGTCAAGGAAGATGCTGTCGAGGCTTCGCCGCGGCTCCATTTCGTAAAGCAGGCCACCGTGCCCACCGTCGAAACTCCGAACAACTTCGGGGGCCTTGGGTCCAGGAGTCGGTTGACGCAGGTTCTCCTCAAGGCGATCAGCCAGTGGACCGTGTCGCTTGGCACGCTCTTCTGCGGCCATGGCCTCGACGGTGGAGCGGAACGTGCGCTGATCGCCCTGACTGCCGGCGCGCACGAGGTTTACTAGGAGATCTGCGCGGGGCATCGCTGTACTGAAGTGGGCTTTCCGTCCCAGTATATCGACCGACTGTCGCCGAGCTGGCGCCGCGACGCATCCGAATGCTGGTGTTCCCATGCTTGCCATCACTTCTAAGGCCAAGGCGAACGTCATGAGCCAGCGAAACCCAACATTCGTAGGGTCCATTGAAAGCAGTTGCGGCATCACCCTTGGCAAGGTTTTCAGAAGCTGACATGGACTGCAAAGCAAAGGACGCTATCGTCTCGGCGCACCCCATCTTGAACGGCCGCTTTTGGCCTTCGAATCAAAAGGCTCGAATGTCGCTGACGGGTCGATTGCAGTCGCTGGACAAGGTATGCCCGTTGATCGCCGTCGCTGCACGCCCGCGCTAGAGAGTCGCCAAAGCTACCCCTTCTCCCTCCGCGGCCTCAACAACGCCTTCACCTCCCGCGCTAGGTCCTCGTCGATGTCCTTCTGCTCGATCAGATAGTCCACCTGCGCCATCAGCGCTTCCTTCTTCTCCTCGATGTCGTCGGTGAGCACGTCCATCTTCAGCTGCCACAGCGTGTTGCGCTTCGACTTGTTGTTGCCGTGCTTGAGCTTGTCCTTCGCCTTCATGTAGTCGGCCAGCTCGGCGTGCTTCACGCGCATCGACAGATAGTCTTTCGCCGTGTCCTTGGCGCCGACCACGCTCTGCGTCATCGTCTGCGCGGTCGCGTCGTCGGCACCCAGCTTGAACAGCACCTTCTGCCGCATCTCGCGGTTGTTGGCGATCTTGTCGTCGCCCTCGTCGTCGCTGTAGAGCTGCGAGGCCTTGATGCCGAAGGACTTCAGCACCTTGAAGGCGGGGCCGCCGGGCGGCCCTTCGCGCAGCGCCTGGTCGAGTAGAGCCTGGGCAGCGACCTGCGGGTCTTGCTTCATGAGCTTGCGCGCGTTGCGCTGGTGCGCGTCCTGCGCGCCGTCTTGCTGATTCAATTTTTCGTCATCGCTGTCGTTGTTGTTGTTGCCGGTGCTGGAGCTGGCGTTGGTGTTCGTGTTCGTGTTGTTGTTGTTGTTGTTGTTGTTCTTGCCGCTCGTCGTGCTCGAGCTGGCGTTGGTGTTCACGTTGTCGTCGTCGAATTTGTCGTCGTCGTTGTCGTTCGCGCCGCCCGCGTCGGCCCAGTCGGTCTTCTCTCGCTGTGCTTTCTCGACCAGCCCCTTGGCGAACTCGGCCAGTTTCGGTGACTTCTCGTTCGCCGTTTCCACGTCCTTTGCGGCTTTGCACAGATCGTCGAGCGCCTTGGCGTGCTCGGGCGTGCCCTTCTGCGCCTTGGCCAGCGCGGCGAGCGCCTCGTTCATGGCTGCTGCGCTCTTGCCCTCGGGTTTCTCCTTGGCCAGCTTTTTCCAGTCGTCGGTCGCCCGGAGCGTCGGCTGCAGCTTCTTGCGCCGGTCGTTGGCGCGGTTGGCCGCGACCAGGCCCTCCACCTTCTCGAAGCCCGAGATCGCCAGCTTGCCCGCCGAGGCCACCGCCACCAGCGCCACGCCGATCGGCCCGGTGATGCCGCCGGCCGTCACGCCGTGGCCGGCGATCTTGGTGAAGTCGAGCGTGACCCGGGCGATCCCCTTGCCGATCGATTCGGTGTCGGTGGCGATGAAGCTCGCGGTCAGCGTGAACAGCGTCTGCTGCGAGGTGTCGCCGTCCTCGATCTGCTTCTGGATGGCGAAGTACACGGTCTGCTGCTTGGCCAGCCGCGTTATCGCCGAGCGCAGGTCGTTGATCTCGGCCATCAACGTCGGCACGGCGGCGACGATGCCGAGCAGCGGCACCGCCGAGCCGGCCTCGAGCGCGCCGGAATGCTCGGCCACGACGAGGCTGCTGCGGGTCAGGTTGACGAGGTTGCCGAAGGCGCCGCCCAGCGCCGCCTTGCACTCGTTCAGGTGCACGGTTTTCTCGGCGCCATGGGTCTTCTTGTACAGGAGGAAGGCGCGCCCGGCATCGACCAGGCTCGAGGCCACGCCGGCGGTGCTCGTCGCCACGCCTCCGGCGGCGCTGGCGATGTCGTCGCCCTGGTTGGCGTCCGACATAGTCTTGCCGGCCTCCTTGGCGATGTTCGTGTCGCCCTTGCCCAGCGCGCTCAGAACGCCCATGGGCTTGTTTGCGAACTTCTGGATCTCCTTGTCGGTCTTCTCGAGGGCCTGCGCCATGTCGATGCGGTTCTGCACCTTCTTCTCTTCGGCGATCACGTCCTTGTCTTCCTTCTTGCCGCCGAAGCTGCTCAGATAGTCGAGCAGGCCGCGGTCGCCGCGCTCCTCCTTCTCCTGCGCCTTGCGCGCCGCCTTCTCGTCCTTGGCGTCCTGCGCTTTCTGCATCGCCTCCTGCTGCGAGGACGAGACCTTGATCTTCTCGGACTTCTTCATCGTCTTGCGACGACTGAAGGCCTCTTCTTCCTCGAGAAGGCGCTGCTGCGCCTCGGCCACCGACGTGCTCGGAGACCGGGCTGCCTTCTTCACCGACGGCGTGTCGTAAGCCAGGTACTTGCCGGGCTTCTCGTCTTCGGCCGCCGACTCCTCCTCGGTGGATTCGCCACCGTCGGCCAGCACCTCCTTGAGGTCCACGAGGATGTCCGTCTTGGCCTCCTTGACCTCGACGACGGTGTTCGGTCGCGGCGTCGATTTGGCGCGCTTCAGGTGGAGCGCTTCGAGGAGGCCCATGGAGTTCGTCCAGACAAGAGGAGGGAAGAGCGGATCCGGCGAGCGAGCGCCGCCGGCGGGTACGCGATGCTGGACGATGGCGCGCCCGTGGTCAACCGCCGGGCGCGCGCCGAGCGTGGCGGTCCGCGCTTGATCGCGCGAGGCGATTTCCCTTGCAAGACGCCGAGAAGGGCGACCATTCGCTCTCGGCCTGTCGCGCCGTCAAGGAAGCGGCCGAGAAGTTCGCCGCCGCGGTGCGCCGCTGCTTCCATTTCGCGGCGGCGTTGCGAGCGGGCGGCGTCGCTCAGAACTTCAGCGCACCCAGCTCGGTGATCTTGGCGGTGATGGCGGTGACCATCTTCGTCTTCCACGTGTCGAGGCGCAGCTGCATCGCATTGATCTGCGTCTCTCGCTCGGCGCCCTGGTCGCGCTTCCAGCGACGCCCATCTTTCTTCAGGTCCGCGATCTTGGTTGCCCACGGCGTGTCCTCGCCGTCGACGCCGCCGAGAAAGAGGTGAATCTTCTCGCCGCCGGTGGTGCTCACGAATTCCATCGTGCCGTGCACGCGCATCTTGGCGATCGGTCCCATGAAGAGCTGGGTGTAGATCGCATCGGCGGCGCCGGTCAGCTTGGCGGTGGGCAGCGCAGTGCTGTTGAAGCTGACCGTGATGTGGAACTTGTGGCCTTCCAGCGTGATGTTGTCGTCCATCTGGTAGGCCGCGCTGCTGTTCACCGAGGGATAGCCGAGCAGGGCCCAGATCTTGTCGCGACCGTCCTTGGCCTCGCCGGAAAACTGCTGGACGAGCTTGGTCACGTCGGCCGGCGTGGCGCAGCGTGAAGCCTGCGGAAGGGCGCGGAAATCGAACGCGGTCGACGCTTTGGCTGCTTTCAGCGCCGAGCGTTGTTGCGGCTGCAGCGTCTTGCTGTTCGCATCGAGCCATTTGCTGAACAGCTGCGAGGCCTCCGAGTTGCTCATGAACACCTTGAACGACGTCGTCACGTCGTCGGCCGGCAGGCAGAACTCGGTGCCGGCCAGGCTGACGGTGAAGTTGTAGTCGCCGGCCTCATGCTTGAGCTTGTCGAGCGGCGGCTTGAAGCTGAGCTTGCCCGTCGAGCCGTCGACGTCGATCAGCTTGGGCAACTCCGTCTGCACCTTCTTGATCCAGGCGGCGTGCTTCTTGGTGTCGATCTCGCAAGGTCCGTCCGGAAAGGCGCCGAGCACCTTGAGCACCGGCTTGCGCCGCTTCACGACGACCTCCATCGTCTTCGGACCGGCTGCCCGATGGGTGGCGGTCGCCTCGATCCCGACGTTGAGGCGGTGCGTGCCTTCCTTCTTGAGCTCGGCCCAGGGGATGTCGAAGGTGAGCGTGGCCTTGTCGTCGAGACGCGAGACGGCGCCGCGCACGCGCGCCTCGATGTCGTCTTCGGCAAAGGCCTCGAAGCCCTCGCCGACGACCAGTTTCGGGTCGGCGCCGTCGATGGTGAACGCGAGCGTCTTCGGTCCCTCTGCCTTGTGTGTCGAACCCGCGGCGATGCTGACCGCGATGTCGTAGGCCTTGGGCATGCCGACAGTTGAAAGAGCAGGTTCATAGCTGACCACGCCGTCGCCGAGGCGCTTCACGACGGTGTCGATGGCCTTGGCGATGTCCGGCACCGAGCCGTAGTCGAAGTTCGCGAGCGGGCCGACGACGAGGTTCGGGCTCGGCTTTTCGTTCACGGGCTCGGGCTTGTCCTGCTTCTCCTGCATGGGCGGCTGGCCTTCCTGTTCAGGAAGCTTCAGGTTGAGCGCTTTGAGAAGCTTGCACATGGGCTGTTCCTTGACTCGATGATGGGTGCCGCCCGCCTACTCGGCCGCCTCGGTCTCGTCGTCCTCGGCGTTCTCGTCAGTCGCGATCTCCTCGCGGATCAGCGTCGCCTCGGCGCCGATCGCGTCGATCAGGCCCACGAGCTGCTCGCCGGTCAGGCCGTCCATCGGCATGCGGCCCCACACGACGAGGCTGCCGGCGCTGTCGCAGCCGATGCGAAAAGGCGCGAGCGGGCTGTCGTGGAAGTTGCGCCGCATCAGCCAGAGCAGCGTGCCCTCGTCCATCGTCGCCGGGAGGCGCGCCACCGGCGACATCAGCATCAGCGTGTAGGCGTCTTCGGGGACGATGACGATGCGGCCTTCGTCGCCGACGTCGAGCTGGACGATGCCGCGCGCGTCGGCGGGAACCGACTCGACGCCGAGGGCCTTGGCGAGCTGCGTGTAGAGGGCTTGAGCGCTGGGTGACATGGTCTTGTTCTCGTGGAGTGGCTCGGGATTCAGGCGGCCGGACGCATGCGTCGCTGGCCGAGCTGCTGCGCGAACTTGCGATGGCCGCGCTTCGGAATGCGGTGGTCGGCCTTGTTCAGGAAGTGCTTCACGCCCATGTCGATCGCCTGGTTCACGTCGGCGGGCTTCTTCACCGTGCGCAACAGCTGCTCGATGGTGAAGAGCGTGAGGATGCCGGCGCCGCCCTTGGGCTCCTGCTTCATCTTCGGATAGACGAGCTGCTTCAGGATGTTGTCGGCGAAGGTGTGCGCGCGCAGGCCTTCGGCGACGGCGTCGGTCGCGTCCATCGTCGGGCTTTTCTTGCCGGCGCCGCTGCGGTGGATGCGCCGCGCCGCCTCGAGCATCAGGTCGAGGTCGGGCTTCTTGTTCAGCTCCTTGCCGACGTAGCCCTGGAACTCGGCCTCGGCGCCGGCCAGCGTGTCGAGCTCGTCGAGCGCCATCGTGACGTCCTTGTTCTGCAAGGCATCGGCGGCGCGGCCTTTCGACGCTGCCTCCTTGGCGCCGGCCAGCAGCTTGACGACCATCTCGGCGACGCGCTCGCGGAACGTGACCGCCTCGGCCGCGCCGGCGTACTTGCTCTTGGCCAGCGCCTTCAGCTCGTCGAGCGGGATCGAGACGAACATCTGCGCATCGCTCGAGAACTCGCGCGTGCGCGGCTTCGCATCAGCGGCGATCTGCTTCTTGGTCGCCTCTTCGGTCATGCCGCGCAGGCCGTCGCGCACGGCCTGCGGCGGGCTGAAGTTGAGCGTGCCCTTGCCGGTGCCGCGCATGTCGTACATCTTCCCTTTGCCGCCGGCCTTCTTCGGCGGCAGCTCGATCTGCAGCGGCACGACGACGATCTCGCCCGGCTTGTCGGCGGCCGACTTGTTCTTGGCGTACTCGGCGCCGGCGTTCTTGGAGCCGACGAACCAGTCGGCGATGCGCGCACCGAGGCCCTGGCCCGGGTTGACCTTGCCCTTCAGCAGGTTGGCGGCGTCGCCCGACTCGTCGTCGAAGACGAAGGTCACGCCGCGCTGCTGCGGCATCGGGTCGAGGTCGCGCTCGTTGCCGATGCTCGACGCGGTCGGCGTGTTGTTCATCACCCCACCGTCGATGAACCGGACGGTGAGGCCGCTGGCGAGCTTGATGTCGACCGGCTTGAAGGCGCCGGGGAACGATGCCGACGCATGCACCGCGACGGCGACCTCGAGGTCGGGCTCGCTGTCGGCGTCGAAGACGTAGAGCTGGCCATCGTCGTTGCCGCCTTTCACTTCCTTGGCCTTGCGCGGCGCTTCCTTCTTGCCCGCTTTCTTGTCGGCTGCGCGCTTTTCCTCGTCCTTCTTCTGCGCCTCGAAGTCCTGCTTCTGGTCGCTGAACTCGGTGGTGTAGGTGCCCGTCATCACCACTTCCTTGATCGACGGGATCACTCTCGCGAGGGCGCGAAAGTCGCCGAAGGTCGGACCGGCCTTGTTGCTCGAAAGCTTCTTGGCGATGCGCACCACGTCGGCATCGGGCGCCTTGCCGCCGACGCCGCACTCGTGCAGGTACTCGGTCATGCGCTTGCGCAGCGTCTCGTCGAGCACGTCGCGCACGATTCCTTCCAGGCCCATGCCGGTCAGCGGATTGGCGCTGTTCGTCAGGATCTTGTTCTTCATCGCCCGGGCGAGCAGGCCCTTCTTGGTGCCGCCGGTGCCTTCGGTGATCGCGTCGGTGGTCTCGTCGGCATCGGCGACGGCGAGAAACTCGTCGGGCGTGATGCCGGCCGCGACCAGCGCCGCCGTCATCGAGCCGACCGAGGCGCCGGCGATCTTGGTCGTGTCCTTCAGGATGCCGCTCTCGTGCAGCGCCTTCACTGCGCCGGGAAGGGCGGTGCCCTTGCCGCCGCCGCCCGAGAACGTGATCTCGCCGACCTTCGGCGGCGGCGAGGTGTACTGCACCTTGCCGTTGGCCGTCTTCACGACTTCGAGCTTCTTGCCGCCCTCGCCCTCGACCTCCATTGCCGCCAGTATCTTCGGCGGCGGCGTGATCACGGCGTTGGAGCGGGCCTGGCCCTTGCCAATCCGCACGCCGGAGGCGCCGGGCTGCGGGATCTCTTCGGTCACCTCCGAGAAGCGCACCTGTTTCTTCGGTGGCGTCGTGGCACTGTCGGGTGTCGGGGTCGACGAGCGCTTGAGGCCGAGGATCTGCAGCAGGGACATGGGGTGCCGGCTCGGTGATAGCGGAGCCGGCATCCTATCGGCGCCCAGTTGCCGCAGCAACGGGGGTTCACGCGCGCGTCGGACCGACGGCTAGCGCGGCGCGAAGCGAAGCGTGTGAAGTGTCGCGCCCGGCAGCAACGGCGTCGCCCGGCCGGCGACCCAGTCGGCGTGGCCGCCGAGAAAGTTCGGGCTGAGGGGATGGCCGCTCTGTCCGCCCGGCATGTTGAAGACGCCGCTCGCCTCATGGCCGGGCGAGACGACGAGCCGCTCCGACTGGCCGAAGTCCGGCGCGGCGACGCGGGGCATATGGCTGTCGCCCGGGAGCTGATCGGCCGGCACGGCGAGCCAGCGCGCGCCGAGCGGCAGCGCCGCCGCCATCGGGTGTGCGATGTGCATCGTGTTGCGCTTGCCCCAGGTGGCTTCGGCGAGCGGCGTGCCTTCCTTCTCGATGCTCTCGATCGCGTCGTCGATGGCGGCGAGCTGCACGGCCTGCCAGCTGGCGCTGCCGGCAGGCAGCCAGCCGGACGGCTTCTCGTCGAGCAGGCGGGCGACCACCGCCGGCCAGCGCGCCGTGGCGCGCGAGAACGAGGCCTGCTTGTCGGCCGCTCGCATCGCCTCGTCGGCGCTGCCGAACAGGCGCAGGTAGAGACTGCCGACGAAGGCGCGCGTCAACCGGTAGGCGACCGAGTCGACGCTGGCCCGGCCGGTCCAGGTGCTTTCGAGCAGGCGCTTGAACTCGTCGCGTCGCGGGTGCGCGACAGCGTCGGTGTCGCCGGCAAGCACCTGCAGCGCGCGGTCGCGCCAAGGCGCGAGGTAGAGCGCGCGGTCGTCGAGGCCGGCGCCGTAGACGCCCGCCTCATCGGTGCTCGCGCCGAGTGCGGCGACGTCGTCGCGCACCTGGCGCTGACGCGCGCCGAGGTCGACGCCGCCATCGCCGATCGACGCGTAGCCGGCGCCGGCGAGCTGGCGTGCATTGGCGGTGGCGAGCTGGCCCGAGCCAGGGTCCATCACGCTCGGATGCGCGGTCGCCACGGCAAGCGCCGTCCAGGTGTGCCAGGCCGCCGACGCCGCCGGCGCGGGAAAGGTCGACGCCCAGGTCGCGTTGCGGCCGGGCAGGGCGCCGGCGATGGTCCAGCCGATGTGGCCGGCGGCGTCGCCGGCGACCATGTTCTGCGCCGGAAAGCCGGCGCGCTGGCCGATCGCCAGCACCTCGGCGACGCTCGTCGCCTGCTCGAGCCCGAGCGGGGCGAAGTTGATCGCGCCCGGATCGTGCGCGACCCAGTGCAACGCGTAGCGTTTGCCGCCGCGCTCCCAGACCGGACCGAACGCCGTCTCCGGCACGTGCAGGATCTCGTCGGGCGCGCCGGCGACGGCGATGCGCTCGTCGACCGTGCGCAGAAGGCCCCAGCCATCGGCCGGCGCCCCGGCGATGCCGGCCGGCATGCGGTAGCGCGTCGGGTCCTTGGCATCGAACTCGAGCTCGAGCAAGTCGAGGTAGGCGCCGTAGCTGTTGGTCAGACCCCAGGCGACCTCGCCGTTGCTGCCGACGACCATCGCCGGTGTGCCCGGCAAGGTGACACCGACGATGCGGCGCAGCGGCGCGCCCGGGCGCTCGAGCTCGAAGGCGGCGCGGTACCAGAGATGCGGCAGGCGCAGCGTCAGGTGCATGTCGTTGGCGACGATCGCCGCGCCGGTCTTGCTGCGCGTGCCGGCGACGACCCAGTTGTTGCTGCCGACCTCGGCGTTGCCGAGGCTGTCCAGCTCGGCCATCGCCACTTTCGCCTTCGCCGACCTGCCGAACCAGGACGGCGGCGCGGCCGGCATCGGCGCCGCGGTCTCGTCGATCGTTGCCGCGTCGAGCGGCGCGTCGTAGCTGCTCGAGGTCGGCAACAGGAACGCGAGCTGTTCCGCCGACGTGTCGTTGTCGCGCAGCCAGCCGCGCGACCAGACGCGATGCAGCTGGTCGTCCTGCAGGTCGAAGTACATCGCCCAGACGACGAGCATCGTGTCTTCGGCGCGCCAGGGCCGCGGCGCGGCGCGCAACACGGCGTATTCGAAGGGCCGCGCCGCGAGCCCGTCGAGGCCGGCGTTGACGCCGGCGGCATAGCGCTCGAGCACGGCGCGCTCGGACTCGGGCAGCGCCGCGAGGGCCGGGCCGGCACGCGCCGAGAAGCGATGCAGTCGCCGCTCGCGGTCGACCGGCAGCAAGGCCTTGCCGAGCAGCGCGGCGAGCTCCCCGCCGGCGGCGCGGCGCAGCAGGTCCATCTGGAAGAAGCGCTCCTGCGCATGCAGATAGCCGGTGGCGAAGGCGAGGTCGGCGCGGTCGCTGCCGTGCAGCGTCGGCACGCCGAGCGCGTCGCGCGTCACCGTGACCGGGCCGTGCAGGCCGGCCGCCGTGACCTGGCCGTCGAGCATCGGCAGGCTGGCGCGCATGAAGGCGTAGGCGCCGATCGCCGCTGCGATCACGAGTACGAGCAGCAGCCAGACGATGGCGACGAACCCGCGGCGTGTGCGCCCGCGCCTGATCTGCGGCTGTGTCATGCATCGCCTCCGTTGACAGTCGGCGAGTCTAGCGAGGCAAGCCGCGCTTCCGGGGGTGTTGCAATTCGGCAAAGCCCCGGCAGGCATTTCGGCCTGCCGTGCTAAGCTTTTTCGACCCCTGGGGAGGGAGTCATTCACGAGGCCACGGCTGGGCGGCAGCGAGCCGCCGTAGCCATTACTGTAAGGAGGGAATCATGCGCAGATTTTCGAGATGGGTCGTTCTGCTCGCCGCCGCCGCGCTCACCGCATGCGCGCAGACCATGCCGATCCTCAACGTCGACAACGCCGCGGTCGTCAGTCCCGCCGGCAAGCCGCTCAGCAACGAGCAGGTCAAGCTCGCCATCGTTCGCGCCGGCTCGGCCTTGGGCTGGGCGATGAAGGATGCCGGGCCGAACAAACTGGCCGGCACGCTGATACTGCGCACGCACACGGCCAACATCGAGATCACGTATTCGCCGAGCGCCTACAGCATCGCCTACAAGTCGAGCATCGACCTGATGGAGGCGAACGGCAAGATCCACAAGAACTACAACGGCTGGATCATGAATCTGAACAAAGGCATCGGCACGCAACTGGCGCTGGCGACCTGATTCGAACAAGGATGAAATGAGTCCGGGGACGGTCGGCGCGACATCCGGTCCGGCACCTCGCCGCGGGCGAGGCGCCGCGGCGATGTGAGCGCGTCGTTCGACGCGGTTGCGCCGCTCGCCGCCGCAGGCCTGCGCTTCGTTCCGCTGCTCTTTCTGCTCTGGCTGGCTTTCTTCTTCGGCCGCACGCTGCGCGCCGGTGACATGCCGTTGATCGAGCGCGTCGCGCGGATCGGCAAGCCCGACCTGTCGCCGGCGCTCTGCCGCTACACGCGCCGCCTGACGGCGCTCTGGTGCCTCTATTTCGTCGCCGCGGCGATGCTGACGGCGGCCGCCAGCCTCGGCTTCCAGCAGGCGAGCCTCGGCGTTGCCGCCGTCTCGCTGGTGTTCTTCGTCGGCGAATACTGGGTGCGCCTGCGCCTCTTTCCGGAAGAGGTTTTTCCGGACCTGGTGCAGCAGATTCGCGACACGGTGCGGGTCTGGCGACCGCGCCGTGGCGCCTAGGTTTCGCAGGGCGAATCGCGATGCAGCAGCTCCTCGACTCGCCGTTGGCCGCCGCCCCGGCCCACCTCGACCGGCCGGCCGTTCTCGATGCCGGGCGAACCTGGACCTGGCGGCAGATCCACGAGGCGTCGATCGCGCTTGCGCGCCGCTTCGGCGACGCCTCGGCGGTGTGCAACCTGTGCGTGTCGCGGGTCGGCTTTCTCGTCACCAGCCTGGCCGCGCTGCGCCACCGCAGACTGCTCGTCCTGCCGCCCTCCGGCGGCAATGCCGGTCTTACCGCCGTGCTGCAGGCGGCGGCGCGGCCGGTCGTCGTCGCCGACCCGGAAGCCTGGCCCGAGGCCTGGTGCGACGAGCGCTCGACGCCTTACGTCCGCTGTCGGCCCGACTGGCAGCCGGCGCGCGCCAGCGCCGGAGCGCTCGCCTGGCAGCCGGCGTGGGACGAGACCGCGGTCGTCCTCTACACCTCGGGCAGCACCGGCGCGCCCGAGGCGCAGGCGAAGACGCTGCTGCACCTGGCGCGCGGCGCGCTCGTGCTCGGCGCCCGGCTCGAGGCGGAGGTCGAAGGCGGCCTGGCCGCGATCGGGCGCATCGTCTGCAGTGTGCCGCCTCAACACATGTTCGGGCTCGAGTGCTCGGTGATGCTGTCGCTGGTGCACGGCATTCCGGTGCTCGACAAGCGGCCCCTGCTGCCGGCCGACGTCAGCGCGGCGTTCGCCGGTGCGCTGGCCGGCGCCTGGATCGCCACCCCGATGCATCTGAGGAGCCTCGTCCAGTCGGCGGTGGCGGTGCCTTGCTGCAGCGTCGTCATCGCCTCGACGATGCCGCTCACGCAGTCGGTGGCGCGGCAGAGCGAGCAACTGGTGCGGGCGCCGGTGCTCGAGATCTATGGATCGACCGAGACCGGCGCATTGGCGATGCGTCGCACCGCGCGCGGCACGGCCTGGCGGCCGATGGACGGCGTGCGCCTCGAAGCGATGGACGAGGCGATGCTCGGCCGCGGTACGCACTTTGCCTCGCCG
This sequence comes from Burkholderiales bacterium, assembly GCA_025350505.1. Classification (GTDB taxonomy): domain Bacteria; phylum Pseudomonadota; class Gammaproteobacteria; order Burkholderiales; family Burkholderiaceae_C; genus Schlegelella_A. The sequence goes on from JANXXS010000217.1 coordinate 17,897, forward strand.
GTCAAGCTGCTCGACGAGCTGCTCATCGAGCCGGACGGCACATTCACCTTGCTCGGCCGACAAACCGATCTGGTCAAGATCGCCGGCCGCCGCGCCTCGCTCGCCGGGCTCAATCTGCTTCTCCAGGACCTGCCCGGCCTGGAAGACGGCGTGTTCTACCTGCCCGCCACCGGCAGGCCGACCGAGCGGCTCTGCCTGATCCATTCGGGTCCGCCGCTCGATCGCGCGGCGACGCGCCGCTGGTTGCGCGAGCGCCTCGATCTCGTGTTCCTGCCGCGTGCCTTCATCCGCGTCGATCGCTTGCCGCGCGGCGACAACGGCAAGCTGCGCCGGCAGGCGCTCGACCAGGTGTTCGCCGAATGGCAGTTGGCCGCGCCGCCACGGGCGCCGGCACCGCGCGCCGCGCCGGCGAAGCGGCGCGTCGCCGTTTCGTGAACGTCGCCGAGGCGGCACCGTGGCGCAGCGAACGCACGTCCTCGCCATGACATCGTGGAAGGCGAAGGCCGAGCGCGGCAGCGCGTGGCTCATGCATCTGATCGCCTGGCTGGCGCGCGCCGCGGGGCGGCCGCTCTGCCGCGTTCTGCTCTACCCGATCGTGCTTTATTTCGTCGCCACCGACCGGACGGCGCGGCGTGCTTCGTGCGAGTTCCTGAGCGCGGCCTATGGTCGCCCCGCGCGCTGGACCGACGCCTTCCGCAACATCTACGCCTTCGCCGCGACCCTGCTCGACCGGGTCTACATGGCGAGCCGGGATTTCGGCCGTTTCGAGGTCACGGTGCACGGCGACGAGCTGGTTCGCGATGCGCTCGAGTCGGGCAAGGGCTGCGTGCTGCTCGGCTCGCACCTCGGCACCTTCGATCTCATGACGCTGAAGAACCAGGTCCTGCACAACCGCCCGGTCACGGTGCTGATGCATATCGACGAACGATCGCGCGTGCGCCGCATCGCCGGCGTCGACGACAGCAAGGTCTCGATCATCCCGCTCGGGCGCATCGACAGCTACCTGCGCGCCTACGACGTGCTCGCGCGCGGCGGCCTCGTCGTGGCGCTGGCCGACCGCAGCGAGAAGTCGGCCGCCTTGCAGAGCGACTTCTTCGGCCGCCCGGTGCCGTTTCCGATCGGCCCGCACGCGCTCGCGGCGCGCGCCGGCGCCACGGTGCTGATGGGCTTCGGCCTCTACGAAGGCGGGGCCCGGTACCGCGTCGAGTTCGTCGAGTTCGGATCGGCCGCGCCGCCGGGCAGCCGGGGCGCGGCGCTGCAGCCGGCGGTCGACCGCTACGCGGCGCTGCTCGAGCGGTACGCGCGGCGCTTTCCGACCAACTGGTTCAACTTCTTTTCCGTCTGGCAGCAGCCGTGAGCAACTCGGGACGCGCATGTTCGACAAGGACCCGCTGAGCGCCCTCGACGCCATCACCGCGGCGCAGCGGCTGGCGTTCGCGCCGCTCGCCTTCCACGCCACCTCGGCGCTGCGCGATCGCGGCGTGCTCGCCGCCTTGTCGAAGGCGACGCCGCACGGTCTGGGCGTCGACGGCGTGGCGAAAGAGACCGGCCTCTCGACCTACGCCGCGCGCGTGCTGCTCGAGGCCGGCCTGGGCCTGCACATCGTCTGGCGCCGCGAGGAGCGATTTCATCTCGGCAAGCTCGGCTATGTGCTGCTGCACGACGAGATGACGCGCGTCAACTTCGACTTCGGCCGCGACGTCTGCTATCAGGCCGCCGCGCACCTCGATGAGTCTCTGACCGAAGGCAAGCCGAGCGGCTTGCACGAGCTCGGTCCCTGGGCCACCTTGTACGAAGGCCTCTCGATGCTGCCCGAGCCGGCGCGGCGCAGCTGGTTCGCCTTCGATCACTACTATTCCGACCAGGCTTTTCCGGCCGTCTGCGAGCGGCTCGCCGCCGAGCCGCCGGCCCGGCTGCTCGACGTTGGTTGCAACACCGGCAAGTGGGCGCGCATGTGCCTGGAGCGCCTACCGCAGATCGAGATCGGCCTGGCCGATTTGCCGATCCAGCTCGACACCGCGCGCCAGCACCTGCAGCAGTCGGGCCTCATCGAGCGTTGCCATTGGCACCCGCTCGACCTGCTCGATGCCGGGTCGCCGCTGCCCTCGGGCTACGCGACGATCTGGATGAGCCAGTTGCTCGACTGCTTTTCCGAGGCGCAGATCGTCGCCGTGCTGCGCAAGGTGCGCGCCGCGCTGCCGCCGGGAGGGCGTCTCTGGATCCTCGAGCTGTTCTGGGATCGGCAGCGCTTCGAAGCGGCGGCCTTCAGCCTGCAGCAGACTTCGCTCTACTTCAGCTGCGTCGCCAACGGCAACAGCCAGATGTACGACTCGAAGGTCTTCCTCGCGCTGCTGCCCGAGGCCGGCCTCGAAGTTACGCGACTGACGGACGGCGTCGGCCGCTTTCACACCCTGGTCGAGTGCGCGGCGGCATGAACACGGACACGACTTCGGGGTCGACGCCGTCGAGCGACGGTGCCTGGATCGCCATTCCTGCGTACAACGAAGCGCGCGCGATCCGCGACGTGGCCGAAGCGGCGCTGGCCGCCTGCCCGCGCGTCATCGTCGTCGACGATGGCTCGTCCGATGCGACCGCGGCAGCGCTGCACGGCTTGCCGATCACGCTGCTGACGCATGCCTCGAATCGCGGCAAGGCGGCGAGCATCCGTACGGCGTTCGCGCATGCGCTCGGCCAGGGCGCGGCCTGCGTCGTGACCCTCGACGGCGACGGCCAGCACGACCCCCGCGATGCCGCCAGGCTGCTGGCCGCCTGGCAACGCCGTCCCGAGTGCCTGGTGATCGGCTCGCGCCTGCACGACCGCAGCCGCTTCCCGCCGGTGCGCTACTTCGGCAATCGCTTCGCCTGCTTCTGGATCTCGTGGGCGGCCGGCCACCCGATCGCCGACTCGCAGTCGGGATTTCGCGTCTATTCGCGCGCCGTGATGGCGGTCGCCACGAGCGGGCGCACGCGCTGCGGGCGCTTCACGTTCGAGAGCGAGATCCTCATCGAGGCCGCCGATCAGGGTCATCCAACGCTCGCCGTCGCCATCCCCGGGCACTACCCCAGCGATGCGCGGCCGAGCCACTTTCGTTCCGTCGTCGACACCGCCAAGATCGTCGCCATGGTCGCGGTGCGCCTGCTGAAGAAGGGGATGTATCCGCCGGGCCTGTGGCGCAGCCTGCAACGCGCGCCGGTGCTGGCCATGGCGGACGAGACCCGGCCCGAGGTCGCGCGCCGCAAGGCTTCGCCGCGGCATCTGCAAGCCAGCGCGACGCCGGCGGCGTCGCGGCCCGATCCGCTTCCTTGAGCTCGATGGTCCTGGCATCCGCTGCGGCCGGCCCGCTTGGCGCGGCCCGCTCACCCGCGCCGCGCCGTGTCTTCGTCCTCGGCGCGACCGGCACGATCGCCTTTCAGCAGGCCAAGCTGGCGTTCGAGAAGGTGCTCGTCGAGTCCGGTGTCGCGTACTCGATCGTCCGGCCGACGGCGTTCTTCAAGTCGCTCTCGGGGCAGGTCGAGCGGGTCAGGCGCGGCAAGCCTTTTCTCGTCTTCGGCGACGGCACGCTCACGGCATGCAAGCCGATCAGCGACGACGATCTCGCCGCTTACCTGGCCGATTGCCTCGACGACGATGGCCGGCGCAATCGCATCTTGCCGATCGGCGGCCCGGGCGACGCGATCACGCCGCGCCGGCAGGGCGAACGGCTGTTCGCGTTGCTCGGGCGAGAGCCGCGCATTCGCCAGGTGCCGGTGGCCATGCTCGACGCCATCGTCGCCGTGCTGGCCGGCGCGGGTCGCGTGCTGCCGTCGCTCGCAGCCAAGGCCGAGCTGGCGCGCATCGGCCGCTACTACGCCACCGAATCGATGCTGGTGCGGGACCCCGACACCGGTCGCTACGACGCCGCCGCCACGCCATCGACCGGCAGCGACACGCTGTTCGACCATTACGCGCGACTGGTGAGCGGTGCCGCGGTGCCGGAGCGCGGCGACCACGCCGT
>JANXXS010000351.1 GCA_025350505.1 Burkholderiales bacterium
CCGGTCATTCCGATCGCCCGCGCGCGCCAGTCGCGCGACGTGCTGGTGGCGATGGGCCACGCGGTCGAGTGGCACGAGTACGCGATGCCGCATTCGGTCTGTGCCGAGGAGATCGGCGACCTCGAGCGCTGGCTGCTGCGCTGCCTCGGGGCCGGGCCATAGCGCTGAGCATCGCCGCCCGGACTTCGGCGGACACTCGCCGGCGCCCGATGCCAGCGGCGCGGTACGCATTGCTCGGCGAGGATGCTCGCTTCTCCGGCCTCACCCTCGCAATCGGCTCCGACGGGTGGGCTACCAACGTGCCGGAAGACCAGTAAGGATGGAGATCCGGGCTGACTTGACATCAATGTGACCCCCGAGCGTCAGGTCCTTGAAAATTCGACTCACCATCTCGCGCGAGGCGCCAATACGCTCGGCGATGTCTCGTTGTGTCAGCCGCTCCCGCATTTCGCGCCGGCCGTCCTCGGTCGGTTCCGAAAGATCGGTCAGCAAACGCACGACGCGCGCATAGACGTCTTCGAGAGCCAGGCTCTTGACGCTCTCGGTTGCATGCCGAATTCGGCGTATCAGCTTGTGGATCAGGTGCAGCGCGAAGTCGGGATGAGCGGCGATGAAGTCGCGGAGGTTGTCTCCGCTCACCACGGAGCACGCAGTCGGTTCGAGCGTTATGACCGAAGCGCTGCGCACGCGGCCATCAAGCGCCATTTCGCCTACGTACTCGCCGGCGCCGTGAGTCGCAATCACGACGTCCTTGCCGTCAGGACTGCTGGAATAGACCTTGACTCGGCCGCTCAGAAGAATGTAGAGCGAATCGGCCTGATCGCCCTCGTTGATTAGAACCATATGCGCTGGATAGCGCTTTACGCCCCCGCGTCGAGCGATTTCGCGCAGCAAGCTTTCGTCGAGGATATCGGGAGTGATCGGTACGGAGCGCACGACATGATTGTCGCGCAACGGTGTGAATTGTTGGCTTGTCCGGCCCGCCTTCTTCACCTCCCAACCGCCCTGCGGCTCTCTATGCTTTCTGCCATACGAGCTCTTGCTCGCGCCACGCAGAAAGGGGTTCCCGATGCTCGAGACCGCAACTCGCGAGATCCGCGATGACAAAACGCTGCTCGCCGGGAGCTACCTTGCCCGCCCACTCGACGTGCCGACGTGGGCCGACGACAGCGCTTCCTTGGTTACTTGGCATTGCCTGGCCGCAACGCTGGACGAACTCGACTACGGCATCGTCGTGCTCGTCGGCGACGGCCGTTCGGTCCTCGTCAATCGTGCGGCGCAAACCGAGCTTGACGAGTCGCATCCGCTGCATATCTCCGCGGGCGCGCTGCGGGCGCGAGCAAGCGGCGACGCAGCGCGCCTGCATGATGCGGTCGCGCAGGCGTCGATCCGCGGATTGCGCAGGATGCTGGTGCTCGGCCGGCCGACGAGACCGACTACCGTTTCGATCGTTCCGCTCGCCTTACCCAACACTGGCGATCGCGCGGTCCTAGTCGTCATGAGCAAATCCGCCGTGTGCGGGTCGCTATCCTTGCAAGGGTTTGCGCAGGCAACCGGCCTTACGTCGGCCGAAACACAGGTGCTCACGGAGTTGTGCGGCGGTGCCGCACCCGCTGACGCAGCGGTCCAACTCGGTGTCGCCATTTCGACGATCCGTAGTCAAATTGGCAGCATTCGGGCAAAGACCGGCGCCGCGAGTATCTCGGCCTTGATGCGGCAGGTCGCCCTGCTTCCGCCGCTTCGCGGCGTCCTGCGCTTCACGGCGTAAGGATTTTCCGCGCCGCCCCTCGGCAGCGTCGGGTCCACGCAAAGTTGAGAACCGGCAAACGTGCGTCGGCGCAAAAAGGTCCGCCGGCCAGACCCCTGGGCAGCAACGGTCCGGCTATAGAAACGGCAATGGATGCCGGAAGAGTTGCGCATAGGGCCACGGCAAGGTCATTCCAAGCCCGGGCAGGAGCGTGAAAATGGGCAGCGGTGTCGGTGGGCCAGCCGGAACCGTTGGGGGCCTGGCTGCCTCCTTCAACAGCTCGGCCATGGGAGCCGCAAACGGCGAACCGGGCACCGTTGCGGCCGCCTTCAGGGCAGCGAACACGGCACTCTTGGTAGTGATGGCCTGCCACAGGAATACCTTCGCATCCCTCGCATGCTCGCCGAACAAGTTCTCGCAAATGCGGAGCGCGCAAAACCATGAAGAAATGTTGTCGGACGGATAGTGAACCCCGGCGAAAACGCGCCTATCACCAGCGTCGATGAGATATTGCTGAAGAAGCCCGACGGTGCCGGGCAGGGCTTCAAGATCGAATCGAAGGGCGACGTAAGCGGCGCAGGCACCGACGCTCGCCTGCAGACAATGCCCGCTTACAAGTGACGGCGTCACCCCGGACTTTGCCAGGAGATAACCAAACCCCGCATCGCCCAGCAGCACAGCGGTCTGGTACGCCCTGGGCCGCTGGAACTCTCTCTTCATTTGCAGCGTGAAACTCAGCACGCCGAATACCCCTCGACGGATGGGACCCGGCAGCGCATTCAAAAGACCCTCCGTCGCCGCGGTGTCGTAGTTGTGGAACTCGTCCCCGGGCGGCGTGTCGTCTTCGACCAAAAAGAGCTGCTTGTGAGCTACCGAGGACGGGAACCTGGCCGCCAAGGGCTTCATCATGTCGCCGCGAAGCGTTGCCATCAGGGCCAGGTCGGCCAACGTGAGGTCCACGGCCCCTGCGGCAGAAGCGCCCACCCACGTGTTGTTCAGGTACCTGGGCCACAGAAACTTGGCGATCTCGTCCACGAGCGCGTCGCGCCATGCCTCCCAAGTCTTCAGGTCTGGGGGCACGCCGTTCACAAGGAACATGGCCGGTACCGGCTCCTTCCGCATGACCAGTTGGAAGTCGTCGATCATCTGACCATAAGGAGGCAAAGAGACCGCGGCCTTGGCGGCGCCTCTGGTGAGGCGAGTCTTGTGTGCGGTTGTCACGTCGTCCTCCGTTGTGCGAAGTGAACAATTGAATCACCGTTCGATCGCCTGGGCGTCATGTCAATTAGGGATGCCGGCATCCAGCAATGCCTCGACATAGGTGGCGGCATGCGAATGATTTCGGCCCGGGTAGCGGGCGGCATATTCGCTCACGCGAAAGTTTGGAGCGAGCGCCGTCAGCTGCTTGGCCGCCGCCCGCGCCTCCCCCGGACTGCCCCGCAGACTAAGGGCGATCACGAGCAGCCGGTGCGAAGCGAGATGCATTGCATTCTGGCGCAGCGAGGACCGCGCCGATTCAGCCGCATCGGCGTACTTTCCCGCCGCCAATTGAGCCGCGCCCAGGAGCAGATCAAACAGGAAGCGCGTCGGGTCCATCGGCGACAGCGCGATAGCCCGCAGCGCGGAGCTCTCTGCTTCAGATCCCTCGCCGAGGTAGCTCTGCACGCCGGCCAGAGTCATCCAGGCTTGGGCTTCCTGGGGGTCGGACAAGACGGCCGCGAGACACTTCGACCGGGCCTCCTTCAGGTCGTCGCCGAAATGGGCGGTCACCAGGGCGTCGGTAGCCAACGCAAAGGCGTGACAGGGGTCGAGCTCGAGGGCTCGCCGCGCCCAATCCTGCGCGCGTTGCCCCTCCATGCGCGGATCGAGACTCCACCCCTGAAGCAACTTCAAGACATGCCATCTGGCGAGCATGGCCCGCGGGGCGGCGATGCGGGGATGCCTCTGGCTCAGTCCCTCAAGCACGTCGTATGCACGACTGAAGTCTGGTATCGACGTGCGATGAAGCAATGCAATCCCGCCGACGTACAGACTGTAGGCGTCGAGGGTCGGAATGGGTAGAAAACGGGTTCTTGCCATTTCGGATCGGATGACTTCGCGTCCGATGTTGGCGACGATCTCAGGGACAGCGACATCCTGCCCTCGAAAGAACTCTGCCAACGAAACTTCGTGCCTCCCGGACCACAATACCTCGGCGGTTCTCGACGCCGATAGCTCGGTGAAGATGACGACGTTCCCGCCGAGTCTGGCGTATCTGCCTGAAACGATGTACGCGACGCCCAGGTGGAACCGAATTTCCTCCGGGGCGCGGCCTCGAAACGGCGCGCTCGACAGACGCGAAACCACTCGAATGCTGGCGCAGGTGGAAAGCGCGGCGATCACGGCGTCCGCAATGGCGTCGCCGATCGCGGACTTGGAAGCGCCATCGCGTGGCGAAGAGAACGGGACTACGGCGATGGCAGGAAACAAGTCTGCTGCCGCAGCCTCGGCGGTTTCGTCGTAGTGGGCGGTCGTGGGATTTCCGACGCGAAATGCCCGCACGGGGCTGGCAATGTGCTTCAAGAAGCACTCGCCCAAGTCTACGATCTGCGAGTCCAGCCCGTCCGTCAACTGGTCACGCACTTCAGAGGAGACCACGATTTCGCCGGGCCCTGCGACCGAAGCTAGGCGTGCGGCGAGGTTCACGCCGCTGCCGTAGACGTCCAACTCGTCGATAACGACATACGCCGCGTGTGCGCCGATGCGGACGCACATGGATGCTGCACCCGGGCGGCGTACGTTGTGTGCTGCGATCCGAGCCTGCATTTCAAAGGCCGACCCTACCGCAGAGGAAACGGTCGGGAAGTCGAGGAGCAGTCCGTCGCCCAAACTCTTCACCAGGCGGCCCCCGACGCCAGGCAGCACTTGGGATCTCACTTCTTCGACGAACTCGCGCCACTGGCGTATGGCCTCGGCTTCGTTCGCCTCCATCAACCGCACGGACTCGACGACGTCGACGACGACCAAGACGCGTAGCGAGCGCTTGGGCTCGGCATGGGGCGTTTCTGACCTCACCGGGAGCAAATCCCTTTGCTGTCAATTGAGCATAGGATTTTGAGCGCGCGCAACTGTGAGCGCAAGGGCCACCGCTAGCGTTTTCGGCTCCGTCGTCACCCCGTTCCGTCAGCGCGCTACACGGCGCAGCAGTCGTGCAAGCGCGCGACTACCAGTGATTCCTGGCGACGCTATCAGCAATCGTCAAGTCAGAACCGGTGAGTCAGATCGAAGGCCGCTCCGGTATTCCGCTTGCCAGTGGTAAGGCCCCGATTTGCGAACGCCACTCCTTCCCAAGCCGGGAAAAGTGTCCAGTCGTATTCGATGGTCACCACGCTTTCGCCGCTGGCGCCGTGCAGGTAGGACCGATCAAATTTTGCCATCAACTTCCGGTTGCCGGACGGGCCGTATTGCACTTCGGCATGAACAGCGGTCAGCATGCTTCCCAAGCCGGTGGCCTGACTGTTGAAGTGCGTGGCGACTCCGGCCAGCACGGCTGTCCACTGTCCTTCTGCCGCCGCGCCAATGAGTCGGCCTTGCTGCGCGTATCTGGTGGAACCCAAGTCGCCATGGACCGGGATCCCCAACCCCAGTGCTCCGAACAAACGCCACGCCACGTCTCCAGACGCCGCGTCGGACTGCTTCAGGACATTCGTCGCAAATATCTTCAGGTCCTTGAGACCGCGAAGGTGTGCGCCGGCGGAACCCCGTTCTCCGTAGCCGGTTTCCAAGCGGAAATTCCAAGCGCGACTTGCTGTGGTGTGTCCGTATTGGAGCGGCGCCAAGACTTCGTGGGCTCCTGACTCAGCGTGCGTGTAGCCGAGGCCGACGGTGATCTCCTGCACCGGCCGCGCTGCTTCGAGGAAGGTGGCTTTGAATGCGGTGCCCGGCGTCGGCTCGGCTTCGCTATAGGGCTCGGCCAGGGGCCGGATCGATCTGGTGATGCTTTGGGAGAAGTCCTGCGCCGACGACACCCCTGGCAGCGCAATCCCCGAGACCAGAAATCCCGTCGAAACACTCGTCAGCATATACGTGCGAATGAGCTTGGACATTTCGACCTTCCATTTTGTCGCTGTGTGACGTTCGCGACATCGGGCCGTCATCTTCCGGCTCTTCGAACCGATCGCCATCCTCAATCCGAGGGGCACGCGGCGAAACGACCGAAATGTCTCACTCGCGATTGGGATAAATCGCAGAGCGCAGCGGTCCCTTCATCAAGGCGGCGGATTCGGTAGTCGTCTTGCGAATCTACCCTGCTCCTCGCCCCATCAATCGACCCGCGAGGAGTCCTCCGAATGAAACCAATCCGGTACCACATCTGCGCCATCTCAACGCTAGCATCTATTGGCGCCGCCTTGCTCGCCGCCTGCGGCGGGGGCGGCAATTCCGCAGCCCCGCCTCTCGCCCCCGCAACCGTCGAAGTCCGCACCCGCGTCATCGACGGCCCCCTCGGCAACGCGCTCGTCTGCCTCGACAAGAACGGCAACGGCGCGTGCGACGCCGAAGAGCCTTCGGCGCGCACGGCAGCGGACGGCACGGTGACCTTGAAGATCGACCTGGCTGACGTCGGACAATTCACCTTGCTCGCCTTGGCCGACACCACAACGGTCGACGGCGCATCGGGCGCCGTGACGGTGCCGTTTTCGCTGCGCACACCGGCCGATCAAAGCACCGTGATCAGCCCGCTCACCACGATCGTTGCGGGGCAAATGGACGTGAGCGGGCTCAGCTCTGCGCAGGCCGCCGCCACGCTGCAGGATGCCGCCGGCATCGCCGTGTCGATGTTTGCCGACTACAGCACCGGGACGGACGACGCCGCAAAGTCTGCCGCCGCGCTGGCGCGCTTTCTCGTCATCGCAAAGCAAACGGCGGCGACCGCGCTTCAAGCCGCGGCGGGAACCATGGACAGCGCCGGAAAGCCCATCACCAGCGCCGACATCGACCGCGCCGTCGAACACCGCCTGATCGACCTAATGCCGCAAATCGTCGCTGGCGGCGGCACCGATCCGACCTCGCAGCCAGCGGCGATCCAGGTCGCGGCGGCCGCACTGGTCGCGTCCAGTCTGCAACTCTCGGCGAGCAACGTCGGTGTCGTCATCGGCACCACGAAGCGGATCGACACGTCGACCCCGCCGACGACGCCGACGGCTGGAGCCAGCATGGAGTGGCTGAACTATGTCGATGCGAACAACTGGTACTTCCGCGTGTTCGAGAGCACGGCGGCGCAGAACACGCCCGACGCAAACGGCAAAACCCATTTCACCGACAAGCGCAAGCGCGATGTCGCCGGCATTGTGGAGTCCTGGGGCGATCCGGGCTACTTGAACACGAACGCCTACTTCGACGGCGCGCAGTGGTTCCTTTGCCCTTCCGACTTCGCCAGCGCCTCGACGCCTCGCGACTCGGCCGGCAACGGCGAGTCGTTCTATTGCGCCGCCTTCGACAACAAGTCGCAGCGCAGCGTGCGCGACATCGCTGGCCTGAAGATGGTCGACATCGTGACCGAAATCCGCGCCTATCCGCTGTCGAGCACTGCGGGACTCTTTCCGAACTGGGGACCCGACCCGGCTTCGGGCGCTCTCGGCTCCGCGGCGTTCCCTCCGGGTAGCAAGCTCTTCTATCAGACGACGACGCCGCTCTCGAATCCAGAGGCCTATGACACCGCGGCGATCCCGGCCAGGATCTTCAGCGTGGCCATCGCCGCCGGCGGCACACCCGTATACGACGCAAACGGGGTGACGACGACGGCTTGCGGCACGGTGACCGGCGCCAACAGCTCCAGCCTGCAGAACGATGCGCAGACACTCGAGGAGCTGGTCGCTTCCAACCCCGGCGCTCCCTGCCTGTTTGGAACCAACGCCAACACCGGCCCGCGCAACGACTGGTACGGTCAGAGTACGGCCAATCTCGGCGATCTCCCCGGCACGCCCTCGGCCAACGGCTTCTATCGCGTCACGAGCGGCGCTTTGCGCATGGGGTTTGGCAGCGGCAATACGGTCACCTACTTCGACTGCGCACGCCGCGCTTCGGACGGTTCGGTTCGCAACTGCGTTTCGATCGGTACCGGCGCGTACTCGATCGCCACCGTAGCCGACGGGCGCGTCCTGCGATTGACCAACGCGCCTGCCGCTGCCGCGCCGCTCGCCTACAACCGCATCTTCGTCGAGCGTGGCAGCAAGGTGTACTACGGATTCCGCAGCAAGCTCACGGTGAACCATTCGGTGCGTCCGAATGCGGAGGCAACAGACGCACTGCTTTCGCAACTCGGCCTGAGTCGCTGACGCGTCGGGCGGACCAGCCTGCGCGGGCGGTCGGTCCGCGTCACTCACTCGTAACGCCCAACAAGGAGATCCCGCGTGCGATCACTGCTCATTTCACTGCTGATGCCGATGGCTTCGCTGGCCCAAGCGGCCATACCGATCGAGTTCCCAACCGACGCGCTGTCGGCCGGTGCCGACTCCTTGCGCGCCCGAATCGCCGGCAAGGTCTTTCGGATCAAGCCCGCCGACGGCACGTCCTGGCGCATCGAATACAAAGCCAACGGCTACGTCTTCATCGATACCAGCAACGGCTTTCGCGACACGGGAACCTGGCATGTCGAAGAGGGCAAGCTGTGCGCCGACTGGCATCGGGCCAACGGGGGCTGCAGCGAGGCTCGTATCAAGGCGAGGTCATCTACCGCAAGCGCATTTCGAACGGAGAGGTGATTGCGATGGTCGAGTAGTTTCCAGGCAGCGGGCTTTCGTTGACGTTTGGGCGCCGCGGCGAACTCCGGCGGTCCGACGCGTCGCTAGGGCTTCTCTGCCCGCGCATAGAGCCCGGCGACCTTCGCCAGGTTGCGATGCGTTGCGCGACATAGCGCAGCCGCTGCACTTGCGGATGACTGTCGGGCGCGACGGCGCGGCGCTGCCCGTACTGGCCGAGCATCGCGCTGTACTGGCGCACCGCCGCCTGTCGACCTGCTGCTCGCTAACGAGCTTGGTCAGCACCGAAGGCGGACCGACCTCGACGCCCTCGCGCGCGACGGCGTCGGCCAGGCTGTGACGAGAGCGGCACCGCCGAGCAGGCCGACGAATGAGCGCCGGCGCAGCGCGCCCGACGCGCAGGCGCAGCACGACGACACGACCCGCAAGGGGCTCGCTTCAGACACGGCTCGTGGACGCTGCCGGGTCGGCCTCCAGCAGCAAGATCGGCTTGCGCAGCACGACGAGCAGGGCGAGCGCCGGCAGCGCGACGACAGTCGAGGCGATGAAGAAGGCCGGCCAGCCGATCGATTGCGCCAGCACGCCGGCAAGCGGCCCGACCCAGACCCGGCCGACCGAGGCGAA
>JANXXS010000343.1 GCA_025350505.1 Burkholderiales bacterium
CCGCCTTCTTGGCCGGAGCCTTCTTGGCGGGCGCCGCCTTTTTCGCCGGAGCTTTCTTCGCCGCTTTCTTCGCAGTTGCCATGTTGATTCTCTCCATCAATAGATTGGTTGATGTGCTCGGAGTGGGCGAAAGCCGCGTGGACTTTCTTTTCTCCTGCTTCCGCGCGGAGCGAATAGTACTGCGTGTATAGAGGAAGGAGAAGCTGTTTTCACTCGAAGGACACGCATTCTTCATAGGGAAAGTTGCGTTTTGTCGTCGCCGCGCGTCACACGTCGGCCCAGAGGCGGAGCAGGTTGTGATACGTGCCGGTCAAGCCGACCACCGCGGCGTCGGTCTCGCCGACCGTCTCGCGCAGATGCGTCAGGTGCAGGTCCATGTCGTAGAGCAGGCGCCGCTGCTCGTCGCTGCGCACCATGCTCTCGACCCAGAAGAAGCTGGCCAGCCGCGTGCCGCGCGTCACCGGCTCGACCCGATGCACGCTGGTCCCCGGGTAGAGCACCAGGTCGCCGGCGGCGAGCTTGACGCGCTGCGCGCCGTAGGTGTCTTCGACGACCAGCTCGCCGCCGTCGTACTCGTCGGGCTCGGCGAGAAACAGGGTGCCGCTGATGTCGCTGCGAAGTCGCTCGCCCTGGCTGCCGGGGATGAAGCGAACGGCGTTGTCGATGTGGTTGCCGAACGCGTTGGTCAGGCCCGCATAGCGATTGAACATCGGCGGCAGCACGCGCTTGGGCAGCGCCGCGGAGAAGAACACCGGGCTGCGGTTGAGCGCCGTCATGACGATCTGCTGCAAAAGCCGCGTCTCGGCGCTGCCGAGCGGCACCTGCTCATTGTTCTTGGCCTGCGCCGACTGTGCGCCGGTGGTGCTGCGCCCGTCCGCCCAAGGCGCGGCTGCGAGGATCTTTCGCAAGCGCGCGAGCTCTTCGGCGCTGAGAACCTGGCCGACCTGAATCAACATCGACGAAGCATATCGCGCGCCACCGCAACGCCGATTTGGCTATGCTTCGGCCATGAAGATCGTCGTCCGCTGGTGTCTTCTCGCCGCTGCGCTGCTTCTGGTTGCGCAGCTCTACTCCGGTGTTGTCGTCACCAGCTTCGCCTCGGCGCTGATCGCGGCCTTCGTGCTCGGCCTGTTCAACACATTGCTGCGCCCGATCCTGGTCTTGCTCACCTTGCCGGTGACCGTGCTCACGCTCGGCCTCTTTCTCTTCATCATCAACGCCTTGATGTTCTACTTCGCGGCGTCCGTGCTGAAGGGATTCAACGTCACCGGGTTCGGCGCGGCCTTGATCGGCTCGTTGCTCTACAGCCTGTGCGGCCTCGTCATCGACGCGGCGATGGAGCGGATCTTCGCCAAGTAAGGCCGCAATGCGCGCCGGGCCGCCCCAAGGGCATTGCTGCCCCCGCGGGGGCAGCGAACGAAGCGAGCGCGGGGGCCCTATTTCACGCCGGCGCCGCGCACCTCGAAGCCGACGCTTTGCAGCGCCTGGTTGTCGCGACCGACCAGCGTCAAGCGATGCCGGCCCGGCCAGGGCGCCCAACGCCAGCGCTCCGACGTGCCGAGCGGCTTGCCGTCGAGCACCCACTGGCCGCGCTCGCCTTCGAAGGTGATGCGCTGTGCTGCCGGCGGCATGTCGGGATCGATCGCGAAGACGCTGCCGTCGCGCGGGCTGGTGATGCCGAAGCGCCGCGTGCCGTCGACCTCGGCCGTCGCCCGCTGCAGGGGGCGCTCGCTGCCGGCGAGAAAGACTTCGTCGCGCGACGGCTCCTTGCCGGAATCGAAAGCGACGCGCTGCCGCACGACGCCGGCCGGCAGCGACGGCATCTTCGACGGCGCGCCCGCATGCAGCGCGCTCGCGATCGCATGCCACACCGGCGCCGCGCCGCTGACGCCGCTGACGCTGTGCATCGCCTCGCCGCTGGCGTTGCCGATCCAGACGCCGATCGTGTAGCGGTCGGTGAAGCCGACGCACCAGTTGTCGCGCATGTCCTTGCTGGTGCCGGTCTTCACGGCCGCGAAGCTGCGCGTCGCCAGCGCGCTGGCCAGGCCGAAGGTGCGCGCGCGCGCGTTGTTGTCGGCAAGGATGTCGGTGACGAGGTAGACCGCAGCCGCGTCGGCGACGCGCACCGGCCTCGCGCCGGCCGCGCGGCGCAGCGCGGGCGGTGCGTAGACGCCGCCGTTGGCGAAGGCGCGGTACGCATTCGTCAGCGCGAGCAGCGAGACGTCGGCGCTGCCGAGCGCCAGCGACGCGCCGTACCAGCCGGCGCTCTCGGGCAGGGCGAAGCCGAGCGCGCGCAGCCGCTCGAACAACGCGTCGGGCCCGAGCATCGTCGCCACGCGCACGGCCGGCACGTTGAGGCTGGCGCCGAGCGCGGTGCGGGCGCTGACGAAGCCCTTCCATTCGCGGTCGTAGTTCTGCGGCAGGTAGAGGCCACCGGTGGTGGCGATCTGTGCCGGCGAGTCGTCGATCAGGGTCGCCGGCGTGATCAGGCGCTTCTCGAACGCCAGCTCGTAGACGAAGGGCTTCAGGGTCGAGCCGGGCTGGCGTCGCGCCAGCACGCCGTCGACCTCGCCCGCTGCCGAAGAACGCGCATTCGAGCCGACCCACGCGCGCACCTCGCCCGACGCGTTGTCGAGCACGACGATGGCGCCGTCTTCGACGTTGCGGCCGGCCAACTCGGCAAGCTGGCGGCGCAACGCGTCGGCAGCGAAACGTTGCAGCGACGCATCGAGCGTCGTCGCCTGGTGCGCCGGCCCGAGCGGATCGACGGACTGCCGCGCGAAGTGCGGCGCGAGCTGCTCGCCGAGCGGCATGCCGCCGCGCCGCGCCAGCGCCGTCTCGGTGAGACCGACGACGCCAGTGCAACCGAGTCCTTGCAGACGAAGCACGCCGCAGGCGCGCTCGGCGACGGCCACCGGCGTCGCGTTCGGGCTGCGCACCAGCGCCGCCGCGAGCGCCGCCTCTTGCGCGTCGAGACCGCTCGCGTGCTTGGTGAACAGCGTCTGCGCGAGCGCGTCGATGCCGACGATCTCGCCTCGAAACGGCACCGAGTTCAGGTAGGCCTCGAGGATCTCGCTCTTCTTCCACGCCGCATCCAGCCGCGCCGCCGTCACCGCCTGGCCGAGCTTTTGGGCGATGCTGCGGCCGCCCGCAGGACGGGCCAGGCCGCTGTCGATGAGGCCGGCGAGCTGCATCGTCAGCGTCGAGGCGCCGCGCGTGCGGGTGTTAAAGAGGTTGCTCCAGGCGCTCTTTGCGGCGGCGCTCCAGTCGATGCCGCTGTGTTCCCAGAAGCGCCGGTCCTCGCTCAGCACGATCGCGTTGAGCAGGGCCGGCGACATCTCGCCGATCGGCACCCAGGCGAGGCGCCGAACCGACTTGTCGACGCGCACGGTCTGGATGGCGACGCCGTGGCGGTCGAGCAGGGTGACATCGGAAGGGCGATGCGCGGCTTTCACTTCGACGAAGGTCACGACGCCGCCAGCCTGCGCTGCACCGGCGCTGACGCCGAGCAAGAGGGTGGCGACAGCCCTCCGCCACCTGTCATCCTGAGCGAAGCGAAGGATCCCGATCGACCGCGAGATCCTTCGCTGGCGCTCAGGATGACAAGACGCACTCACGGCGCAACCTCGACCGCTGCGTTCGGCGACTCGCCGAAGCTCTCCGGCGCGTACATCGCCTCGACGCGCGTTGGCGGCAAGGCGAAGCGGCCCGGGTTGTTCAGCCGCACGCTGTATTCGATGACATGCTTGCCACGGGGCAGGTATTCGAAGTAGCTGCGGAAGGCCTCGAAGCTGCGCTCCTCGTAGGCCGGCCAGGCCGATCCCGCGCGCTTTTCGCCGCGCGTCGCCAGTTGCGAATCTCGGCCGAGGCCCGAGCCGAGGATGGTCGCGCCGCCGGGCACCGGATCGCTGACGACGACCCAGGTCATATCGGCCTGCGCGTCGATCTCGAGGTGCACCTTGACGACGTCGCCGCGCGACCAGCGCGACTTGTCCTTCTGCTCGACGGCACTGATGCTGCGCGAGACGGTGTAGCCGGCCGAGAACGGCGCCTTGAGCGGAATCGCGGCCAGGCTCTGCACGGTGAGCCACGGCTTGCCCGTGCCCTCTTGCGTGACGTTGAGCGTGCCGGCGCCGGCTGGCCAGGCGAGCCGTGTGCTCGCGCCTTCGGCCTGCCGCGACCAGTCGGCGACGATCGCCTTCGCCGCGGCCGCATCGATCGAAGCGAGCGTGCGGCCGGCCACTTTCTGCGACTCGAACTTGGCCGAGAACTTGTCGAGCGCAAGCGAGCCCCAGAGGTTGGCCGTCGTGGTCAGCCAGGCGCCGCGACGCTGCCGGGCGAGCGAGCCGACGACCATCTTGGGCAGGTCGTCCTTCCAGGCCGGATCGTCGAGCACGGCGAGGATGAGGCGCGCCGCGTTGGCATCGGCGCTGTCCATCAGCCACCACCAGAAGTCGCTTTCCTCGGTGCTGAACTTCAGCGTCGTGCCGCCGTAGGTGAGGCGGCCGCGCAGAATCTGGTTGGCTTCTTCGAGCCGCTTGCTGCGATCGGGCAGGCCGTCGACGCGCTTCAATATGTTGAGCCAGTCGATCACCGCCGCGGTCGGCCAGACGTTGGGCGTGACGTTGATCGAGCCGAGCATCTTCGGCTGCGCCCGACCGTAGCGCGAGAGCGCCTCGATCGCGGCGAGCTTTCTCACGTCGAGGTCGGCGCGCGGCGACCAGAACTTGCGCTCGATGCGTCCTTCGACGAAGGCGGTCAGGCCGCCGAGCATCGCATCGCGGGCCGGCGCGGGCAGCTCGAAGCCGGCCTCGTGCGTCGCCGCGAGCACGTAGGCGGTGAGCCGGTCGCTGCCATGCGACGCGTCGCCTTCGCGCGGCGGAAAGTAGCTGGCCAGGCCGTCGCCGTCGAGGTAGGTCGGCAAGGCATTGGCGACGCCGCTCCAGAGCGCCGAATCCTTCAGGCCGACCGACTTCGAGGTCTTCTGCTCGAGGCAGACGAAGGGATAGGTCTCGAAGAAGCGGCGCATGCCGGGCAGCGCGCCGCTGAGCCTGGGCTGCACCGCGACGACGAGGCCGCCGCGTACCTTGGGCGCGCCCGACGCCGCGCCGGTCGGCGGCGCACCGACGAGCAAGGCGTCGGCCGGCGCGGCGACCGGCATCGTGAACGTGCCTTCGAGCTGCGCCAACGTTGCCTGCAGCACGCGCACCGGCACCGCCGCGGCGACGAGCTGCGTGACCTTCAGCCGGTCCTTCGCGTTCGCCTCGTCGGCGGCCGCTTCCCAGGTGATGCTGAAGGCGTCGGCCGGCACGCTGATCGGCCAGACGACTTCCTTCGCCGCGCCGGCGGCGAGGACGACATCCTGCGGCGGCAGCGCTACGGCCAAGCGCGCGATCTCGCCATTGGGCCCGGGCAGATTCGCCGTGCCCTGCAACGTCGCCTTGACCTTCATCTCGCGCTGCGTCGTGTTTCGCAAGGTCAGCATGGCGCTGAACTGGTCGCCGTCGCGCACCAGCGGCGGCAGGCCGGCCAGCACCTGCAGGTCCTGCGTGACGCGGATGCTGGTGCTGCCGGTGCCGAACTTCTGCACCTCGGCATCGGCGATGGCGACGAGCTTGAAGCTGGTCAGCGAATCGTTGAGCGGCACCTCGACCGTCGCTTCGCCGTTGGCGTCGAGCGTGACGCTCGGCTTCCAGACGAGCAAGGTGTCGAACAGCTCGCGCGTGGCGCCGCGCCCGCCGCCACCGCCCGCCGCGACCGCCTTTCGGCCGTAGTGGCGGCGGCCGATGATCTCGCTTTGCGCCGTGCTCGTCTCGACGCCCCAGGCGCGCTCGTGGATCATCGCCTCGAGCAGGTTCCAGGAGTCGTTGCCGCGCAGCGCGAGCAGGCCCTCGTCGACCGCCGCGAAGGCGACGTCGGCACCGGCCAGCGGCTTGCCGCCCTGCGTCACCTTGATCCGCGCGATCGCCTTCTGCCGCACCGCGTACTGCGGCTTGTCGGCCGTCACCGTCACCTGCAACTCGTGCGCGGCGAGCCCGACCAGGATCTTCGCGACGCCGAGCTTGAAGGCCGGCTTGGCGAGATCGATCATCGCCGTCGGCGCCTGCCAGTCCTTGCCGTCGCCGCGAAAGCTCCGCCACCACGCCAGCGGCTCCTTCCAGCCCCAGGTGAAGAACGAGTACCACGGCGTCTCGCGGATGCGGCCGCGCAAGGCGAGCACGCTGACGTAGACGTTCGGCGCCCAGCCCGGCTCGATCTTCAGCTCGACCGTCGGGTCGTCGCCGCGCAGCGTCACGACCCGCGTCGCGATGACGCCTTCGCGCTCGACCGCGACCAGCGCCGTCGCCTCGCGGAACGGCATGCGCACCTGCAGCCGCGCCGTCTCGCCCGGCTCGTAACGCTTCTTCTCGGGCAGCACGTCGATGCGGTCGTCGTTGTCCTGCGAGAACCAGAGCTCGCCCTGCTTCGTGATCCAGACGCTGGCCGCGGCGTCGACCGGGTGGCCGGCACCGTCCTTCGCCTCGGCGATCAATTCGACCTGGCCGGCGGTCTCGAGCGAGGCCTCGCAAAGCAGCAGGCCGCGGTCGTCGGTCGAGCCCGAGCAGAGCGCTCCCAGCTCCTTGACGTCGGTGTGGTTCTCGTAGGCGTAGAAGCCGCCGACCATGCGTTTGCGCGTCGAGATGATCTGGCTGACGCGGCCGCGCACCGTCACCGCCTGGCCCTTGATCGGCTTGCCGGCCGTATCGAGCGCGAGCACCGTGAACTTGGCGCTGCCGCGGTTGCTCGCCGACGCGCCGGCGCGCACGCCGAGCACGACGGCGCTCGGCCATAGATCGATGCGCGTCGCCACCGTCTGCGTCTCGCCGTTCGGATCGTTGAAGCTGACCTCGGCGTCGATCTGGCTCGGCCGCACGACCTTCGGCAAGTCCTTGAGCACAAAGCTCGCGGCGCCGTTGCGGTCCGTCGCGAGCGGCAGCTTGTCGGCAACCAGCTTGCCGTCGCGCGCGCTGCTGTCGCTCTCTTCGTTCTCGTTGCCTTCCTGCTCGGCCTTCTTCGGATCGCGCGGCGGCTCGAACGAGAACTCGTCGTAGCCGGCAAAGCTCGGGCTGCGGCTTTTCAACAACGCCGAGGCGCGCAGGGGCGCACCGCTCATCGGCCCGCCCGAAAAGTAGTTCATCTGCACGCCGACCTCGACGCTGGCCGGCGCGACGGCCACCGTCTTCGGCCCCGACAAGCGTGCGTCGACGAGCGGCAGGCGAAATTCCTCGACGCGGAAATTGCCGCCGCTCCAGCTGCGCTGCCGGCCCTCGCCTTCTTCTTCGCCTTCGCGCGGCTTCGCGCCCGCGACCTCGCGCTCGAGCGTCACCTCGTAGACGCCGAGCTTGGCGGCCGGCGGGATGTTCCAGGTCGTCACGGCGCTGCGGCCGCCGCCGTTCCACTGCAGCGGAAAAACGAACTCCTGGCCGCTGCCCTGGTGCACGAGCTTGACGCGCGTCGGCAGCTTCTCGACCGGCACGGAAGCGAGCCCGCTCGCCGTCTCGGTGCGGATGAAGTGCTTCATCGACACTGTCTCGCCGGCGCGAAACAAGGTGCGGTCGAAGACGGTCGCGGCGCGCAGGTCGGGCTCGGCGCCACGCCCGGTCGGCACGTTGAAGCGCCACGACTCGACGCCCTTTTGCCAGCTGCTGAAGACGAAGGCGACGTCGGTGGCGCCGCCCTTTTCGTCGGTCTTGTGCGCGGTCACGAAGTAGCCGCTGTCGGCCGGGCAGTGCTCGAAGGTCGCGTCGAGCGCATGCTGCACCAATGCCAGACCCCTGGCGTCGGTCTTGCCATTCCAGAGCGGCTTGCCGTAGCAATCGTTGACCGCGACGTCGGCGCCTTCGACCGGCTTGCCACGGTCGAGCGTCGTCACCCAGACGACGCTGTTCTCGCGGCCCTGCTTGAAGTGCACGCCGAGGTTGGTGACGAGCACGCCGGTTCGCACATACATCGGCGCGCGCTTGTCGAGCAGCGACTGCCCGAGGCGCAGCGACTCGATCTCGACGACGTGATAGCCCGGCCCGTCGAGCGGCAGGCCGACGACCTCGAACGGCCGCGGATCGCCGCCGGCGAGCTGCGGCAGATCGAGCCGCTGCGCACCGGCGTCCTTCGCGAGCAGCGAGATCTCGCGCGTGCCGATGCGGTTCTCCGCCTTGCGCTTGATCGGCTTGCCCTTGGCGTCGGTGTCTTCGACGGTGATGAACCACTGGCTTTTCGGCAGGCCGAGCTCCTGCGCCGTCATCTGCGTCTCGTGGTACTTCTGCACCCTGGCGTACCAGGCCAGGATGTCGGCGTCGCTCTGCAATCGCTTGACGCGGACCTGGCCGGCGCCCGCGCTCGCCGCCGTGGCGGGCGGACGCAGATCGGCCTGCACGTGGCGCAGCGTGACCGGCAGCATCGCGTCGGCATTGCGCTCGACGATGCCGAACGGCGCCGCTGCGAACTTGGCGATCGGCGGCGCCGCGCCGGTCGCGACCTTGAGCGGAAAGCTCCCGGCATTGGCGAGCGGACGGCCGGCGTTGTCCTTCAGGTCGCGCGGCAGGACGACGCTGTACGGCGCGTTCTCGGCGAGCGGTTTCGGGAACACGACCTCGCTGAACTCGACCGCCTTGTCGTCCTTGTCGAACACCGGCGCCAGCGCATCGCCACTGGCCGGCGCGAGGCGCACCTGCGCGGCCAGCTCGCGCGAGATCGGCGCCGAGAAGCGCAGGCTCATCGGCCGGATCGGCAGACAGGGCGCCGACGCCTTCTCGCGCTCGCAACTGAATTCAGCGGTGAAGGCGGCGCGCACGTGCAGCCGAAAGCGTTGCTCGATCGACGTGACCACCTGCGGATTTGCGGACGCGGCGATGCCCTTGCCCCAGACCAGCCGCACCGCGGCGCCGTTGGGCAGAGGCCGGTCGCAGCGCGCGACCAGCATGCGTGGCGCCTGCTCCCTGGCAATGCGCCGCGCCTTCAGCAATTGCTCGCGCACCTCGCCGCCGACCAGGCGGAGCGCCAATCGCTCGCCGATGCCTTCGACCTCGCACCAGGCGTTGGCGAGCACGCTCGCCTCGACCGCCGGCCCGCTCAGCCGCATCAGGAAATGCTGGTCCTCCTCGATCTCGCCGCCCTCGCCCGGCTGCATCGAGACGATCGCCGGCCCGCCGGTGGAAAAGCTGAACTCGCTGGTTCCGGTCAAGGCCGTTGCGCTGGCCGACGCGGCGCTCGCCGCCGCCGCCGGCTTCCATGCCGCGCGCAGCTTGGCCGTGCAACGTGTGCCCGGCGGCAGCGGGTCGCGAAAGTCGTAGAGCCAGACCCGGTCGCTGGCCCAGCGGCCGGCGCCCGCCGGCGTCTTGCCGTCGCAGACGACGGCGAACGGATCGGCGAGCCGCGGGTCGCCGAACGGAACGACCGCGGCCGAGAACTTGACCGTGACCTGGCGTACCTGCGCGACTTCGCCCTGCGGCGCGACGGCGACGATGCTGACGGCCTGGGCCGCAAAGCCAATGAACGACAGGCCGGCCGCCAATGCGACAGCGAGATTCTTCTTCATGCGGGCTCCGGGGATCCTTCGCTGCGCTCAGGATGACATGGGCGGGGTGGCCCGTCGCCTGTCATTCTGAGCGCAGCGAAGAATCTCCTCGTCGCTAGCGCGACGCCCGCTGATCCGCCTCGATCTGTTTTCTTTGCACCTCGATGTCGCGCAGCCGCGAATCGATGACCGAGGCATCGATGAAGTCGACCGGGCCGCCGCTCCGCGCAAAGCGCTGGCCGGCGCGCAGGCGGTCGACGGCGCCGAGCAGGTCGCCGAGCGCATAGCGCGACTCGGCCTCGGCGCGCAGCGCGCGCAGCGGCACGCCGAGGCGGGCCCAGGTCTGGGCCAGGGCGCTCCAGGCGAGCGCGTCGTCGGCATGCAGCGCGACCCAGGTCTGCAACTCGCCGGCATGCGCCTTGAGCGCGGCGCTGTCGGGCGTGACGGCCGGCGTCTCGGCGAGGGCGATCTGCGCGGACAGCAGCAGGACCGGGCGCGACGCTTCACCGGCGTAGCTCTTCATGGCCTCGGCCGCCTTTGCCGGCGCGCCGCGGTCGAGCAGCGAGTGCGCCTGCATCAGCACGACGGCGCGCTCGGCGCGGGCGCTGCTCGTCGGGCTGCCGCGCACGACGGCGAGCGCCCGCGCGAAGCTGAGGTCGGCGCGCGCCCAGTCGCGCAGCAGGCTCGAAGCCTGCGCGCTCTCGCAGGCGTTGAGCAGCCGCTCCGAGGCGGAGCCTTCGAGGTCGACGTCGCGGCCCTGCCAGCGGCGCAGGGCATCGACGCGCGGGTCCATCAGCACCCGCGCGCGCGCCTGCGCCGCCGTGTGCTCGAGCACGCTGATGCGCGACGCGGCGGTGACGACGCCGGCCCGCGAGCGCGCCTCGCCGATGCGCTCGACGGTGAGCGGATGCGTGCGCAGATACGGGAAGCCGCCGAAGTCGTTGAGGCGCATCGACGCGTCCATCTTCTCGAACATCGACGCCATGCCGCCGGGTGCGAAGCCGGCCGCCGTCATCACCTGAAAGCCGATCCGGTCGGCCTCGCGCTCGGCGTCGCGCGAGAAGTTGAGCTGGCTCTGGATCGTCGCCGCCTGGGTGCCGGCGACGACGGCGTTGATCGCGTCGGGGTTGGTGCTGCGCGAGGCGACGAGCACGCCGAGGATGAGCGCGGCCAGGCTCACCAGCGATCGGCGCGCGTTGCCGGAGATGCTGCGCGCAATGTGCCGCTGCGTGACGTGCGACATCTCGTGCCCGAGCACCGAGGCAAGCTCGTCGCGCGAGGTCGTGATGGCGATCAGGCCGAGGTGCACGCCGACGAAGCCGCCGGGCAGCGCGAACGCGTTGACGCTCGGGTCGCGGACCAGGAAAGGCTCCCAGGCGAAGCGCTGGTCGATGTCGGCGGTGATATTGCCGAGCTTGCGCGAGGCCGCGACGAGCGGCTGCCAGACCGACTCGAGGTATTCGAGCAGCAGCGGGTCGTCGACGTAGTCGGGGTCGGCGCGGATCTCGCGCATGATCTCGTCGCCGAGCTTGCGCTCGGTGCCGACGCTGAAGTCGGCCGAGTCGGTGTCGCCGAGCGAGGGCAACGAGTTCTGCGCCCGCGCCGGCTGCAGCGTGGCGCTCGAGGCGAGGGCCAACGCGCAAAGGCAGGCCACGGCGCGACGCAGCAAGCTGCGCGGCACGGAGCGCGGGGGCGGAGACGACGGCACGGGCGGCGGGGGAGCGATCGGACGGCGCCCCGGGAGAGGCGCGTCGCTATCATGCATCGGAATCGTTTCTGCTCCGTTTCGTTCCCCACGCCGCATCGATGAGCGAACTCACCCACTTCGACGACCAGGGCCAGGCGCACATGGTCGACGTCGCGGCCAAGGCCGAGACGCACCGCACCGCCCGCGCCGGCGGCGCCATCCGCATGCGCGCCGAGACGCTGATGCTGATCGAGTCGGGCAGCGCGAAGAAGGGCGACGTGCTCGGCGTGGCGCGCATCGCCGCGATCCAGGGCGCCAAGCGCACGTCGGAGCTGGTGCCGCTCTGCCATCCGATCGCGATCACACGCATCGCCGTCGAGTTCGAGATCGTGCGCGATGCCAGCGAGGTGCGCTGTGTCGCGCAGGTCGAGTCCTTCGGACGCACCGGCGTCGAGATGGAAGCGCTGACGGCCGTGCAGGTCGGCCTCCTGACCGTCTACGACATGTGCAAGGCGGTCGACCGCGGCATGGTCATCGGCGACGTGCGCGTGCTCGAGAAGCGCGGCGGCAAGTCGGGCGACTGGAGCGCCGCAGAATCAGCCTGAAAGCCTCCGGGGGTTCGATAAACTCGGCCCATGGGCTCCGTCAGAGTTCGAGATACTCCTCTTGACCGCCTGCTTGCCCGCCGAGCGGCCGAGCAGCATGCACTCGTGGCATCGCAAGTCGATCGGGCCCTTGCGACGTTGCGCGCAGCCGGCGTCGAAGTCGAAGTCGTCGGTTCGCTGGCCCGGGGCGAGTTCCGCGCAGACTCCGACGTCGACATCCTCGTTCACGGCGTCGGGCACCTCTCGGAGACACAAGTATTCAGCCTGATCTGCGACCACCTCAAGGCGGCGCCTTTCGACCTGGTGTTTGCCGACCGCTTGTCGCGTTCCAGCCTCGAACTCATGCGACGGGATGCGCGGGGTCGATCTTGAGCGCACACCCTGTCTTCCTGATCGTTCGGGCCAAGCTTGCCGACGTGGCCAGCGCCCTCGAACACATGAATCAGGTGCATGCGCAGCAGCTGGCCCTTCGAGCTTTGCACCCGAACCTCTACTCATCGGCGGTTCACGTCGAAAGCCTTGTCACGAACGTGCAAGGCATCTACACGCAGCTCGAGTCGGTGCTCAAGACGCTGGCCGGCACGATCGATGGCTACGCACCCTCGGGCGAGGCCTGGCATCGAGACCTCCTGTTGCAGGTCTCGGCAGTCAGCGAGAACCGACCCGGGATGATCGGCTCGGCAACGACGGAGAGCCTGACCGAATTGCTCAAGTTCCGGCACGCCGTCCGGCACAGCTATCCGTCGGCGCTCCGGCAGGAAGACGTGTTTCGAAACGTTGCCTTGCTCCAGCAGATCGCCCCGGTGTTCCTCTCGGACATGAAAAGCTTCGAGGCAGATTTCGGGTGACAGGCAGGTTGCCCGCGGCGAGATGATCTGCCGCATTCGTCCTACCTGAAGTCCTTGAGGCTGTAGCTGCGCTCGGGCGCGAGACACTGGAAGGGCAGCTTCGCCGGCGCCGATGCAGCCGATGCAGCCGACGCCGCGGCGGCCGCCACCGACGGCAACGCGCCCGCTTCGGCCGGCGTGCAAGGCGCGAAGAACTCTTCGGCCTGCTCGTTGTGGAATTCCTTCAGCCGCGCGGCGACGTAGCGCGCCTTGTCGGTCTCGCCGGTCTCGTCGAGGGCGTGCGCCCAGGCCATCATCAGGCGCGCGTCGATCAGGAAGTGCGGCGCACGCCGGAACGCCTTCATTACCTTGCCCGGATGCTCCGCGACGGTCGCCGCGGCGTAGTCGGCGTGATGCGCGAACAGGATGCTGCGCCGGCCGTCGGCGATGCGCTTTTCCAGCGGCCCGGCGTTGGCCGGCGGGTCGAAGATGAGGACCACGCTCCGGTAGTCCCAGAGCGCGAGCGTGGCGCCGAGGACAAGCGCCATCGCAGCGAGCACGAACGGCCGGGTCACGTCGCCCTGATCGCTCGCGGCAAGTTCCGTATCGCGCGCGTCGGGCCGCTCCAGGCCAAGGCCGAAGGCAAAGGCCGCGGGCAGCAGGAAGTACGAGTACCAGAGCGGGTACTCGAGCAGGCTGTGCACGCCGACCATGAAGACCATGACGAAGGCAGCGCGCTGCATCGGCACGCGCTGCCCGGCGGGCGGCGCTTCGCCCGGCTCGACCTTGCCGAACAGACGCGTGCTGCGCGCGCCCGGCTCGCGGCCGTCGTCGAGGGCGCATCGCCCCGCCTGCATCAGCGCATAGCCCATCAAGCCGAGCACGAGCAAGGCCAGCGGCACGCCGAGCTCGACGCCGAGGTGCAGCATCAGGTTGTGCGCGTGGTCGAAGAAGGCGACCGGGCGATCCGGAAACGGCGTCAGCGTCCAGGCGAAATTGAACTCGCCGAAGCCGACGCCGAGCCAGGGATGCTGGGCGATCAGGGCCAGCGAGTTCCACCAGATCTTGTAGCGCGAGTACGAGACATAGAGGCCGCTGCCGCTCAGGCGCTCTTCGCCGCCGAAGGCCTGTTGCGCGTGGTGCGCCCAGAGCGCGGTCGCTTCCCACAGTGCCAGGTAGGCGAGCGGCGAGCAGAGCAGGAGGATGCGCGTGCTGCGCGAGAGGCGCCGGTCGAACAGACCCCAGCCCAGCAGCGCCGCCATGCCGAGCAGGCCGGTGCGCGAGGCGCTGAGCACGATCACCTCGACGAACAGCAGGGCGAGCATCCAGCCGATCTCGCGGTAGATCACGCGCGCCTCGCCGAGCCAGACCGCGGCGACGACCGACCACAGGAGCAGGCTGCTCAGGTGATTGGGCTGGCGCAGGTTGCCGGTCGCCCGGCCGGCGATCGCCGCCGGCGCGATCCAGTCGCCGTCGGTCAGGTTCGGCGCGAACACCTCGACCAGGCCGATCGCACTGCTGGCGACACCGGCCACGACGAGGGCGATGCAGAACGCCTTGAAGGCGCGCTCGCCCTGGTCGGCGCGCGACAGGCAGGCGCCGACCGCCACCGTCAGCATGGCACTGAGCAAGGTGCCCGCCGACGAGAGCGAGAGCGGCCACGGTGCACCCTGCCACAGCGAGGCGCCGAGCGCGGCCAGGATCAGGATGACGATCGCGCCGAGCAGGGCCAGTGCGCCCGGCGAGCGCGACCGCGCCTGCGGCCCGAGCCCGGTCGCGAGCACGAGAAGAAAGCCGCCCCAGCCGACGAAGGCCGCGGCCTGGTTGAAGAAGGTCGCCGAGGGCGAGACGTTGTAGGCGATCAGCGTCGGAAATGCCACCGCCAGGCAGGCGAGCACGACGAGCACGAGGTCGTTCGCCGCCGGGTGCATGGCGGGTCGCCCGGGCATCGGCTCGCCGTCAGAAGAAGCCATCGAGCGGCAGGTAACCGAGCACGCTGCCGGTCTTGTCGAGAATGACGACGAAGTCGCTCCTGGCGACCACCGGCAGGAAGACGGCGGTCGCTTCCTCGGCGTGCATGTCGAGCAGTCGCTGGCGCAGGTCGGCGGCCTGCGCCGCATAGTGCAGCAGCAACTGGCCGGCCGGCCGCGCTCGCTTCAATACCGCGGCCCGCGACAGGTCGTACGACTGCCAGAACAGCGGCCGCAATCCGACGTCGGTGCCTTCCACGCCTTTGAACAAGGCATCGTTTCGCTCTGCGCCTGCCGTCGGCGTGCGCGCGGCCAGCAGCCACGGGCCGGTCAAGGGCAGCTCCCGGTATTCGGGCGGCGCCTTGGGCAACTCGACCGTGTAGACGTCGTTGGCAATGACGAGGCGGAAGCGGTCGACCTCGAAGACCATGGCGACCGGCCGCGCGATGTAGACCGTGTTCAGGCCGTAGACCAGTGCCGCGATCTGCAGCAGGCCGATCACGGCGAGGTCGCGCCGCAGGTGCTTCCAGCTTTTGACCCGATCGAAGATCGCGAAGGTCAGCAGCGGGCCGATCACGACGTCGACGCCGGTGACCAGGAAGAACAGGGCCTGCCCGCCGGCGAGCTGGCGATAGGGTCCGGGGTACCAGAGGCCGAAGACGAGGACGGCGGCGAGGCCGGCGACCGCGAGGGAGATCAGGAGGTGCAGTCCGGCGGCGCGGCCGCGGGAGCGCAGATCAAAGCTTGAGGGCATCGGGGCGCAAGTGTAGGGGGCGCCGCCGCGAGCGCTCGCCCGGACCGCCGCGCCGGTTCAGGAATTCAGCGGCACTCCGAGGGCGCGTACTTGGCGGGCAGCGGCGTCGCCGGCGCGGCGCGGTTGGCAAGACCCCGTGCCGTCGCCGTCAGGCTGGTCGCCGAGGCGCAGGCCCAGTCGATCGCGCCGACCACATTGGGCGATGGGGTAGCACCTTGTACGTTCGGCGACAAGGTGATCTGGTTGAGGTTGAGGCCGGTCGGGATGCCGTTGGCAACGGTGGCAGCGATCTCGACGGTGACGGTCCAGGGCGTGCCCGCGACGATGCGAATGTCGTTGACGTACTTGGAGCGCCGCTCCGCGATGGCCACGGCGTTGTAGGCCACCGCGGCGACGGTCAGGCCGGTCGTGCTGTCGGTCTGGAATGCCTCGCTGAGCAAGGACTTGGCGGCGGCGCCGGCAATCACGCCTTCGGTGACCTTGGCGCGGACCGTGTAGTCCTGGTACGCGGGCAGTGCCACGGCGGCCAGGATGCCGATGATCGCGACGACGATCATCAACTCGATGAGGGTGAATCCCTGTTGGAGACGGCGCTTCATGAGGAGATCCTCGCGAGGGTTGGTGGTCTAAGAAAAACGCCCGCGGTTGCGGGCGTCTTCCCTTTGGCCGAGGCCGGTGAGGGCCCGGTCAAATCATCAACGGCACTCGGACGGGGCGTACTTCGCGGGCAGCGCAGTGGCCGGAGGGACACGGTTGCCAAGATTGCGAG
>JANXXS010000365.1 GCA_025350505.1 Burkholderiales bacterium
GCAGCGTCGTCCGCAGCCGAGTTGATGCGAAGACCCGAGGAAAGGCGCTGCATCGAGGTCGCGAGCGACATCTGCGAAGTGCCGAGGTTGCGCTGGGCGTTCAGCGAGTTGATGTTGGTGTTGATCGTCAGGGACATGAAAAGACTCCGTATGGTTAATTGACTCCCGGCCTAGCTGCCGGCGTTACACGCAGTTGCCTCGAAAGCGGACTTTCTCCGCAACCCCGTCTGCCGACCGACACGACTTTCGTCGCGCCTTCCGGCACCGCCCGCGCTAGTCAACCGGTGGGTCTGGCAGCTTGCTTGCTACCTAACCCTCGGCCGGCTAACCGGACCACGAACCTGAAACTCCAGGTGCGTTGGGAGGGTTATCGAGCGCGGCCTTGCGAACTTGAGGCCAAACATTGCGCGGCGTTGTCGGCGGTGCGGTTCGGCGTGGCGTGCATCCGTGGAAAAGAGCCGTGTTCGCCGGCCTGATCGCGCGTCGCCCGACCCGGGCGTCGTGTTCACATTGCTCGGTCCCGCCCATATCAACAGTTGCCGCGCCTTCTGCGCAGCACGCACGTCCTCTTGCATGAACCGGATCGCCCTCGTCATGATCGTCCGCGACGAAGCGCGCTGCCTCGCGCGCTGCCTCGAGAGCGCGCGCCCGTGGGTCGACAAGATGCTCGTGCTCGATACCGGATCGGTCGACGCGACACCGCAGATCGCACGCCGCGCCGGCGCGCGCGTGGCGCAGTTCGACTGGGTCGACGACTTCGCCGCCGCGCGCAACGCCGCGCTGGCGCTCTGCGACGCCGACTGGCGCCTCGTTCTCGATGCCGACGAATGGATCGCCGGCGGCGGCGAGTCGCTCGCGGCGTTGCGCGGCGAGGCCGCCGACTTCGTCGGCCAGATCCGCGTCGCCAGTGCGTTCGACGGATCCGGCGGCGTCGGCGAGGCGCCGAGCTGGCTGCCGCGGGTGTTGCCGCGCGGCGTGCCCTACGCCGGCCGCGTTCACGAGCAGCCGGTGTCGACGCTGCCACGCCGGCGCCTTTCGCTGCTCATCGGCCACGACGGCTATCTCGATGCGCAAAAGTCGAGAAAGATCGGCCGCAACGAAAGGCTGCTCGGCCTCGCCCTCGAGGCCGAGCCCGACGACGCGTATCTGCGCTACCAGCTCGGCAAGGACCTCGAAGTACGCGCGCAGTACGAGGCCGCAGCGCCGCACTACGCGCAGGCGCTCGAGCGTGCCGATGCGCGCGCCGCATGGCGCCACGACCTCGTGCTGCGCCAGCTCTTCACCTTGAAGAAGCTCGCCCGCTTCGAGTCCGCCCTCGCCCTGGCGGAGGCCGAGATGCCGCATTGGCCGCATTCGCCCGACTTCTTCTTCACCCTCGGCGATCTGCTGCTCGACTGGGCCGCGGCGCGGCCCGAGCGTGCCGTCGAGTTGCTGCCGATGATCGAGTCGAGTTGGTTGCGCGCGCTCGAGATCGGCGAGCAGCCTGCGCTGCACGACACGGTGCGCGGCCGTGGCAGCTTTCTTGCCGCGCACAACCTGGCCGTGCTTCATGCCGGGCTCGGCCACGACGCCGAGGCCGGGCACTGGCGCGCGCGCGCCGCGGCGCTGCGCAGTGACGCGGATGCCGACGCCGCGTCGACCGATCGCCACCCTCGGCCCGAACGCGCTTGCGTCTGACGCCGAACTGGCACCCGGAGCGGCCTCATTTCGGCCGTTCATGGCGGACCCTGCCGCCTACGCTTGGCGCATGACTTTTCCCGAGCCGGCGCGGCCCCGCGCCGGCTCGGCTTTCGCACCATGGCTCTCGCACTCCCGAACCCCGCGCATCCCGGCGCCTCGCGCGAACGCGCGCGCGCCCATCGTCGCTGGCAGGCGGGTCAGGCACACGCGCGCCGCGAGCAGTGGCCGCTGGCCGCCAGCGAGTTCGAGCAGGCGAGCGGCCTGCATACCGACCCCGCCTATGCCCTGGCCGCCGCGCACGCGCTGATCAGGGCCGGCCGCACGGCCGAGGCGGCGCGCTGCGCGCAGCGGATCCGCCAGGCCGATCCGCGCTCGGCCCTGGCCTGCACGCTCGAGTCGCATGCGCTGCTCGGCCTCGGCCGCGCCGAAGAGGCCGTCGCCTGCCTGAACGCCTTGCCGGCCGACGTGCCGCGCGACTACGACCACCAGGTCTCGCTCGCGGTCGCCCTGCAGCGCAGCCGCCGCCATGAAGAAGCGATCCCCGTCTTCTTCGCCGCCCTGGCGCTGAAGATGGACGACGCGCTCTCGCACTTTCGGCTCGGCATGTCGTTCAAGGACCTGGGGCTGAAGGCCGAGGCGGCCGAGTGCGTGCGCACCGCGGTGCTGCTCGGCCTCGACACCAGCGATCTTGCCGCGCGCGGCCAGCTCGTCTTCCTCGAGCGCGAAGCCTGCCGCTGGCCCCAGGCCGACGACGCGATGGCGGGTCTGCGCCGCGCCGTGCGCGCCGCGCCCGACGGCGTCGCGCTGGAGACCGGCGCTTTTGCGCACGCCGTGCTCGTCGACGACCCGATCGAGCAGTTGAAGGTGGCGCGCCACTACGCGCTGCACGTCGAGTCGCTCTACCCGCCGCTGACGCGGCGCGTCGCCCGCACGCACGGCGGGCGCCTGCGCATCGGCTACCTTTCGGCCGACTTCCACCAGCACGCGACCAGCCAGCTCATGGCGCAGATGCTCGAATGCCATGACCGCAGCGCCTTCGAGGTGACGCTGTTCTCGAACGGCCCCGACGACCGCAGCGCGATGCGGCAACGCATGGTCGCATCGAGCGAGCATTTCGACGAGCTGCGTGGCCTGAGCTTCGAGGCGATGGCGCAGCGCATCCGCGAGCTCGAGATCGACATCCTGGTCGACCTGAAGGGTGCCACCCATGACACGCTGCTGCCCGTGCTCGCGCAACGTCCGGCGCCGCTGCAGGTGACCTGGCTCGGCTTTCCCGGCACGACCGGCGCGCCCTGTATCGACTACCTGATCGGCGACCCGGTGCTGACGCCGCTCGCCGATACCGCGCACTTCGGCGAGAAGATCGCGCAGCTGCCGCACTGCTACCAGCCGAACGATGCCGGGCGCGCCTTGCCGCAGCCTTCGACACGCGCCGACTGGAACGTGCCCGAAGGCGCGCTCCTGCTCTGCGGCTTTCACCAGTCGTACAAGATCTCGGCCGCGGTGTTCGATCAGTGGTGCGCGCTGCTGCACGCGCTGCCCGGCGCCGTGCTCTGGCTGCTGCGCTGGAACGCCAACGTGCAGGCCGCGGTGACGGCGGCGGCGCAGGCGCGCGGCATCGGCGCCGAGCGGCTCGCCTTCGCGCCGCTCGTGCCGCTGCAGGAGCACCTGAGCCGGCTCGCCTGCGCCGACGTCTTTCTCGACGCCTGGCCCTGCAACGCCCACACCACCGCCGGCGAGGCGCTCTGGTGCGGCGTGCCGCTGGTGACGCTGCAGGGCGCGACCTTCGCGCAGCGCGTCGCCTCGAGCCTGCTGCACACGGCCGGGCTCGACGAGCTGATCACCGCCGACACCGACACCTATCGCAACACCGTCCTCGCGCTCGCCGCGGACCCGGCACGGCGCGAGCGCATCAAGACCCATCTCGTCGCGCAGCGAAGCGCCGGCCCGTTGTTCGACGGCCGCCGCTTCGCGCGCGACATCGAGCAGCTCTATCGCCGCATGTGGGCGCGCTGCACCTCCGGCGCGCGGCCCGAGCACCTGCCGGCCGCAGCCGCGGAGGCGACATCATGAAAGCGGTGATCCTGGCCGGCGGCCTCGGCACACGTCTGGCCGAGGAGACCTCGGTGCGGCCGAAGCCGATGGTCGAGATCGGCGGCAAGCCGGTGCTCTGGCACATCCTCAAGAACTACTCGCACCACGGCATCAACGAGTTCGTGATCTGCCTCGGCTATCGCGGCTACCTGGTGAAGGA
>JANXXS010000385.1 GCA_025350505.1 Burkholderiales bacterium
AGGGACAGCGTCGACGGAAGTCGCGCTCGTGCTGCGGCATGACGTTCGGGCAGGAGCTCGATGCCTGACAGATGCTCCGGCAGAAAGCCCAGCAAGAGCAGCTCGAGCAGGTTGCCGCCGCCGCCGCTGCCCACCTCGAGCAAACGCAGCGACGCGAGGTCGCTGAAGCCGCGCCGCGCGAAGAGGTTCAGCATGGCCCGCTGCCGCTCCTGCATCGCCATCAGCGCGGCCGGCCGGGTCAGGCGGTAGCGATCATCGTGCTGCGCGCGGCGCGCATACCGCGCGCGGACCGCGTCGGTCTCGGTGGCAGGCGGAGGCGTTTCGCTCATCGCGTCAGCGTCGTGAAGCGCTCGCGTGGCGGTCGACCCGACAGCACGTCGAAGGCGCCAACCAGCGTGCCGATGCCGTACGCGACGTGATACGTCGCGATCACCGCCGGCACGCGCCACGCGACGGCCGCGCTCTGTGGTGCGGGAAGCAGAACGGCCGTACTAATCGCCGCGACGACGAGCGCATAGCTGGCCACCAGCACGAACAACGGCCATGCACCGATGCCGACGACGGCATTGATCGTGCAGACGCCGAGCGCGACGACAAAGGCGGCCGGGACCAGATGACGCAGGCGCGCCGGCTGGCCGTGCTTCTTCATCACGAAGGGCTTCCAGTAGCCGTATTGCAGGTACTGGCGAAACACCTGGACCAGCGTGGCGCGCGGGCGGTAGCGGCTCTGGATGCGCGACGATTGCCAGATGCGGCCACCGCCTCGGACGATCCGCAGGTTGTGCTCGTCGTCCTGGTTGCGCACCAGGTTCTCGTCGAACGGGCCGAAGCGATCGAAGCTCGCGCGCGGCCAGGCACCGAGGTAGACGGTGTCGGCTGGCCCGTCGTAGTCGAGACGGCGCGAGATCGCGCCGCCCGCCACCCAGCGCGACTGGAACGCCGCCGCCACCGCTGTCTGCGTCGGGCCGCCGTCCGGATCGGCGACGGCGTGCCAGGGGCCTCCGACGTTGTCGGCGCCAGTCGCCGCCAGGGCGATCAGACATTGCGCAACGTAGTCGCGCGCGTACTCGGTGTGCACGTCCATGCGCACGATGACCTCGCCGGTGGCCACGGCCAAGGCGCTGTTCAACCCGGTCGAAACGATGAGCTCCTGGTTGTCGACGAACGAGACACGCGGGTCTTGCGCCGCCATCTCGGCAAGGGCCTCGCGCGTGCCGTCGTCGCTCATGCCGTCGGCGACGACGATCTCGAGCGTCCAGCCCGCGGGCAGCTTCTGCGCCAACGCGCTCGCAGCGAACGAGGCGATGTGGCCGTG
Organism: Burkholderiales bacterium; assembly: GCA_025350505.1. GTDB lineage: Bacteria > Pseudomonadota > Gammaproteobacteria > Burkholderiales > Burkholderiaceae_C > Schlegelella_A. The sequence continues at coordinate 1,316 of JANXXS010000385.1, forward strand.
CTCGTTGCGGCACGGCACGATGATGCTGACACGCTGCGAGGTCGTCATGGGGCGGCCGCTGCGCGCTGCAACGACGCGACCTCGCGGATCACGTCGGCCCAGGCATCGACCTGGCGCTCGCGGCTGAACACGGCGCTGCTGCGCGCGATCGCCGCGCTCGCCATGCGTGCGCGCAGCGGCGGATCGCCAAGCAGTCGAACGACCGCATCGGCGAGCGCGGACACGTCTTCGGCCGGCACGACGATGCCCGTTTCCTCGCTGACGATCTCGCGCGGCCCGGTCGGGCAATCGAAGGCGACCGCCGGGACACCGAGCGCCTGCGCTTCGAGCAGCGCGAGCGGCATGCCTTCGTAGCGCGACGCGAGCACGAATACCGCGGCCTCGCGATACAGGGCCTCGATGCGATCGGTCGGCGCCACCCACTCGACGCTCGCGGTCAAGCCAAGCTCGGCCGAGAGCCTCGCCAGCTCGCCGGCTAGCGGCCCTTCGCCGACGATGCGCAGGCGCGCCTCGGGCACTTCGCGAACGACCTCGCGCCAGGCGCGCAGCAGCAGGTCGAAGCCCTTCTGCGCCTGGAAGCGGCCGACCGCGAGCACGCGCGGCTCGGCCGGCAAAGCCGGAGCATCGGCATGCAGCGACGAGGTGTTGGCGATCACCTGCGTATGCGGGTTGAGCGCCGCGAACTTCGGCCGATCGGCCTCCGTGAGGCTGACGATCGCCGCGACCTGCGGATAGATCGCTGCACGCAGTCGCTGCCAGAGCCGCGAACGTGCCGTGAAGTGGTTGTGGTCGCAGCAGATGCTTCGCGCCCGCGCCCCGCGCTTCCAGGCCAGCACGGAGCACGCGGCGACCAGGCCGTTGAAGACGATCACGTCGGCCTGCTCGGCATCGATCACGCGACCCAGCGCCCGGCCGACGCGCCAGCGCGCTCGCAGGATGCCCAGGCTGCGGCCCAGCCGCGTCCACGCGCCTTCTTCCGGCAGGCGCGCGCCGGAGGATGCGACGCGAACCCCCGCATCGACCGCATAGACCACGCGCTCGCGCGGCGTGTCGACACTGCCGAGTGTCACGCGCATGCCGCGCGCCGCCAGCGCGTTGCCGATCTCGCAGACGAAACGCTCGACGCCCCCGGCGAGGGCCAGGCTTTCGCAAAGCAGGAGGACATGAGTCGGCCGGTCCGGTGTTGTCGTGGCGGTCGTGCTCATCGCGACGTGCCGCGCCGCAGCAGGTTGGCGACGGTGATGCGTTCGTAGTCGGGGGCCGGCAGTGCAAAGCCGCTCGCGCTGATCGCGCGCAGCCGGTCGCGCGCCGCACGCGCGGTGTCGAGCAAGCCCAGCGAATCGAGGGTGCGGGCGGCGGCGCCACGGCTATCCACGCCGGGGTCGACCGCCGTGGGCTGGACCCATTCCTGCTGCGCGTAGTCGGATTGCTGCGGCGCTGGCATCGTCGCCAGGTCGGCGACCTTTCTGGCGATCACGAGCATGTAGACCTCGTGCGAATTGCGCAGCGTGACGCGCCGTCGCACGGTGGACGGGTTCGCCACCTTCCACCAATGCCGTGCATCGGCCTTCTGCGCGAACCAGAGGCCGACCAGTTCGAAGCCGTTCTTCGCCCGGTAGAGATTGAAGAACAGTTCCGGCGAGAACTGATAGAAGCCATGCCCCGTGAGGTTGTTCGCCGGCAAAGAATGCAGGATGTGGCCGCCGATGCGACAGAGCGCCGCGCAATTGCGCCATGCCACGGGAAAGTCGAAGACGTGCTCGAGGCAGCCGAAGTCGAGCACCGCGTCGTAGCTGCCGAGGCCGGGCTGGTCTGCCGACCAGGGCAGGTTCATGTCGTGCAGCAACGTCGCCTGCTCGTAGGCCGAAGCGTCGACCGAATCGACGGTGGCGGCCCCGAACCATTGCGTCATCAGAGGCTCGAAGTAGCGCCCCCTGCCCGCCTCCGGCGCCGGCTCGACCAACGCCGGCAAGCCGCGCAGGACGCGATGTCGCTCGAGGTCTGGCGCGTCGACGAACAATGCCTGCCGACCGATGCCGATGGTCCGCGCGAAGCCCACGCCGCGGTCCTGCGCGTGGCCGAGCAGGCCGAGGTTGTGCAGGTCGATGCCCATCGCCGTCGCCTGCTGCCCTTCAGTGCGCGACGGCGCGCAGTCGCGACGCGCCTCTGCCGCTTGATACGTTTGTCATCAGCCCGGCTGCGATCATGACGCCACCCGAAGGCCGACCGCCGATTGCAACCGAGTTCCAACGACTGCTCGACGTGGCGGAAGGTAGCGCCGTGGCGATCGAGGATGTGGAACGGTTC
>JANXXS010000432.1 GCA_025350505.1 Burkholderiales bacterium
ATCGTCGAGCACCTCGCGCTCATCGTCCGACAACACAATCTCCGGGGCAACTCGCACTCTCGATCTCCCCACCGATCCGTAGTAGACCATTGGTGTCGCGGGATTCATTTAAGTTCCCTCAAGAGTGCATCACTACACTAGCGCGCGGGACGATCGCCACTAGCGCCGGACCTCCCGCTGGAAGATCTCGAGGCTCAGCTTCTTGGTCGCGATGAAACCCGGCTCCGACAAGGTCGCCACCGTGCGCGGCCGCGCGTCGCCGTAGGGCAGGATCTCGGCGACGCGGGTCGGCCGCTTGGTCAGCAGAAGCACCTGGTCGGCGAGGTAGACGGCCTCTTCGAGATCGTGCGAGACGAGCATCATGGTGGTGCCGGTCTGCATGAAGACCTCCTGCAGCTTTTCGCGGATGAAGAGCGTCATCTCGAAGTCGAGCGCGGAGAAGGGCTCGTCGAGAAAGAGCACCTCCGGATTCGGCGCCAGCGCGCGCATGATCGACGCCGTTTGCTGCTGCCCGCCCGAGAGTTCGTAGGGATAGCGGCGCAGGTCGAACTTGACGTCGAACGACGCCACCAGCTCCGCCATGCGCCGGTCGACCTCGGCCTTGCTGCGCCCTTCGAGCTTGAGTGGATAGGCGATGTTGTCGATGGTGCGCATCCACGGGAACATCGCCTCGCGGTAGTTCTGGAACACGTAGCCGATCTTCGTGTCCTCGAGCGACTTGCCGTCGAAGAGGATCTGGCCGCTGTCGATCGGGACCAGGCCGGCGATCATGTTGATGAGCGTCGACTTGCCGCAGCCGTTCGGGCCGAACACCGAAACGATGCGGCTCTTCGGAATGTCGAGGTCGAAGTTCTCGTAGAGCGGCCAGCCGGCGAAGTACTTGGTCAGGCCGCGGATCGTGATGTGCGTGCCGGCCGGACCGGGCTCGAAGGGGCGTACCGGAATGTCGGCAACGACCGCCGCGTTGAGGACCTCGCTCATCGCCCGCTCCAGTGGACGATGCGCCGCTCGGCGAGCAGGAACAGGATGTTGAGCGCATAGCCGAGCGCGCCGGCGGCGAGCATGGCCGCGTACATGCTCTTCACGTTCAGCACCTGCTGGGCGTCGATGATGCGGTGGCCGAGGACGCTGTCGGAGCCGATGAACATCTTGGCGACGATGACGATCACGAGCGCCATCGAGACCGCCGAGCGCAGGCCGACGAAGCTCGGCTGCAGGCTCTCCCAGATCAGCACGTCCTTGAACACCTGCCAGCGCGAGGCGCCCATGACGCGCGCCGCCATGACGCGCTGCTTTCTCGCGTTGATGACGCCGTAGGCGCTGTTGAAAACGACGATGAGCAGGGCGCCGAAGGCGGCGATGGCGATCTTGTTGACGTCGGACACGCCGAAGATCATGAGGAAGAGTGGAATCAGCGCCGACGACGGCGTCGAGCGGAAGAAGTCGATCAGGAATTCGACGCTGCGATAGGCCTTCTCGTTGCTGCCGAGCAGGACGCCGAGCGGCACGCCGATCACCGCGGCGATGAGGAAGGCCTCGATCGTGCGCAGCACGGTGACGCCGAAGTCGACGAGCAGGGGCCCGCCGGCCAGGCCGGTGAAGAGCGCGCCGAGCGTCGACCATGGCGTCGGCAGCAGGATCGGCTTGATCAGCCCGGCGCGGACGACGAGGTCCCAGACGATGAAGAGCACGACCGGCCCCACGAAGGGCAGGAAGCGCGACCAGGGGATGGGCTTCTTCGCCGGGATGGCGGCGCCCTCGGATGTCGGCGCGGTCCAGGCAACGGCGGCAGCGGTGGCGGCTTCGGTTCTCACGGCTCAGCCCTTGAACAGCATCGGCTCGACGACGACGCGCTTCTCGAAGATGCCCTTGTCCGAGAACAGGTCGTAGAACTTCTGGAAGTAGGCGATGTCGCTGGCCTTGAACTCGTTGTAGAGCATGTACGAAGCGAGTGGCACCTCGGCCGTGAGCGCACTCTCGATCGCGGTGTAGCCCTTCATGAACTGGCGCGCTTCGTCGGGCTTGCTGCGCACCAGCTCGATCCCCTTGGCATAGGCCGCGATGTATTTCTTGGTTTCGGCCGGGTACTTCCTGATGAACTCGGTCGTCAGGCTGGCCGACCCGCCGTGCCAGGGTGCGAGCGGGTCGCCGAGGATGTAGTGGGCGACGACGCCGGCCTCGAGCATCCGCGTGGTGCCGTTCAGGCGGCCGATCGTGCCGGTCGGCTCGAGCGTGTAGGCGGCGTCGATCTGGCCGGCGGCGAGCGAGGCGACGTGCTGGCCGATCGGCAGCTCGGTCACGCTCATGAGGCCGGCACCGGCCTTCTCGAGCATCGTCTTGGCGAGCGTCACGTTCTGGATGCCCGGGCCGGAGGCGACCCGCTTGCCCTTCAGCTCGGCCATCGTCCTGACCGGGCTGTCCTTGGGCAGCAGGAACTCCTCGAGCACGTACTTGGCGTTGCTCGGTTGGTGGCGAAGATCTTGAAGAGGCCCGGCTGGGCGATCTCGCCGATCGCCAGGTTGGCCGAGCCGGTGCCGTTGGCGTTGCCGTCGGAGCGGCCCGAGAGCATCGCTTCCATCACCTGCTGCGCGCCGGCGAACTTGAGCGCTTCGACATCGAGGCCGGCCTCCTTGAAGAAGCCCTTCTCGACGGCGGCGAAGAAGGGCAGGCCGGCCGCCACCGGCCAGTAGCCGATGCGGATCTTCGGCGCGCCCTGGGCGCGCACGAACGCCGGCGTGCCGAGCGCAGCCAGAGCGCCGGCACCGGCAGCGCTGGCAAGGAGCAGGCGCCGACGGCCCGCGTCGGGCGACAGAGGATCGGTCAGTGCGCCGCGGCGCTTGCCCGTCGAATGAATCGATTTCATGATTTCTCCGGAGTGACGACAGGCCATCGAATCCGTTGCGTCGGTCGCGGTTCAGCTCGCGCTCGCGGGCTGAAGCGACTGCAGGTAGGCGCGCCAGCCGCCGTGGCGGGTGACGTCGCGCGCGTTTTGCAGGGCATGTGCTTCGCAGACGAAGCCATGCACCCAGCGACCGTCTTCGAGCTCGATCTGGCCGATGCCGAGCGGCGCCGGCACGAGCGCGAGAAAGGCGCCGACCTCGCCGCGCGGCAGATCCCAGACCTCGACCTCGATCGCCGCACCTTCGCAGCCGACGCGCAACATGCCGGGCTTGGGCGGCGTCGTGTCGGGCAGCGCGTAGAGCCGGTAGTGGGGCGCGGTGCGGGCGGTCTCGCGCAGCACCGCACCGCGGTCGGTGAGCTGCGGGTTGAGCGGCAGTCCGCTCAGGTGCGCGCCGACCACGGCGATCGGCAAGGACGGTGTGCTGGCAGGCCAGAGCGCGGCATCGCGCGCGAGTGCCGAACCCGCAGCGTCGACGGCGACGGCGCTGCTCCGCTGCGTCGCGCCGAGCTTCATCCCGAGGCTGGCCTGCCAGGCCATGCCGAAGCGCGCCAGCGCGGCGTCTACGCCGGCCGGGGCGATGAAGGTCACGCCGAAAGGCAGTCCGATCGTCGTGAAGCCCGCAGGCACGGCCAGTGCGCACCAGCCGAGCAGATTGACGTAGTTGGTGTAGAGGCCGAGCTGGGCGTTGCTGCGCAAAGGATCGGCGTCGACCTCGGCGTGCTTCGGATGGCCGGGCGCGGTCGGCACCATCAACAGGTCGACCTGGTCCCAGAGCGTGGCGACAGCGCGCTTGCCGGCGGCGAGCGCGTACTGGCCGCGGAACGCGTCGGTCGCAGAAAAGCCGCGTGCCGCCTCGATCACCAGACGCACCGAGGGATCGAGAGCGCCCGGATTGCGCTCGATCATGTCTTCGACGACGGCGAAGCGCTCGGCGACCCATGGGCCGCTGTAGAGCAGCTCGGCGACCGCGTGCAGCGTCGCGAAGTCGGTCGCCACCGGCCGATGGCCGAGCATCGACACGTGCGCCACCGCGCCTTCGAAGGCCGCTGCGTAGCCGGCGTCGCCATGGAATTCGGCATGCGAGGGAATGCCGATCCGCAGCGCCGCGGGCAGCCGGCCGGCACCGGGAACGAACCGGCTGTAGTCGTCGAGCGGATCGTCGCCCTCGATGACGGCGAGCACGGCGGCGGCGTCTTCGACGGTCAGCGCGAGCACCGACACGCAGTCGATGCTCCGGCATGCCGGCAGCACGCCCCGCGTCGTGACGCGGCCGGGCGTCGGCTTCAAGCCGACGATGTTGTTGAAGCCGGCCGGCACCCGGACCGAGCCGGCGGTGTCGGTGCCGAGCGCGAACGGCAAATCGCCGAGCGAGACGACGACCGCCGAGCCCGAGCTCGATCCGCCGCTGATCCGGTCGGCGGCGAAGGTGCTGCTCGGCCGCCCGTACGGGGAGCGCGTGCCGACCAGCCCGGTGGCGAACTGGTCGAGGTTGGTCTTGCCCATGCAGATCGCGCCGGCGTCGATCAGCCGCTGCACCGCGCCGGCGTTGGCCGCCGGCGCCGTCTCGGCGGCCGGACAGGCAGCGGTCGTCGGCAGGCCGCCGACATTGATGTTGTCCTTGGCGGCGAAGGGCACGCCGAACAGGGGCAAGGCCTGCATCGCCGCGGCGCGGTCGGCGTAACCTTCGGTGCGCTCCTCGAGCGCCGTGATTTGTGCCGAAAGATGCGCCTCGTCGGCGCGCGCGATCCAGGCGGCGATCGGGCTTTCAGCGGCGAGACGCTTGCGCAGGGCCTCGAGCAGTGTTCGCGGCGACGCACCGGAGCGGTACGCCACGCGCCAGTCTGCAAGCGTGAGCAGCGACGAAAACTCCATGCGGTGATTTGGTGCGGGATCTGGTATACCGATCTGTGCACCGCACGATCCATGCCTGCACGCCGCGAATCACCGCTCGCGCACGGACATGGATGTCGCTCGAATCGAAGCGCACCGCAGCGACTGCGTCTAGCAATCCTTGAGCGGACTGACCGCGCCTTCCTGGGCCTTGCCCGAAAGCACGAGCACGGCGGCCTCGCGGACCGTCATGCGCTGCTTCTCGGTGATGGTCGCCGCCTCCCTGGCGCGCGCTTCCATCGTCGAGCGGTCGGGCACGCCGCTGCACGCCAGCAGGTAGACGACGCGGCGCGAGGTGCCGATCGTCGCGCCGATCTGCGATGCGATGCGGGGCGCGATAGCGCTCAGGTCTTCGGGTTGCATGCCGACGCGCGGCGCCACCAGCGCGAGATGCTTCGAATCGAGCCGGCCGGTAAAGAACACGACGACGAACAGCGCGGCGAAGCCGAGGCCGATCACGGTGAAGACGTGTTTCATGGACTGCAGCTCCTAGCGAAGCAATGACCGATTCTCAAGCAATGCGCGCGCCACTGCTTGCGTTGACCCGCGCCGGAATCAGAGAAACTGTATATATTCATGGGGTATCCGCTTAGCTCCAGTCAAGCTAGGATCGGCGGATGGAAGTCCAGCGTGCGGGGCCGATAGCGGGGACGGACTATCCGCGCAACTGGACCGAGTTCTTGGACTGGTTTGGCAGCGAAGAGGCGTGCTTGTCGT
>JANXXS010000051.1 GCA_025350505.1 Burkholderiales bacterium
CTTCCGTGTCTTGACCGACGCAGAGCGCGTCGACAGCGGCGTCGCGGGCTTCAAGCAGGGGACGCGCAAGCAGATGCGCTCGATCAATCGCGCCGCTCGTGTCAACACCGAAGACCCACAACTATGCAAGAAGCAGGAGCTTCTGCATCGCTACGGCGCGGCGGTGAAGGCGCAGGCCAACCAGATGCTGCGCGAAATCAACCCGCCAAAGCCGGCGCCGCAGATTTCGAACCAGCGCAAGAAGCCTGTTGGTGTCGGCTGACCCTGAAGCAGGATCCCATGGCAAACCAAGCGATCTTTCGATCGGTCAGCCAGGCGCTGCACGTCAGCTTCCTGATGGGCTCGCTGCCGGTGACGCAGAAGGGCAGCATGCAGGTCGCGATCGAGCACCTTCTCGAGCGCGCCGGCGTGCGTACGGAGACCATGCGCGACGGCACGCTGAACTTCAAGGGGCTGTCGTCGATGGAGGTGCGCGGCCAGTGCGCGATGGTCCGCGGCGCCGTGATGCACCACTGCACGGTGATGGAGCGCCACGCGATCCACGCCTGGTTCGCCCACGACGCCAGCAAGGCCGACGGCGTGCATGCGCTGCGCGACTACATCGGCGGCGCCATGACGATCGACAGCAAGCCGGCGCGCACGCTCATCGTCTGGGCCGTGCACGCGCAAGGCTCGGTGCGCCACCAGGTCACCGAGCGCGCGGTCGCCGCCGAGTACTTGCTGTCGCAGTCGACCGTGCATCGCAACCTCGTCACGGTCCAGACGGCCGCCGGTCGCCTTCGCCGGGCCGGCATGGCGCGGCTTTCGGAGATGTTCGAGCGTGACGGACTCGTCGAATGCGCGGAAAGCGTCCGCTTGGCGTGACTCAGATCATGTACATTTTCGCTATGGTCGGGCCGTAACTGCCCCCGGTCACACCTCCGAGCCCGCCGCGTGCGGGCTTTTTTGCGTCCGAAAGGAGTTGCCCGTGCTCACCATCGCCAACCTGAAAGCCCACGCCGAGAGCTTCATCGCGACGCGTCTGTCGCAAGTCGAGGGCGAGATCAGCAGCACGGCCCACGCGCTCGTGCGCCGCTTCGCCGAATTCGTCGAGGGCCAGGAAGCCGAGGCCGACGCGATCAAGCTCCTGACCGACCACGGCTACACGGTCTCGCCGCCGCCGACTGCCATCACGACTTGAACAGAGCGTGACCCGGAAGTGCCGCGCAGGTCATTCGTGGAGGGCGACGGGTAAATCGCTCGATCTTTCCTCTGTCGCACTCGCAGGGAATTTGACCGGGAGTCGCGGACGGCCGACAGCACTGGCGCGGGCTTGCTCGCGTTGAGTCCGAAGTGCTGCACCACCACTGATGCCGATGCCGAGGTGAGCCATCATGGCCAAGACAGACGCAGACGCTGATGCGCCGGTAAAGCGCGGGCGAGGGCGTCCGACGAAGTTCACCAGGGCGTATCTCGAAGCAATCTTCGACCTCGCGCTACTGGGCAAGACCGAGCCCGAGATGGCCGAAGCGCTCGGTGTCACACGTCAGACGCTGAACAACTGGCGCAAGACTCAGCCCGGTTTTTTTGACGCTTGTACACGGGGGAAGGAAATCGCCGACGCCCGAGTGGCGCGGTCGCTGTACGAGCGGGCGCTCGGCTACAGCCACTCCGAGATCGTCATCACGACCTACCAGGGCGAGGTCACGAAGACGCGGGTGACCAAGCACTACCCGCCCGACACCAACGCTGCCAGCCTGTGGCTGCGCAACCGCCAACCGGCCCGCTGGCGCGCCCAGCCCGACCCTGCCGATGGCACCGACGCACCGCCGCCGGTCTCGGTCACCGTGAAGGTCGAAGATGGCCGCCGGACCAGCCCTTAGCCCGACGCTCAACGTCCCGCAGGCCAGGTTCCTCGCGCTCCCCTTCAAGTTCCGCGCCTTCGTCGCGGGCTTCGGCACCGGCAAGACGTGGGTCGGCGGCGCCGGGCTGTGCATGCACGCCTGGGAGCACCCGAAGGTCAACAGCGGCTATTTCGCGCCCTCGTATCCGCTGATCCGCGACATCTTCTTCCCGACCATCGACGAGGTCGCCGCGGACTGGGGCATGCACGTCAAGATCAACGAGTCGAACAAGGAGGTCCACCTCTACTCCGGCCGGCAGTACCGCTCGACGGTGATCTGTCGGTCGATGGAGAACCCCGGCGACATCGCGGGCTTCAAAATCGGCCACGCGCAGATCGACGAGCTCGACCTGCTGAAGAAGGAGAAGGCGCAGCTCGCGTGGCGAAAGATCATCGCCCGCATGCGCTACAAGCAGGACCGGCTGCGCAACGGCATCGACGTCACGACAACGCCGGAGGGCTTCAAGTTCACGCACTTCGCCTTCGTCAAGGAATTGCGCGACAAGCCGGCGATGGCGCAGTTCTACGGTCTCGTGCATGCCAGCACGTACGAGAACGAGAAGAATCTCCCGGACGACTACATCCCGTCGCTGCTGGCCAGCTACCCGCCGCAGCTCGTCAATGCCTACCTCGAAGGCAAGTTCGTCAACCTGACGTCGGGTGCTGTCTATCCCGACTTCGATCGCTTCGCCAATCACATCGACGAGGCGATCGAGCCCGGCGAGCCGCTGCACATCGGGCTCGACTTCAACGTCTACAACTGCTCGGCGGCTGTCGGCGTGATCCGCGACAAGAAGCCGCGCATCCTCGACGAGCTGAAGGGCGTGCGCGACACGCCGGCGATGGTCAAGTCGCTCAAGGACCGCTTTCCGGGGCACCACATCACGGTCTATCCCGATGCGAGCGGCCAGAGCAACAAGACGGTGAATGCGTCGCTGAGCGACCTGCAGATCCTGAAGGACGCCAAGTTCGCGATCTGTGTCGACGGCACCAACCCGCTCGTGAAAGACCGCGTCGCATCGGTCAACGCCCAGATCTTCAACGCGGCCGGCACACGCTCGCTGCTGGTCAACACGCGCAAGTGCCCCACGCTGACCGAGTGCCTCGAGCAGCAGGTCTATGACGACAACGGCGAGCCGGACAAGTCGCAGGGCCAGGACCATCTGCCCGACGCTGCCGGCTACCTGCTGACGTATCGGTGGCCGGTCGTGCGGCCTGTTGCGACGCGCGTGGCGAACCTGCCTCACATGGGCCGCTGAAATGCCGGACTTCAAGACACTGCAGGCCACCTATCCGAAGGACAAGGACTACCCGGAGCGCACGTTCCGCCTGGCCGCGCTGGAGCGCGTGCTCGACGGCACGCTGTACGACGAGCTCGAGCATCCCTTCGGCGAAGAGCGGAACGGCGCCGGCGAGTACATCACGCTGGCCCAGCGGCGGCCGTCGGCGCGCACGCGCATCTGCCGCACCGTCGTCAACGACTCGACGTCGCTGCTCTTCAGCGAAGGCCACTTCCCGGCCATCGAGTGCGTCGACGAGGTGACGCGGGACGCCCTCACCAAGCTCGTCGGCGAGACGCAGCTCAACGAGGTGATGATCGACGCCGCGACGAAGGGCTCGGTCGGCTCCGTCGCCGTGCTGATGCGCGTGCTGCGGCAGCGCCTGTTCTTCAGCGTCATGGCGACGAAGTACCTGACGCCCGAGTGGGACGAGCAGGCGCCCGACACGCTGCTGCGGGTGACCGAGCGCTACAAGCTCAAGGGCGACGCGCTGCGCGACGCCGGCTACACCATCGCCGATGACGAGCTCACGCTCGACTTCTGGTTTCAGCGCGTCTGGGACGCGGACGCCGAGACCTGGTACCTGCCGCTGAAAAAGTCGGATGCGGACCAGAAGCCGCCCATTGCGCCGACGCCGGATCCGGCGCGATCCACCACGCATGGCCTTGGCTTCGTGCCCATCGTCTGGGCCAAGAACCTGCCGGGCGGCGACCAGGTCGACGGCGTGCCGACGCTGCCGCTCGAAGCGATCGACACGCAGATCGAGGCCGACTACCTGCTCTCGCAGGGCGGGCGCGGCTTGAAGTACCAGAGCGACCCGACGCTGCACATCAAGGAGCCGGCCTACCAGGACGGCGGACCGGCGATCGTCAAGGGTGCGGCGAACGCGATCATCACCAGCTCCGACGGCGACGCCAAGCTGCTCGAGATCAGCGGCGACGCGGCGTCGGCCGTCATGGATTGGGTCAAGGGCCTGCGCGAGATCGCGCTCGAAGGCGCGGGCGGCAACCGTGCCAACGCCGACAAGCTGAGCGCCGCGCAGTCCGGCCGGGCGATGGAGCTGATGAACCAGGCGCTGATCTGGCTCGCGGACAAGCTGCGCATCAGCTACGGCCAGCGCGCGCTGCTCGACGTGCTCAACATGATCGTGCAGGCGGCGCAGAAGTTCGAGCTGCTCGACAGGAAGCGCCGGCCGGTCGGCAAGCTGAGCACGACCGAGGACATCGGTCTGCGCTGGCCGCAATGGTACGCACCGACGTACGCCGACAAGCTGACCCAGGCCGAGACGCTGGACGTGCTGCGTGGCTCCGGACTCATCTCGCAAGAGACGGCGGTGAAGTCGATCGCGCAGGCATACGACATCGTCGATCCGGTCGACGAGATCAGGCAGATCCTCGCCGAGCCGCCGCCGCCGAACAGCGCGGCAGCGAAGCCACCGAAGGAGCCGCTGGGCAACTCGGAGGACTGATCCCCGCGTTGGCGTCACGACGACGCCAGCGCCTTGCAACCGGGTCGCCAGATGGCGGCCTTTTTTACTTGGAGGCCTGATGGCTGACGAAAAGAACCCCCTTCCGGACGTTCATCCGGGCAACGTCGCGCCGCTGCTCTGCACGCGGCTCGGCGTGCCCGGCGTGATCGTGATGATCAGCAACGAAGACGGCACGATCTCGATGATCGCGCACGGAATCAGTCACGCGCGCGCCAACGAGATGCTCTCGCGCGGCGTGCAGATCAACCTCAACCAGCACGATGACTTCGTGCGACGCGGCTTCGCCGGCGAGGCTGCGCAGACGCAGCAGAGCTTCGTCGACGTCGCGGCTTCGGGAGTGGTGCAATGAAGACGCGCCGCCTTTCCCGCCACTGGCTCGACCTGCCGCTCTCGCTGATGGGGTGCTTCGGCGAAGGCGACCCGCCCGCTGGTGGCGGCGGTGCTGCCCCCAAGCCGCCCGAGGCCGAGACATTTTCGAAGGACTACGTGCGCGAGCTGCGCGAAGAGAACAAGGGCTGGCGCCTCAAGGCATCCGAAGCCGAGACCAAGAAGAAGGAAGCCGAAGAGGCCGCCGCCAAGGCCGCCAAGGAAGCCGACGACAAGGTCAAGGGAGCGACGACCGCCGCCGACCAGCGTGTGATCCGCGCCGAACTCAAGGCAGCCGCGCTGAATGCCGGCATGGTCGATCTCGACGGGCTGAAGCTCGCCGATATGTCGACCGTCAAGCTGAACGACGCCGGCGAGGTAGAAGGCGCCGACGCGCTCATGGAGACCATGAAAAAGTTGAAGCCGTACCTGTTCGGCGCCGCCAGCAGCAGCACCGGCAAGGAACCGCCGAAGCCCGGTGACCCGACGAAGAAGAAGGCGTCGGAGATGACCGACGCGGAGCGCGAAGTCGCAGCGAGATCGCTCGGCATCAGCCTTCGCTGACCAATCCACCCGGCGCGCGGCTGATGCTGCGCGCTTTTTGACTGCCGACGCAGCAGCGTCGAACCCGCAGAGGCTGATGCCACGAGGGTCATTAACACCAACCCCTTAGGAGCTCTCATGCCCATCCAGAACATGCCCGCCTCGCTGCAGAACGTCGTTCAGCAAGGCTTCCTCGAACACCGCTTCCGCCAAGGCCTGCAGTCGGCCATCGGCTACCGCGCCATTGCCGACCGCGAGCCGGTCTCGATCAACGTCGGCGAGACCGTCACCAAGACCCGCCTGGGCCTGAAGGCGCCGGTCACGACGCCGCTGGTCGCCTCGACGAACACCAATCTGGACAACGGCCTCACGCCGACCGCGCAGGCGATCGAGCAGTACGTGCTCGGCATCGACCAATACGCCGACACGATCGACCTGAACGTCGTCACCTCGCAGGTCGGCATCGCCAACCAGTTCACCCAGAACGCGTTCACCAACGGCGTGCAGGCGCGGCAGTCGCTCGACCGCCTGGCGCGCAATGCGCTGTTCGCCGGCTACCTCGGCGGCAACACGCGCGTGCGCACCACCCTCGGCGCCCCGGCTGCGACGATCAACGTCGACGACGTGCGCGGCTTCGAGAATGTGCTCGGCACGGGTGCCAGCGCCGGCAAGTTCGTGCCGGTATCGGGCACCTTCACCGCGCCGGTGATCGTGGGCCTGAACATCTACACGCTGATCGGTACGGCGCGCGACGGCTCCAACGTCACCACCACCCCAGGCGGCTTCTCGGGCACGCTGACCATGTCGGGCAACATGACGGTGGCTGACGGAACGGCGCTGAACACCGTCTCGCATGCCAACTGTCCGGTGCTCGTGCGCCCGGCCGGCAAGTGGGTCGGCGGCTCAACCTTCGGTATCGCGACGACCACCGCGGCGCTGATCGCTGCCGACATCCTGACCTTGGCGGTCGTGGAAGACGCGCTGGCCAACCTGCGCAACAACACCGGCTACGAGGGCCTGGTGAATCTGTACCTGGACAACATCTCGATGCGGCAGCTGTTCTCGGACAACGCCTTCCAGCTGATGTACCAAGGCCAGTACGGCAGCAAGGAAGTGCGCACCGGCAAAGTGTTCGAGCTGGTCGGCTGCAACTTCATCCCGACGACCGAGGCGCTGGTGCAGGTGCACCCGACGAACGCTGCGCTCAAGATTCGGCGCCCGATCATGTGCATGCCGGGCGCCCTGGTCGAAGGCGACTTCGCCGGCATGGAGGCCAAAGCGAAGGACTTCGGCGGCATCAACGCCGAGATGGAGATGATGGACGCCATCTGCATGGTGACCCGCGGCCCCATCGACCGCCTGCAGCAGATCGTCGCGCAGTCGTGGTTCTGGATCGGCGGCTTCGTCGCCCCTTCGGACGCCACCGCGACGTCGACGATCATCCCGACCGCTGGCGCGCAGTACCTGAAGCGCGCGGTCGTGATCGAGCACGTCGGCTGATCCAGCGCTGGCGACGCAAGCCCGGGGCCGATGCCTCGGGCTTCTCCCGACTCTCGCACGAAGGAGGTCTTTCATGGCCACCAGCCCCAACACCAAGCCCGTCGCCACTGCGGCGGCCGCGGCATCCGCGACGGCGCAGGCCGAGCTCAAGCTGTGCCTCGACGGCACGCCCATGCCCGACCCGATGCCGACGTCGGTCACGCTCACCGAGTCCTACGGCTTCTACGATGACGAGGGCGGCGGCAACTTCTGGTCGGCCACGCAGGTCGTCACGGATCCGGCCGACGTGCTGATCCTGGTCGAGCGCAAGGCGCCGATCAGCTACCAGCTGCCGGCGAGCGAGCCGGCGGCCTGAGGCCTTCGCAATGACGTTCACCACCGCAGAGAAGGTCGATCTTCGCCGCTTCTGCGGGTATGGCCTCTATGGCACCGGCACACCCCTGCCCGCCTCGGGCTATCGCTTCTCGACACAGTACGGCGTGCTCGAATACAAGCTGAACACGCTCGGCACAGAAGAAGAGGCGGTCGTGCGCACGACGTACCTGGCCAACCTCGGCACGCTCGAGACGGCGATCGTCGGCGTCAGTGCCAATCTCGACACCGACGAGGCGGCCGTGTGGAAGCACAACAAGAACGAGTACCGCGACCGCAAGGCCTTGTTCGACGGCTGGCGTCGCGAGCTCTGCAACTTCCTCGGCATCACGCCGGGCCCGGCGCTGGGCGGCAACGGCGGCGGCAGCGTTTCGCTGGTCGTTTGAAATGGACGGCGTAACGATCCAGGCTCGCGTCTACGCGGGCTATGCGAAGGCCGCCCGAGTGATCGGCATCGCCTACAGCCAGTATCGGCCGCTCTCGGCCACCGCGCCGCTCGGCAACCTGATCGCGAGCGCCGTGCTGATGGCACTCGACTCGGGCACGACCTACAGCTTCACATCGCCGAATGAGTACGGCGACCCGACCTGGCTGGCGCTGATCAACGACGCCTCCGTGCTGACCGGCGACTACCTGGTCGGCAACAACGGCGGCATCAATCCGAACACGTACTTCATCGCCGGCAAGCAGTTCCTTCTGCCGGTGCTGGCGATCGAGTGCAACCGCTCGATCAAGGTGACGCGCGAGAACCTGAACAGCGGCATCGGCGCGCAACCGTACAGCGGCAAGCAGTCGACGACGGAGACCGACATCCTCGGCGCGACCGGTGCCCTCTGGCCGGCTTCGATCCTCGCCGGTGGCCGCAAGGAAGCCGGCGTCGCGCTGCCGGCGGGCACGAAGAACGCGGGCTGGCGCATCCTGTTGCCGCCCTCGGTGCCCGTGGTGCTGACGGCGGGCGACATGGTCACCGACGACATTGGCCGCCGCTACGCGATCGACGGTGCCGAGCTGACCGATCTGGGCTGGCGCGTCGCGGCGAACGAGGTTCATAGCTGACCATGGCTGACGTGTCCGATGTCGAGACCGCGCTGGTCACCCTGATCGCCGCCATCGTCTATCCGCTCGGCACTGGCCAGCCCTCGATCGCGGCGACGCCGATCGCGGTGTATGCCGGCTGGCCGAACCCGCAGCAGCTCGACGTCGATCTACCGGCAGGCAAGTGCCACGTATCGATCTTCCCGCGGCCCGAGGAACGCAACACCACGCGCTATCCGCCCGACTGGAAGCAGGCATCGGTCAACACGCCGACGCTGACGGCCACGATCGCCGGCCAGGCCGTGATGATCGCAGGGACGGTGCCGCCCGCCGGCAACCCGCACAACGTCACGGTGATCGCCAACGGCGTGCCGTTCGTCTACGCGGTGCTCGTCACCGACACGCTGAACAGCATCGCCGCCGCGCTGCAGGCGCTGCTCGTCGCTGCAATCGCCGGGACCACCGTCGCCGGCCCGATCGTCACGCTGCCGACCTCGGCGCGCCTGACGGCCGCGCGCATCGGCATCACGGGCACGGCAGTGCGCGAGGTGCGCCGACAGGAGCGGCAGTTCCAGATCGGCATCTGGGCCGACACGCCGGCGCACCGCGACGCGATCGCCGGACCGCTCGATGCGGCGCTCGCCTTCACGACGTTCATCACGCTCGCCGATGGCACGGCCGGCCGGCTGACCTACAAGTCGAGCATGGTCTCCGACAAGTTCCAGAAGGATCGCCTCTACCGGCGCGACCTGTTCTACACCGTCGAGTACGGCACGACCCAGACCGAGGCCGAGACGCAGATCACGCAGGAGCAGCTCAACACGCAGGCGGCCGTCGCCGGCGTGCTGCCCTACGGCTCGAATTTCACCGTCTACACCTGAGGACCGCACCATGCTCGCTCTCGTCGTCACCAACGCCTTCGCCGACTACGCGAAAGGCGCGCAGATCACCGACCCGGCGCTGGTCGCCGAGCTCAAGGATTCGACCAATGCGGCCAACGTCGTGCAGGTGATCCTGCCCGACGCGCCGGTCGCCGAGGACGCCGCGCCGAACTGAGCGCGTGCGCCTGATCGCCATCTAACCGGCCGCCTTCGGGCGGCTTCTTCGTTCCTCAGGAGGCCGACATGCCAGTGACCCAACTCGGGCAGATCAACACGACCGCGCTGGTCGTGCCCGATCTCTACGTCCAGATCGTCCCGCCGCAAACGCAGTACTTGAACGGCGTGCCGACCAACGTGCTCGGCATCGTCGGCTCCGCGACGTGGGGGCCTGTCAACAGCCCGACGACGGTGGGCAACATCGCGCAATTCGCCGCGGTCTTCGGTCCCGTGCAGCCGCGAAAGTACGACCTCGGCACGCAAGTCGCCACGGCCGTGCAGCAGGGGGCGAACAACCTCAAGGTCGTGCGCGTCACCGATGGCAGCGACGCCGCGGCGACGATCAGCATCAACGCGGTCGCGCTCGGCGTGATCTCGGGCGTCTTCGTGGCGCCCGGCACCGGTCACGCGGTCGGCGACGTGCTGACGCTGACGACCGGCACCTTCACGACGGCGGCGAAGTTCACCATCACGGCTGTCGCCGCCGGTGCGGTCACCGGCCTGGCGCTGCTCAATGCCGGCGCCTACACCGTCGCGCCGACGGCGGCATCGGCGACGACGTCGACCGGTGCAGGCACGGCCTGCACGATCACGGCGACCAGCGGCCCGACGAACAGCCTGTCGATCACTTCGAAGTGGACCGGCAGCTTCGGCAACAGCATCACGGCGACGACGTCGGCGGGCTCGCAGACGGGCACGCAGAAGGTCGTCATCGGCGCGCCGGGTCTCGTGCCCGAGGCCTTCGACAACATCGGTTTCGGCCTGGTCGGCGCCGCGCTCTGGGCGGCGATCGCGACCGCCATCAACAACGGCACCAACTCGCTGCGCGGGCCGTCGCAGATCTGCGTCGCGTCGTCGGCCGGCGTCGTCACCGCGCCGATCGCCAACACGTACACGCTGGCCGGCGGCCTCGACGGCGCCGCGGCCATCACCGGTTCGGTGCTGATCGGCGTCGACACGGTGCCGCGCAAGGGCATGTACGCGCTGCGCAATACCGGCGCCAGCATCGCGCTGCTCGCCGACGACGACGACAGCACGACCTGGTCGGCGCAGGTCGCCTTCGGCCTGTCCGAGGGCATCTACATGGTGATGACCGGCCCGTCGGGCGACAGCATTGCCAATGCGGTGACGGTGAAGAGCACGGCGGGCATCGACAACTACGCTGCCAAGCTGCTCTTCGGCGACTGGGTCTACTGGCTCGACACGTACAACAACCAGCTCCGCGTCGTGAGTCCGCAAGGCTTCATCGCCGGCCTGCTCTCGAACCTGTCGCCGCAGAACAGCTCGCTGAACAAGCAACTGCAGGGCGTCGTCGGCACGCAGAAGAGCTACGTCAACCAGCAGTACTCGTCCGCCGAGCTGCAACTGCTGGGCATCGCCGGCATCGACGTCATCACGAACCCGGTGCCGGGCGGCCAGTACTTCGGCGCGCGCTTCGGCCACAACAGCTCGTCGAATCCGGTCACCAATGGCGACAACTACACGCGGATGACGAACTACATCGCGTACACGCTGAATGCCGGCATGGGCCGCTTCATCGGCCTGCTGCAAAGCTCGACGGTGCGTGGCCAGGCGATGGCGACGATCAGCGCCTTCCTGGACAACCTGCAAGGCCAGGGGCTGATCGGCGACCCGAACGGCGGTGCCGCCTACTTGGTGCAGGTCGACTCGAGCAACAACCCGCCGTCGCGCGTGGCCCTGGGCTACATGCAGGCCGACGTCAAGGTCAAGTACCTCGCCGTGATCGAGAAGTTCCTGATCAACGTCGAAGGCGGCACGAGCGTCCAGATCAACAAGCAGCAGACGCAGCTCGCCTGAGCGCCGTAGTCAAGCATTCGGGTCAGTTTGCGATTTTGCGCAAGTTGGCAAGTTCGACCTTTCTAGGAGCACACCATGCCAGTCAATTCATTCTCGGTAGGCCGCGACTGCACGCTGACCATCGTGACGGCCAGCGGCCCGCTGAACCTCAACCTGATCACGGGCTTTCAGTCGGCCCCCGACATGGCCGAGGTCAAGGTGAAGGGCCTGGACGGCATCACGCGCCACGTGCGCTTCTTCGACGGCTGGCGCGGAAAGTTCATGGTCGAGCGCGCCGACTCGACCGTCGACGACTACTTCGCCCAGCTCGAGGCGAACTACTACGCCGGCATCAACGAGCAGCCGGCGACGCTGACCGAGACCATCACCGAGGTCAGCGGCGCGGTGACGCAGTACCGCTACCTCAAGGTCCTGCTCAAGCTCGACGACGCCGGCGAGTGGAAGGGCGACGCGACGGTCAAGCAGAGCCTGTCCTTCGTCGCGGCGCAGCGGCTGAAGATCGCCTGACGCCACGATGAAAGCCACCCTGAACGACACCCCGGCCGCGCAGCTCGTCGCGAAGGCGTCGGAGACGACCGAGGTCACCGATGCGCGCGGGCGCGTCATCACGCTCAAGAAGCCGGGCGTGCTGGCGCAGTACCGGCTGGTCGAGATCCTCGGCGACACCGCGAAGAACGAGGTCTACATGGGCATGGTGCTGCCCCTGATCTTCGTCACCGCGATCGACGGCGACTTGGTGACGCTGTCGCGCAAGAGCGAAGTCGAAGCGCTGATCCAGCGGCTCGACGAGCATGGCATCCTGGCCGTGGCCGATGCCGTGACAAAGAACTACGGCAAGCCCGACGCCGAGGCGGACAAGGCAACGCTAAAAAACTAGCGCAGGCCGCGCCGATCAGGGAATGCCTGTGGCTCGTCCGCAATGGCATCCCGTTCGACGTGGCCTTCAGCGTCGATGAGATCACCCGCGCGGCGTGGTGCATCGTGTTCTCCGAGCAGGAGGGCAACAAGTTCGACTGGTCGACCATGAGCTTTCCGAAGGACGAGTGATGCAGGTCCAGACGTTCGACGACCTCGGCAGTTTCGCGCTGCACCTGGCGTCGCTCGAAGGCGCCGTGCGGCACAACATGAAGGCCGGGCTCGAAGCCGCGCTGGTCGTCATCGAGACGGCTGCGAAAGACGAGATCGGCCACTACCAAGCGGCTATCGGCGACTTTCCCGCGTGGGCGCCGCTGGCCGACAGCACGGAGGCCGAAAAGGCCCGCCTCGGCGCGCCGGCTGACGCACCGCTGCTGCGTCACGGCGCGATGTATGCCAGCTTCCAGCACGAGGCCGAAGGCTTGCAAGGCATCGTCGGCTCGACCGATCCGACGCTGGTCTATCACGAGTTCGGCACCTCGAAGATGCCGCCGCGGCCGGTGCTCGGGCCCGCGCTGGTCAAGAACCGCGATCACATCCAGAAGATTCTGGCGAACACGGTCTTTCAGGCGCTGTGCGGCGTGCAACTCGGCAAGGACTTCGTCGGGCTGGCCATGGTGACCGGCAAAGCCGAGCGGCTCGAGGTAGGCGGCGTGCTGGCCGGAAAGGTCACGCGCGGCGGCGCGGCCTACTTCGGCGGCCGGATCACGCCGTGAAGACGGCCCAGAAGAGCAAGCCGAGGAAGAACAGGGCGACGGCGCAGACCATCAGCAACACGCTGCCGATGACGACGAGCCCGACACGCAGGGGCCACGGCATCTGCGTCTTGAAGAAGGCCAGGCGCGCGTTCTGACTGCGGGGAACGATGCGCGGGTACTGCACCCAGCGCACGCGGTGTGCAATCCAGTCGTGAGCGTGAAAGAGGACCGAAGGCATGTTCGAAGCATACAGCGTCGCGATTCGACTTCGCCTCCTCGATAGTGTCACGACCGGGCTGATCGGCCTCGCCGGACAGTTCCAGGCGCTCAATCGCCACGTCGGCACGACGCGCTCGACGCTGTCCGAGGTCGAGAAGCAACTCGGTCGCATCAAGCTGCTCGGTGTCATGGGCGGCGCGGCGGCCGGTGCGGGCTTCTTCGGCCTATCGCTTTTCAAGGCACCCCTCGAGGAGGCCAAGCAATTCCAGACAGAGGCGGCGCGCTTCGCGTCCCTCGGCTTCGGCGACAAGGTCAACACCGATGCCGTGAAGTTCGCGACGGGCATGAAGACGTACGGCACCAGCGCGCGCGAGAACCTGACGTTGCTGTCTGACGCGATGGCGGTGTTCAAGGATCTCGGCCACGCCGAGATGGCCGCGCCGATCATGGCCAAGATGCGCTTCGCCAACCAGGCCGTCTTCGGTGCCGGCGGGTCCGCGAACGAAG
Organism: Burkholderiales bacterium; assembly: GCA_025350505.1. Taxonomy (GTDB): domain Bacteria; phylum Pseudomonadota; class Gammaproteobacteria; order Burkholderiales; family Burkholderiaceae_C; genus Schlegelella_A. Next base: position 13,722 of record JANXXS010000051.1, read on the forward strand.
CAAAGTTCATGGACATGCTGAAGGTGATCGAGTTTCGCCGCGGCCTGTCGAGTCCGGCCGAGTTCGAGAGCCAGGCCAACTTCGTGCAGAAGGTCATCTCGGGCAGCCGCAACCGCGTCGACGCGACGGCGCTGCTCCAGGCGCTGAAGACCGGCGGCGTCGCGCTCTCGCTGCGCAGCAACGAGGCCTTCTACCTCGGCTCCGAGCCGCTGATTCAGGAGTTCGGCGGCTCTCGCTACGGCACGGGGGCGATGTCGATCTATCAGAACCTCGTGCAGTCGCGCGGCACGATCACGGCGCAGCAGGAGCTGTACCGGCTCGGTCTGCTCGACCCGTCGCGCGTGCAGTTCAACCAGCTCGGCCAGCTCAAGAAGGCGCTGCCGGGCGCGTTCAAGGGCTCGGGCATCCTCGAAGGCGAGGGCGAGCTCGCGCTGCTCGAGAAGGTGCTCCTGCCGGCTTTCGCTGCGAAGGGCATCACGTCCGAAGAGGGCGTGATCCGCGAGCTCGGCATGCTCCTCGGCAATCGGTCCGGCTCTGGCCTGATGGCGCGCATCTACCAGCAGCGCGCGACGCTGCACATGCAGTCGGAAGCCAACCGCTCGGCGCAAGACATCAACGGGTTAGCCGCCACGGGAAGTGGCATTCTTGCGGGCAAGGAGCTCGAGCTGCACGCCAAGTGGCGCGACGTGCTCAAGGAACTGGGCACGTCCGTGCTGCCGCTCGCCATCAAGGCCGTGGAGGGCCTGACGACCGTCGTCAAGGGCGTCGTCGCCTTCGCCCGTGAGTTCCCGACGCTCACGACGTGGCTGACGGTCGGCTTCGGCGTGCTGGCCGGTGTGGTCGCCGTCGGCGGCACCCTGATGCTTGCCACGGCCGGATTCAAGGCGCTGGGGCTCGCGCTTGTGGTCGGTCGGGCCGCTGGCATCGGCGGCATGCTTCTGCAGGTCGCTGGGGGCCTTGGGGGCCTCGGCCTGGCGCTCGGCAGGCTCGGCCTGCTGGGCTTCCTCGGCTACGGCACCTACAGCATCGCCACCGCGCTCGGCGCCGACAAGGTCGGCTCGTGGCTGGCCGACCAGCTGCTGAAGGTCACGCATCCGCTCGACGGAAGCAGCGAGCGCGGCGGCGCGAAGGGTTCGTGGGGCGACACCGTGGCGCCACGCAAGGGCGCCGGAGCGGCGGCACCGGTCGTGCTGAACATGGATGGCCGCAAGGTCGGCGAGATCGTCACCGGCCACCAGACGCGCGCGATGAACGGGCCACAGACCGGCCCGAACTCTTTCGATGGCCGAATGGCGCTGACGCCTGGCGGCGCGACGGGGACCTGGTAATGCTGCAAGGCGCGCAACAGTCCGACACGACGCTGGTGCTGGGCGGCTTCTCGTTCGGGAGTCTCGAGATCCCGGCCGAGATCCGGATCGGCGGTAGCCAGCGGCTCTCGATCCACGAACTAGTCGGCGGCGTGCGTGTCATCGACGCCATGGGCCGCGCCGATCGCGCTCTGGAGTGGACCGGCCTGCTGCTCGGCAGCGGCAAGACGCTCGCCGCCGACGGCACGCCAACGCAGACGGGCACCAGCGCGATCGACCGCGCTCGCTATCTCGACACGTTGCGCGCCGGCGGCGTGCCGCAAGCTCTGGCCTGGTCGGCCTTCTCCTACCTCGTCGTGGTCCGAGAGTTCGAGGCCAACTACCAGAAGGCGTACCAGATCCCCTATCGCATCGTGTGCGAGGTGATCGCCGACCAGACGAGCCCGGTCACCTCAAGCGGCCAGCCGCCCGTCGACCAGGCGATCAGCGACGACGCGGCGGCATACGACGCGCTGGGCGCGACGATCGGCGACTCGACACTCTCGACGCTGCTCGGCAAGCTCGACGCGGCCATCGCGCTCGTCTCGTCCTTCGCGCAGGCGGCGCAGAGCGTCATCAACAGCGTCGTGCAGCCGCTCGCGGCCGTGCAGGCGCGCGTTGCCATCCTCATCGCCTCGACGGGCAACACCGTCGCCAACGTCACGACCCTGGGCGGCGTGCTGCCCTTCACGCCGCTATCGCAGTCCGCCGCCTCGCTGACGGCGCAAGTCGTCGCGGCGAACCAGCTCTCGAACCTCTACCTGATGCGCAACGTGCTGGGCCGCGTCAGCGCCAACCTCGGCGCGACCAGCTCGTCGCCGAACACCGTGGCGACGGCAGGCGGCAACCTGTTCCAGATCGCCGAGGCGCAATACGGCGACGCGACCGCGTGGACCGGCATTGCCAAGGCGAACGGCATCACGGACCCGTTCATCGCCGGTACCAAGGTGCTGACGATCCCGCCGACTGCCGAGCAGCAAAACGGCGTGCTGAACGCCTGATGGCCGCGCTGAACACCATCCCCGCCGTCGCCGCGGGCCGCCAGCCGCGCGCCATCGTGCGGATCAATGGCACCCGCATCGATGGCTGGGTGTCGTGGGAGGTGTCGAGCAACACGTACTACGAGGCCGACACGTTCCGCGTGTCGTTCGCTGCGTCGGCGCTGCCCAGCTTCGCGAGCCCGTCGTGGTTCAGCTTGCAGACCGAGCTCTTCGTCGAGATCCTCGCCGGCTTCCCGATCGATCCGGCCAACCCGCAGCCGGCCGAGCTGCCGAGCCAGATCTACGGTCGCGTCGACTCGCTGGACTTCGACCCCGTGTCGACGATGCTGACGCTCACCGGACGCGATCTGACGGCCGTCTTCATCGACGCGAAGATCACCTCGCAATGGGTCAACCAGAAGTCGAGCGACATCGCCACGGCGCTCGCCGTCTCGCATGGGCTGACGCCGGTCGTCACGACGACGACGACGAATGTCGGCACGTTCTACAAGCACGACCAGGTGCGGATGCAGGCCGACCGCAGCGAATGGGAGACGCTGGCGTGGCTGGCGCGCGAGGAAGGCTTCGTGTGCTACGTCGCTGGCAAGGAGCTGCACTTCGAGCCTGATTCACGTGAAACAGCGGTGCCCTACGTCATCCAGTGGCAGGCACCGGCGCCCGGCGGCG